>NC_015437.1:696666-1045000 GCF_000208405.1 Selenomonas sputigena ATCC 35185 | reverse complement strand
TGATCTTTTTGCGCTATGCTTCGTTGCAGCTTCGCGTCGCGTCCTCAGCGCACATGAGTGCGCTTCCGGGGCGTCGCTTCGCTGCGCCTCGCCTAGCACAAAAATCTCTGTGTTTTTCTCCACTTCCGACTGTAGGACAGTCGTGGCGGAGAAAATCACTTTGCAGTTTGCAGAGAGCCGAATTGGCTCTTTTTTATCTTTGGATACGATTCTTTCGAATCGCATAAAGAAATTGTCGATTGCTTTTACAAATGTAGTTCACAATCGATGTTTCATCAAGATTCCTCTTGATGGACATCTGGCTTGAATCATATAGATGATTCATTTCTGCATTGTTTAGTTTTCAAGGAACACCGCCGAATTGTTTCGGCTGTTCGCCGCTCGTTCTTCACAGGCGACTCGGCTATCTTACTTCATCCGCGAGGGATTGTCAAGCACCTTTTTGAATTTTTTCGAGCTTCTTGCTGTCGTTCTGTGCGACAACGAATGCTATATTACACGAACACGCTGAAGATGTCAACATCTTTTTGAAAAATTTTCATCCCTTGTGCGTGCCAATGGATAAACATACGGCACAATCAGTCTTCATCAGTGAATTCGAGATGCTGCAAATGCGCGACATTATTCACATAATCAACCGTGAAGTGATTGCCGCCGTGCGTGAGGCGGCTGATCGCCGTATTCCCCTGTCGGATTCGCCAGACATATCGCAGCGGTATATGAAGGGCATACGCCAGAATCGTGCGCAAAAAGGCTCCGTGCGCTACGAGAACGACGTGCTCACCCACATGAGCGGCAGTGATTTTCTCCAATTCTCGCGAGGCTCTTTTTTCTACATCCTCAAAGGTCTCCCCTCCAGGCGGCTTAAGCTCATCCGGTGTAAAGAAAATCTGCTTTCCAGCTTCCGGCCACTTGGCGCTGATTTGCTCGAAGGTAAGACCTTCCCACTCGCCAAAGTTCATTTCCCGCAAATTTTCCGTCTTCCTTACCTCGCAGCCAAAGCGTTCGGCAATAAACCCTGCCGTCGAAGCGGCACGCTGCAAATCACTAGAATAGATGGCATCAATCTTCTCTGCGGGAAAATGTCTGGCGAGGCATTCAGCCTGTTTCACACCTTTTTCTGCCAAGGCAATATCAGAATGCCCTTGAAAACGACCGCCGGAATTCCACTCGGTCAATCCATGTCGAACAAGATAAATCTTTGTCATACTGCATCTCATTCCTTCCAAACTTCATGCATGGCTTCGAGCAATCGTTCATTGTCTGCACGAGAACGTACAGCGGCACGCAAGTACGCCCCATCCAACCCCGAATAATTGCTGCAATCGCGCAGCAAGATTCCTCTCTCTCGCAAAGCCATAATAAGCTGTTGTAAAAACACCTTTCCCTGCTGCAAATGGAAAAGAATAAAATTCACGGAGGGTGCAAAGACCTCAATCCCTGGCAATTTTGCCAGTTCCGCAGCAAGAAACTTTTTTTCCCTGCGGACAAAAGAGCGTGCCGCTTCATGGTAGACCGTGTCGGAAAGAGCAGCAACACCTGCCGCTTGAGCAAGAAAATTCACATTCCAAACATCTTTGCCGCTTTCCAACTGTCGGCAAAGATTCGGTTCAGCAATGCCGAAGCCCAGTCGTAATCCTGGCAGGGCAAAGAACTTCGTCATGGATTGGACGACGAAGAGATGCGGATATTCGTTCGTCAGATGGCGCGAAGTATATCCCTCTCCATCTTCACGAAAATCCAAGAAGGATTCATCCATCACGACGTATATGCCTCGCTCCTCTGCTTTTTCCAGCAGCACACACAATTCTTTTCGCTCCCAGAGACGTCCCGTCGGATTGTTCGGACTGCAAAGCAGAATGACGTCTTCCTTCGAAAACTGCTGCACCGCCGCTTCCAAATCAAGAGAAAACCCATGCTTTTTCAACAGCGGAAGATATACGACCTTCACACCTGCGGCACGCGCCGCCCTTTCATATTCACTGAAGGACGGGACGGGCAGGAGCAGGCGCTTCGGGCGCACGATATAGAAGAAGCAGTAAAAGAGTTCCGCTGCGCCGTTGCCGAGCACGATTTTTTTCTGCGGCACGCCATAAAAAGAAGCGATCGCCGTCTTCAAGGCACGCGCCTCAGGATCAGGATAATTGACGATGCCATCAACATGGGAAAAAATGGCTTCCCGCACACGAGGTGACAGGCCGAGAGGATTGATATTTGCACTGAAATCCAGCCACGCTCCGCCAGTCGGGCATTTCTCATAGACATTGCCCCCATGTTCATATTTTTGCAGAACCTCGTCCTCCCTTCTCTCATGTAAGAACCGCGTACAATATCCACAAAGTGGACGTTTGCGCGTATAGTTTTTCAAAGACAACAGAAACCCGATGTACTTTTCCTTCTACAACGGGTTCCCTTCTTCCTGCATGGAGCAGAAAGAAAGCCGAACGTCTTTATATTACACTAGCAGCTAACCGAAGAAAACACCAAGAAACTCAAAAGCACAAGCGTTTCCGTCAATGTCGTAATCGCACCATAGACGTCTCCGGTCAAGCCGCCGAGATGACGCGTCGCATAGCTTGCAAAAAAAATCGTAAAGAGAAGCGCAGCAAATATGACCGCCGTCATGGAAAGAACCCACGAGGACAGTCCCGCAGCATCCAAAGGAATGATGCCGAAAAAACATGCTGCGACACCTGGAAAAAACACGAGGATAAGCGTATAAAAAAAAGCTCCGTAAAGGACGGACTTCGTGCCGCCATCTTTGAATGCCTTGCCCATGCCCACAGGACGTGCATAGGGAAAGGAGGAAATGGCGACGACCATCATCAGGCGTGAAACAATGGGCATGGCGAACAGAGCTGGAAAAAGCCATGCGCTTTGCAGCAGGTCAAGCAGGATCGACCAGTCGAAAATCATCAACAGGACGAAGGCAAAAACACCGTTCGCCCCCACGCGGCTGTCCTTCATGATTTCCAACATGCGCTCGCGAGAGCGTCCCGAAAACAGTCCGTCCATCGTGTCCATGAAGCCGTCGCAATGAAGCCCGCCCGTCAGGAGAATAGGCAGTATCAGCAAGATTGCCGCAACGACATGATGCGGCAAGAGAATGCCGTTTTGCGGCAAAAAACTCAACAGCAGTGCGGCAAAGGCCGCATAAATGATGCCGAGCACCAAGCCGATCAGCGGAAAATAACGCACGCTGTCGGCAAAATCCTTCTCACACCAATCCTTTTGCTCCACGATCGAAATGCGCGTGAGAAACTGCAGACCGATGAAAAACGCACGCAAAAAACCACCCCCAATGCTTCACGTCTACACTAAAAAAGCATCCCCCTCTGCTGCCAAAGAAGGAACCCGCCATACGTCAAGAGCAGAAAAAGAATCGTGACCGTATACATGAGGCGCACGGTCTTCTGTATGTCATCGGCTTCAATTTCACGCCGCGCCTCTCCCATATAGGCGCGAAAATGCGGCTCGCCGAAGTAATAGTTGTTGCCGCCCAAGCGTATGCCGAGTGCACCCGCCGTAGGCGCTTCGGCGTGCCCCCCGTTCGGGCTTGGGTGCTTCGCCGCATCGCGATGCAGCATGCGCCAAGCGCCGCGCCCGTCGAAGCCCAGGAAAAAGGCCGCGAGCACGAAAAGAACACCCGCAATGCGCGCGGGAATGTAATTGAGCACATCGTCGAGACGCGCCGCCACCCTGCCAAAGTACAAATACTTCGCGTTCTTGTAGCCGAGCATCGAATCCATAGTATTCGCCGCGCGATAGAGCACAGCGAGCGGCAGCCCGCCGATCAGATAGAAAAAGAGCGGTGCAAGAACGCCGTCAACCGTGTTTTCCGCCACGGTCTCGATCGCGGCGCGCGACACTTCCGGCACGCTGAGCTTTTCCGTGTCGCGCCCCACGATCCAGCCGACTTTTCTGCGCGCTTCCGGCAGATCGCCCGCCTTCAGGAGGGCGCGTATCTCCATGCCTGCCGCCGCAAGGCTCTTCGGCGAGATCATGAAGGCGAGCAGCAAAGCTTCCAGCGCCATGCCCACATGCGGCAAGGGGATAAGCCCCAAAAGCCGCAGGATGCACCATGCAGCCTCGTAACAAACGACGAGCACGATGAGGGCGAGCATGCCGCCGCAGAGCAGTTTCTTCTCATTCGTATCTTCGGGACGATAAAAGCAATGCTCCAGCCAAGCGATAAGATTTCCCATCAATACGACGGGATGGAAGCGCGAACGCGGATCGCCGAGAATGCAGTCGATGAAGAACGCAAGGACAGCCGTCAGCATCCGACCTTCTCCCCCATGATTTCGCGCAGCTTATCCATATCGAGATGCGCACGCACGACGGCAGCAAGGCGGTCATAGCTCTCCTCCTTCTCGCGGTAGCGATTGCGCGTCACAGCGAGCGCAGGAAGCCCTTTCTTTTCGCGCAAGGCATTGAGAATCGCACGGCGCAGCCCATCGTGATCGAAAAATCCATGGATGTATGTACCAAAGACGTTTTCTTCTTCATTTACCGTACCTTCCGCAGCGTCACAAACTTCGCCGCGTCTCTCTTTCACGCAGAGCGGATGACTGTCCCTATCGCACAGGAACTCCGTCGTTCCCATATGAATTTCATAGCCCTTGATATCATCGACAGAAATCCGCTTGCCAAGAAACGAAAAATCCCTAGCTGAAGCTACGACCTGCGAAGTCAACTTGTTTTCATGAAATGTCGTCTGCAGACCAAGAAGCCCCAGCCCATCCGTACTGTCAAAAGAAGATTCCGTATGGTGCGGATCCAATATGCGCTTGCCAAGCATCTGGTAGCCGCCGCATATACCGATGACGGCCGTTCCCTTTTCGTGCGCCTCGCGAATCTTCGAGGCAAGTCCCGTTTTTTCGAGCCAACGCATGTCCTCCGACGTATTCTTGCTGCCCGGCAACAGAATCAAATCGGGCGTACCGAGAGCCGCCGCTTCATGCACATAGCGTAGCGCCACGTCCGGCTCGCTTTCCAAACTGTCAAAATCCGTGAAGTTGGAAATCTTCGGCGTACGGATGACAGCAAGATTGAGTTCCTTCTCTTCCGCCCTTTCTGCCTTATCCTCCAAGGATACGGAATCTTCGTCGTCAATGCCCATTTCCTCGATATGCGGGATGACGCCGAGCACAGGCTTGCCCGTCTTTTTCTCCAAAAATTCGACAGCAGGCGTAAAGAGCGAGATGTCGCCGCGAAACTTGTTGACGACAAGCCCCTTGACGAGCACTCTTTCATCCTCTTCCAAAAGCTCCAAAGTGCCGACGAGCGAAGCGAGCGCACCGCCGCGATCGACATCGGCAATGAGCAGAACGGGCGCATTCAGATACTTCGCCACGCGCATGTTGACGATGTCGTTCGCCTTGAGATTGACCTCCGCAGGGCTTCCCGCGCCCTCGATGACGACGGTTTCGTACTCCGCATCGAGACGCGCCAACGCTTCTTTGACCGCCGAAAACGCTTTGAGCGAATAGCCTTGGTGGTACTCCTTCGCTGTCATATTGCCGACAGGCTTTCCCATGAGCACGACCTGCGAGCAGGAGTTTCCTGTCGGCTTCAGCAAGACGGGATTCATGTCGACGAATGGTTCAAGTCCCGCGGCTTCCGCCTGGGCGACCTGCGCACGCCCCATCTCCAAGCCATCTTTCGTGACATAGGAATTGAGCGCCATGTTCTGCGCTTTGAAGGGGACGACGCGCCGCCCCTCCTGCCGAAAGATGCGGCAGAGCGCCGTCGTCAGGATGCTCTTTCCAACATGCGAGCTTGTCCCCATCATCATGATGTAGTTCGCCAAAAGCCATTCCTCCTGTCAAGCGATGCAGTATGCTATTCCTGTAGTATATTTTACTAGGAAAGTCCAAGAAGCCAAGCCGAAGGCGCAGGCTGATTGGGCAACTTTCCTTAAGGGCGGCGCACAATGTCCACAAAGTGGACGTTTGTGCGTGTAGCTTACCACGACACTGCCAATTTCTTGAAATCGACGGCAATGCCGCAGGAAACGACGTACACCTCATCTGCGGCACGCGCCGTCAGCTGGTTGGCAATGCCCGTGATGTCGCGATACTCGCGTGCAAGATGATTTTCCGGCACGATGCCCGCGCCGACCTCGTTCGTCACGAAAAGCGTCGTACCTTCCTGCTCCTTTGCAGCTTCGAGCAGGAGGCTGATTTTCTCACGTATAAGTTCATAATTTGCCGCAGAGTCGCGGACATTCTCCAAGGCACACAGCAGATTGCTGATGTAGAGCGTCAGGCAGTCGAAGAGGATCATATCGTGCGCCCTTCCTGCCTCCTCAATGGCAAGATGCGCGTTCTCGGGCGCTTCCCATGTATGCCAGTCCTTGGGGCGCCGCTCACGGTGCAGTTTGACGCGAAATGCCATCTCCTCGTCATAGACGCCCGCCGTCGCAATGTAGGCAACCTTCTTTCCGAAACGCGCCGCGTACTGCTCGGCAAAACGGCTCTTGCCGCTTCGTGCACCGCCCGTGACGAGGACGATCTTACCCATGCATCTTCCTCCTCTCCCTGCTCGCTCGGCAAGCCTCAACGAAAGCCTCAGCCGCCTCAGGGCAGCCTGCAAAGTGCAGGTGCAGATAAGAGCCGAGAACCGCCCCCTTGGCATAGCCTGCCGCATAGTGCGCGCCATTCCTCATGCGCGTAAAAATAAAGGCCCTCGCCGCATCCGCTTTTTCCCCCGGCAATTCCGTCGAGAAATGAAACTCGTGACCGTGCAGTTTCCTGCCTCGCGGTCCGAGAACCGTATCGCTGCAAAGCTCCGCCTCAACGTAGCCGACCATCTGCAGTTTGCGGTTCATCTGTACGACAGCAGGAACGATTCCCGTCATCGCATGTTCTTTTCCCTCGAAGTCCACGAGTTTTTCCATCAAGTACATATAGCCGCCGCATTCGGCATAAATGGGCACACCTGCTGCCGCCGCCTCAGCGAGAGAACGGCGCATCGACGCATTCGCCGTCAGTTCTTCGGCAAACATCTCAGGAAAGCCCCCGCCTAGGAGAACGCCCGCCGCCTCAGGCAGAGCCGTATCATGCAGCGGGCTGAAAAAGACGAGTTCCGCGCCAAAGGATTCCAACACATCAAGACTCTCGGGATAATAAAAGGAAAAGGCCTCATCGTGCGCGACGGCAAGGCGCACCTTGGACGGCTGTCGCTCTGCATTTTCCCTTGCAGAAAAAAGCAACTCCTCCGTCGAGGCCAATGGCGCGGCTGCTTCTGCAATCCTTCTGAGCGCCGCAAGATCGACCGAATGCGCCGCCGCCTCGCCCATCTTCTTTACAACATCGCGCTCTTCGTTCTCCTCGGCAGGCAGAAGGCCTAAGTGACGCTCCGGCATCTTCAGCGATTCGTCGCGTCGCATAGCCCCTAAGACAGGCATGTCAATCTTCGCCATCGCCTCGCGTATCATCGCCTCATGCGTATCCGAGCCCAGACGGTTCAGGAGAACGCCCGCGAGGTTGACCTCACGATCATAACTGCGGAAACCAAGCGCGATCGCCGCTGCCGATGCGCCCATCGACTTCGCATCGAGAACGAGCAGCACGGGCGCGTCGAGCAATTTGGCGATTTCTGCCGTGGAACTCACGCCCTTCCTGCCGCCGTCATAAAGCCCCATGACGCCTTCGATAACGGCAAGATCCGCACCTTTGGCCGTGCGTGCAAAAATCTCCTTGAGACGTTCAGCCGGCATAAGCCATGTGTCGAGATTGTGCGCGGGCAGCCCACTCGCAAGCGCGTGATAGCCGGGGTCGATGTAGTCAGGGCCTACCTTGTACGACTGCACGCGCAGCCCCTGCGCACGCAGTGCGGCGAGAATGCCCGTCACGAGCGTCGTCTTGCCCGAGCCGCTCTGCGTCGCGGCGATGACAAGACGCGGTATCTTCTCTTCCATGGCAAAATCTCCTCAGCGCGTGTTGTCTATGAGATACATGACAGCATTGACGACGGACGCCGCGATCGGGCTGCCGCCCTTCGTGCCTTCCACCGTGATGTACGGCACTTTGTCGTTCTTCGCCAAAAGTTCCTTGGAATCTGCCGCCCCGACGAAGCCGACAGGGATGCCGACGATGGCCGCCGGACGTATGCCTTCCTCCTCGACCATGCGCAATACCTCGAAGAGCGCCGTCGGCGCATTGCCGATGGCGATGATCGCACCATCGAGAGCCTTGCCGAAGGAACGCATGGCAGCCATTGAGCGCGTGATGCCCTGCGCCTTTGCTTCGGCGGCAATCTTCTCATCTGCTACGAGGCAATGCACCTCACCGCCGAAGGATGCCAGTTTCTTCTTGTTGATGCCCGTGCGCACCATCTCGACGTCCGTATAGATGTGCGCCCCTTTCTTGAGCGCCTGCTGCATCGCCTCGATTGCCTGCGGATGAACGCGGATCACCTTCGCATAGTCGACATCGCCCGACGCATGAATCATGCGCGAATACACCTTGATTTCCGCTTCGGAAAGTTTATACTCCGCCAGATACGGTGCGATGATCTCCATGCTGCGGTTCTCGATTTCCATCGGCTGTTTGATAAAGTCCATGCTGTAACCTCACTTCTCTGCTTTATGAACAAACGCCAAGACCTCTTCAAAGGTCTGCGCCATATTGTCATAGGCGATGCGCGGCCGTTCGACGATGACGAGCGGCAGGCCGAGATTCATTGCCGCCGCAAATTTCGTATCGGCGCCGCCGACCGTGCCGCCGTTCTTCGTGACGACGACATCCGCCTCATACTTCTTGTAAAGCTCCTCGTTGAGCGCTTCGGAAAATGGTCCCTGCAAGGCGACGATATGGCTCGGGCGAAAGCCGAGCGCCGTACATTCCTCGATGACTTCGGGGGCGGGCAGGACGCGTGCCGTCAGCACACATTTTTTCAGTGCAGGCGCTTCTGTAAACGCCTTGAGGTTGTGACTGCCCGTCGTAAGAAAGATGTTCCGTCCCAAATCCGCCGCAACTTTCGCCGCTTCCTCGTAGTCTGCGACGTAATGCGCCTTTTCATAATCGAGCGGCGCACTCTGTCTCTCATAGCGGATATACGGGATGCCGCACGCGCGGCAGGCGCGCATGGCATTTTCGGAAATATTCGCCGCATAAGGATGGCTTGCATCGACGAGCACAGTGACGCCATGCGCACGGCAATACTCCGCCAGTGCTGCTTCATCGAGCGGACGATCGTTGATGACGATGCCCGGATAGCGCGACAAAAGCTCCTCACCGTAGCGGCTCACGACCGACGCCGTGACACTCTGCCCCTTTTCCAGCAGAAAACCCGCAAGCTCCCTGCCGTCCTGTGTACCTGCTACCACGAAGATCATACTTCGTAGCCCCGCGGCGTGATCATGTAGCCTTCCTTCACATAGGTGCGGCTATTGCCGATGATGACGAGCGAGAACATGTCGATCGTTTCCTTCGTGAAGTTCTCAAGCGTCGAAATCGTCTTGCTCTCCGCTTCACGCGCCGCATGGTTCACAATGCCGACAGGCGTATCTGCCGCACGGCAGGCAAGGAATATCTCGCGGATCTCCTCGATGTTCTGCACGCGCTTCTTGCTCTTGGGATTGTAGAGCGCGACAACGAAATCAGCTTCCGCCGCCGCCTTGGCACGCTTCTTGATGAGTTCCCACGGCGTCAGCAGGTCGCTGAGACTGATGACGGCAAAGTCGTGCATGAGCGGTGCGCCCAAGATCGAAGCCGCCGCATTGACCGCCGAGATGCCGGCGATGACGCCGCCGAACTCGGGGCGATCGCTCGCTTCGCGCTGCAAGAGAAGTTCCAAGACGAGTCCCGCCATGCCGTAGACGCCGGAATCGCCGCTCGAAACGACGACCGTATCTCTTCCCTTCGCCGCCGTTTCCACCGCCATGCGGCAGCGGTCGATCTCCTGCATCATGCCCGTGCCGATG
The DNA here is from genome assembly GCF_000208405.1 of Selenomonas sputigena ATCC 35185. Classification (NCBI taxonomy): domain Bacteria; kingdom Bacillati; phylum Bacillota; class Negativicutes; order Selenomonadales; family Selenomonadaceae; genus Selenomonas; species Selenomonas sputigena. The sequence goes on along the minus strand of NC_015437.1, from coordinate 1,035,069 downwards.
ACCTCGCGCTCACCGATGAGGTCTTTGATGAGCTTGATGTACGTCGTATATCCTGCGACGACTGCCGCTTCCTCAATCGCCCGCTTCGCACGCGGCGTCATATCCTCCAAACTTCCGGGACCGATGCCCACCACTGTTATTTTTCCCATACAAGTGCCACCGTCACTTTCTCAAATCTCGTCTTGGCAAGGGCAAGTCGTCCTGCGGGGACGCTCGCGAGCGCTGCAGCTTCCGCGACGTTGCCGATGCCGATATTTTTCTTGACAAAAGGAGACTCAGAAAGCCCATAGGCGTCGATTGTCTCCTGCATCTTTTCGTTGGAATGGAAGCGAATATCACGCTTGAGTTTCGCGCTCAAAGCAAGAAGCCCAGCCTCGTCCGCCTTCGCCTCTGTACTCGCGAGAAGCGATACATCTGCGATGCTGCGCCCGATCTTCGTGAGGGTCGCTTCCAATGCCACCCGTATCTCCGACATCTCCGTGCCGCGTCTGCAGCCGATGCCGGCAACGAGACGGCGCGGCACGAGGCAGATCACATCTTCTCGCCGCACACTTTCATCCGCCGTGATGAAGGCCGTCAAGCCTCCCTTCGGCGGAAGTTCCCGTCCGAACAGCGCCGTCAACCCCATATCGTCAAGCCGCTTCTTGTAAAAGCTCGCACGCGCGAGATTCTCGTCGATCACATAACGAATCGCCGCATCGTCAAGCACGGCGCTGTTGAACCGCTTGATCTGCTCCTTCGGCGAGGGGCGCAGCGCAAGGCGCGCGGCGGCGACATCGACGGCAAGCTTCTTCTGCACGTCCGTTGCCGTCGTGATGACTGGATCTGCGCCGAGCGATGCCGCAAGCTCGCGCGTCAGCTCGTTCGCGCCGCCAATGTGACCCGAAAGCAGACTGATGACATGCTGCGCCTCCTCGTCGAGCACGAGAACGGCCGGATCTTCCAACTTGCTCTTCAAAGAACCCGCAATCATGCGCACGGCAATTCCCGTCGCCATGATGAAAATAAGCGCGTCATACTGGCGAAATGCCGCCGCTACCTGCGGCGCGAGGCGCTCATAAACGCGTACTCCCGCCGGCATTTCCTGCCCTGCCTTGCCGAAGATATCGACGCTCGCATCAAGCGATGCGCGAACGCGAAGAGCCGTCTTCGTGCCGCGCGGCGTCGCCGTGAAAACCGCGCATCTCATTTGCTTGCTTCGCGGAACATGTGGCTGAACTCCGGCGCGTAGAGGCGAGAAAGCTCATAATCTGCACCGAGGCAGCGGCTGACGACGATCATCGCCGTGCGGTCGATGCCCTTGTCGGCAATTTCCTCCACGATGGTTTCCAATGTCGCGCGCACGATCTTCTGCTCGGGCCACGAGGCGCGCTGCACGATGGCGATCGGCGTCGAGGGCGCATAGCCGCCCTCGATAAGCTCCTTCACGACATCCGCGAGCATCGTGATGCTGAGGAAGATGCACATCGTTGCCTGATGTGCGGCAAGCGAGCGCAGCTTCTCCCGCTCGGGCACGGGCGTACGCCCCTCGTTGCGCGTGATGATGACCGTCTGCGAGATTCCGGGAAGCGTATACTCCTGCTTCAAAGCGGCAGCCGTCGCGAGGAAGGAGCTGACGCCCGGCACGACCTCAAAATCAATCCCCTTCTTCTTGAGCGCATCCATCTGCTCTTGAATCGCACCGTAGATGCTCGGATCGCCCGTATGAAGGCGCACGACCATGAGATCTTTCGCCACCGCCTTCTCTATCGTCTCAATGACCTCGGGGAGCGTCATTGAGGCGGAATCGTGAATCTCCGCGCCTTCCTTGGCAAAGCCCAAAAGGGCGGGATTGACGAGCGAACCCGCATAGATGATGACATCGGCCTTTTGCAGCAGCTTTTGCCCCTTGACCGTGATGAGCTCGGGATCGCCTGCGCCCGCACCGACAATGTATACCTGCATGTTCTTCCTCCTGTTACACGTTTGCCTTATGGCAGGAAATGATGTAGACGGGGTTGATCGCCTCCGCCATATCGTAAGGACCGACCTTCTTCAGGCGATTGACCTGCACCTGGACGGTATCATAGAGATAGCCGCTCTTCTTTCGCATGTAGGCGAGTGAACTCGCGAGCGTCTGTACCGTGATGCAGTTGATGACGATGAAGCCGCCGGGTTTCAATCGTTTGTCGAGAAATTCAAGGATCTCTTCCAGATGGCTTCCCGTGCCACCGATGATCGCCGCATCAAGCCGTTCGGGCAGCTGCTCCAATCCTGCCGGCGCCTCGCTCTCGATGATCGTGATGTTCTCGATGCCGAATTTCGCCGCATTCTGACGGATGAGTTCGACCGCTTCTTTTTTGCGCTCCACGGCGTAGACATGACCCGCCTTCGCCAGAAGCGCCGCCTCAATGGAAAGCGACCCCGTGCCGGCGCCGATATCGCAAACGATATCATTTTTTCCGATCTTCGCCCCCGCCAGTGTCAGGATGCGGATCTCCTTCTTCGTCATCGGCACTTTGCCGCGGATGAATTCTTCGTCTTCGATGCCTAAAAAATGTTTCATGCCTTCACCACCAAAACACCATGAGAGATTTCCGCTGCAGACGCCGCCTCAGCAAGTGTCGTATGAATGATTTCCTCATCTTCATAAGACAGCCGTGAGCATATATGAAGCTCTGCAGAAGACGGCCAACCAAGCTCCATAAGGCGCTGTGCAATCGTGCGCGAATTGTTCGATCGATCCGTCAAAAGCCCGAGCAGGGCGCCCTCCTTGTAAGCAATCTCTTTCGCCTGCGGCACGCGCCCGTGGAAGGACGCAAGTCTCGCCTCATGCCAAGGCAGAGCAAGGCGCGCAAATGCCATCTGCAGGGAACTTACGCCGGGGATGACGACGAGCGCCTGTGGCGGGAACTCACGCCGCAGAGCATCGAGCAGCGAATAATAGCCTGGATCGCCTGAAACCATGACGACGACGTGCGTCTTTTGAATCTTCTCCCGAATGAACGAAAGGACGGCGTCTATATCGCCGCGAATCGTCATCGTCTCCTGCCCTTGCCTGGCGAAATCCGCCAGGGCGCGGCTGCCGCCGACGAGCACCTCCGCGCCCTCGATGGCAGCGCGTGCCGCCGGCAGGACAAAATCTGGATTGCCCGGTCCGATGCCTGCCACTACGATTCTATGTTCCAATGAAAATCCCTGCCTATCTCTCTTGCTGTATCATCCATGCCCAAGAGCTCCCCCTTGAGCGTCGTCATCGCCGTTCCCACGCGCAGATCTTGGAATACGTACCGCTCGGCGCGAGCCGAAGCACGCGCGCAAAGAATGCCATAGACCCGCTCCAAACCGTATTCGGCAAAAAGCGGCAAGGCCTCTTCCGTCGTCGTCGCCGCAAGGATGCGGCGCACCGCTTCCTGCGGCAGACCCTCCGCCGCTGCGTAGGCAGCGAGCGCTTCCAAGCGACCGTCCGCTATGCGGTTGTGCGTGTAGAATACACCTGCCGCAACCTTCGAGAGCTTGCCGATATGACCGAAGAGCAGCACGCGCTTGAGCTTTCTTTCCGCTGCACGCTCCAACATGAAACCGATGAAGTTGCTCGTCTGCACGACAGCCTCGCGCGGCAGGCCGAAGCGCACCGCCGCATTTTCGCCCATCTTGCCCGGCACGAAGATCTGCGTATCGAAGCCTGCTGCAAGAGCCACATCCATCTGCGGCACGAGAGAGTTTTTGAAGCCTTCCTCCGACATAGGGCGCAGGACGCCCGTCGTGCCGATGACGGAAATGCCGCCGACGATGCCAAGGATCGGATTCAGCGTGCGTTTTGCAAGTTCCTCACCTGCGGGAATCGAAATCGTGACGTCCGCACTGCCGTCCTTGCCGAGGATTTCCTCGATGACGTTGCGAATCAGCTGGCGAGGCCCCGGATTGATCGACGGCTCGCCCGGCGGCACGGAAAGCCCTGGCTTCGTGACCGTGCCGATGCCGCGCCCCGCATGGAAATGAACACCGCTCCCCTCAGGGCGAACGACGACTTCCGTAAAGACGGAAACGCCATTCGTGATGTCTGGATCATCTCCTGAGAACTTCACGACCTCGGCGCGCGCTCCCGACGACGTGCGGATGACTTCTTGAATCGGAATGTGAAGCGGCGTGCCGTCGAGAGCCATGATCGTCACTTTCTCGCAATACTCTCCGTCAAGAAAAAGAAGCGCCGCCTTCGTCCCAGCCGCCGCACAGGCTCCTGTCGTGTAGCCGCTTCGCATCTCCTTCGCCATCGCACTCACTCCTCCACACTACAATGCTTTTATTGTACAGGGAAACTTCGAGAAGTCAAGCCCAAAAGGCACAGACCGTCCCCATAAAATCTAAGCCCCGGCACACAAGAAGTGCAGCCGGGGCTTGAGGAAGCACAGATATTTCCCATACTTCTTTGATGCTTTTCCTATTGCAATATCCCCAGCTCGCGCAGCCGCTTGAAATCAATCGTTGTCTTGCGGTACGGATGACGAGCGAGATACTGCTGCCGCTCAGGCTCCGCTGGATGGAAGCTTACGAGAGGCGCAGCTTTTGCATAGCAGTGACGCGTCAACTTCTTGTTATGATTCGGGTCGTTGACCGTCACGTTCGCTTCCGTCGCGGCAGGAGGTCTGCCGCGATTCACGATGAAATTCATGTGATATTCGACGAGCGGCGCATCCTCTGCATCGACGTAGTATACGCCACTTTGGTACATCGGCCCTTTCGCCGCCCCCTGTCCATCCTTTTCATAGGGATTGACGACGGCGAAGAGGATGTCCAAAAGCTGCGATATATCTGTCTTCTTCGGGTTGTAGGCGATTTCCAGTCCCATGACAGCCTTGATCCAACCGCTTTTCACTGCATCATACGACGGCTCCTCACTCTGTGCATCAATATAGCCGGTACGCGTCGCGACGACGCCGGGCACATGATCGAAAACCGCCTGCAGCTCGTAGAAGCTGCCGCCAGAGACATATAGCCGTTTCGTATACAAGGATCATCCCTCCTCATGGGGATGCAGAAGATCGACATGGCGATCCGAAGCACGATGGATGTCGAAGACATGGATAAGCTCCGCCACACCCTGCGAGGGGGACACCGTCCCCTTGAGCACGGCATCGCGCACTTCCGGCATACGCCCCAGAATCACAGGATCATCAAAGAAGAGGTTGTGCAGGTGCTCGTCGATCATGCTGTTCATCCAATCGAGCAGCTGACTTTCACGACGCTTCCGGAAAGCGCCATTCTCCTTCGTCGTGCTCTCAAAGATGCGAATGACATCCCAAAGCTCTTTCAATCCCGTCTTTTCCAAGGCAGAAACGAGGTAGGCATGCGTCTGCCAGCCTGGCGTCGCGGGACGAATGTACTCGATCATACGCTCGTACTCGCCGCGTGCGACCTGAGCTTTCGTACGATTGTCTCCGTCTGCCTTGTTGATGACGATGGCGTCCGCCAGTTCCATGATGCCCTTCTTGATGCCTTGCAGCTCATCTCCTGCCCCCGTCAGAACGACGAGCAGGAAGAAGTCGACCATCGAGCGAACCGTCGTTTCCGACTGTCCGACGCCGACGGTTTCGATGAGGATGACATCATAGCCGGCCGCCTCGCAAAGAAGCATTGTCTCACGACTTTTCCTCGCGACACCGCCCAAAGTGCCTCCGGCAGGCGACGGGCGAATGAATGCCTCTTCCCTGCGCGAAAGCGTGCCCATGCGCGTTTTGTCTCCAAGAATCGAGCCTTTCGTCACCGAGCTTGTCGGATCGACCGTCAGGACTGCGACGCGATGCCCCATGTCGCAGAGCATGTTGCCAAAAGCCTCGATCATCGTGCTCTTTCCCGCTCCCGGGACGCCTGTGATGCCGATGCGCAGAGCCTTCCCCGTATGGGGAAGGAGATCCTGCAGCACCCTCTGCGCCTTCGGGAAATGACGCGGACTGTTGCTTTCAATGAGCGTGATGGCGCGCGAGAGGATCATGCGATCCCCCGCGGCCACGCCTTTCACATAGTCTTCCACATCAAGAATCATGCGATTCCTTCGGAAACCTGTCTTTCCAAGATCCGGGTTGATGTTGCCGACCGTCAGATCCTTGATGCCGTCAATGCCGCTCATGACGCTCGTGGCAAAATTCTTGTCCGCGTTCTCCGGCACCCAGTCCGGCTTCGTGTTCGTGTATTTCGCCATGGTCGTTACCCCGCAGCCATTTCTTCCTTTGCACGTCCAATCAAGAGTTTCAGGAGTTTGACGCCCGCCTCGGGGATGTTCGTTCCCGGAGCGAAGATAGCGACCGCGCCGCTCTTGTAGAGGTGGTCATAGTCCTGCACGGGGATGACGCCGCCGATGCAGACCATGATGTCCTCGCGCCCAAGCTTCTTGAGTTCTTCCACAAGAGCCGGCAGAAGCGTGTTGTGACCGGCAGCCAGCGAGCTGAAGCCGACCATGTGAACGTCGTTATCGACGGCATCCTGCGCCGTCTCATCCGGCGTCTGGAACAGAGGTCCGACATCGACGTCCCAACCCATGTCAGCGAAGGAGGAGGCGATGACCTTCTGTCCGCGATCGTGACCGTCCTGACCCATCTTGGCGACAAAGATACGCGGCCGGCGACCCGTGAGCTTTTCAAAATCATCGGCAAGCGCACGCGCCTTGTCCAGCTCCGTCTTATCCGTAAACTCCGAAGAGTAGACGCCCGAAATCGTATGAATGACGGCCTGATAGCGACCCGAAACCTTTTCCACGGCATCCGAAATCTCGCCGAGCGAGCAGCGCACGCGCGCCGCTTCGACCGCGCATTCCAAGAGATTGCCGTTGTCGCGCGTCTCGGCGGCCTTCGTGATGGCTTCCAAGGCGGCGCGCACGTCGTCCTCGTTGCGGTTTGCACGCAGTTTTTCGAGGCGCTCGACCTGAGCCTGACGCACAGCGGTGTTGTCGATCGCGAGGATTTCCAGCGGATCTTCCTTCTCCAAGCGGTACTTGTTCAAGCCGACAATCGTCTCGTTGCCCGAATCGATTCTCGCCTGACGACGTGCTGCAGCCTCCTCGATGCGCATCTTCGGCAGACCCGTCGGAATCGCCTTCGCCATGCCGCCGAGGGATTCGACTTCCTGAATATGGGCCCAAGAGCGGCGAATGATCTCGTTCGTGAGGGCTTCGACGTAGTAGGAGCCGCCCCACGGGTCGATGATCTTGCAGACGCTCGTCTCATCCTGAATGTAGAGCTGCGTATTGCGTGCGATGCGAGCCGAGAAGTCCGTCGGCAGAGCGATGGCCTCGTCGAGAGCGTTCGTGTGCAGCGACTGCGTGTGCCCGAGAGCCGCGCCCATCGCTTCCATCGCCGTGCGCGCGATGTTGTTGAACGGATCCTGCGCCGTAAGCGACCAGCCCGAAGTCTGCGAATGCGTGCGAAGCGCCATGGATTTGGGATTTTCCGCGCCGAACGACTTGACGATCTTCGCCCAGAGGACGCGCGCCGCACGCATCTTGGCGATTTCCATGAAGTAGTTCTTGCCGATTGCCCAGAAGAACGACAGGCGCTTTGCGAAGGCGTCGATCGGAAGTCCCGCCTTGATGCCCGTACGGATGTATTCGAGACCGTCGGCAAGCGTGTAGCCAAGCTCGATGTCTGCCGTCGCGCCAGCCTCCTGCATGTGGTAGCCCGAAATGGAAATGCTGTTGAACTTCGGCATATATTTCGTCGTGTACTCGAAGATATCGCCGATGATGCGCATCGACATATCCGGCGGATAGATGTACGTGTTGCGCACCATGAATTCCTTGAGGATGTCGTTCTGAATCGTACCCGCCATGATCTTCTTGTCAACGCCCTGCTCGACGCCCGACTGGATGAAGAAGGCGAGAATCGGCAAAACGGCGCCGTTCATCGTCATGGAAACCGACATCTGGTCGAGCGGAATGCCCGAGAAGAGGATGTTCATGTCGAGCATTGAGCAAACCGAGACGCCCGCCTTGCCGACGTCACCGATGACGCGCGGATTGTCGGCGTCGTAGCCGCGATGCGTCGGCAGATCGAAGGCGATGGAAAGACCCTTCTGACCGGCCGCAAGGTTTCTGCGGTAGAAGGCGTTCGATTCCTCCGCCGTCGAGAAACCTGCGTACTGACGCACCGTCCACGGACGGAAAACGTACATCGTCGAGTACGGTCCTCTGAGGCACGGCGGGATGCCGCTCGCAAACTCCAAGTGGTTCATATGATCGTATTCATCGTGATTGTAGAAAGGCTTGATGGGAATCTTCTCCATCGTGCTCTCCATCAGCGAGTCATAGCTCATGCCCGTCGAAGCTTCCAAGCGTTTGCGCCAATCCGCCTCTTTATGAGCAGGCGCACCCTCAAGGTTGATTTTCGTGAAATCAGGGTTCTGTGCCATCACTGAATCATTCCTTTCTTCTTCTGCAGCATCTGCAGTGTCTTGTAGCAGTTGGCACGCACGGAAATGAAGTCATCCACGCCCGCTTCGCGATAAATTGGCTCCAAATCCTTCGGCGCAGCGCCCGCGAGGAAGATCGTAGCCGCAGGCAATGCCGCGCGCAGTTTCGGCGCGAGCTCGGGCACAATTTCCGGATACGTCGGATCGGTCGAGCAGATGACGACAGCGTCAGCACCCGATTCCTTCGCAGCGGCAGCCGCCTCATCCGTCGTCTTGAAGCCGTCGTTCAACAGCACTTCAAAGGCACCGACCTGCAGGAAGCTCGTCGAGAAATCCGCGCGCGCCTTGTGCTGAGGAATGGGTCCCATGTTCGCAAGGAACACTTTGACATTATCACCGTTGTGGCTTGCGCGGTACTCCTCCGTGATGCGGCGCAGCGCTTCGTAGCGCTCACTCCAGCGGTGCGCTTCAATTGCCGTGATCTTCTCGGCTGCCTCGCCCGTCTGCAAGGCCTCGCGAAGCTCCGCAATCGTCGCACCGGCCTTCGCTGCCTTGACAGCCGCTTCCGCTTTCTCACCCTTGCCCGCATTCTTCAATGCTGCAAGGCATTCCTTCTTGAACGCTTCGTCCACATCAGCGAGATAGGCTTCGACATCCTTCTTGCGCTTTTCCAGAAGTTCCGCCACATCCTCTGTGCGCGGATCAAGAAGCTGCTCTGTCATATTCGGATACATGTTATTTCCGACGATGCGATCCTTGCGCAGTTCGAGACTCTTGAACCGCGCTTCGAGCGTCTTACCGACTTCCTCCTGCACGTAGCCCGCTTCGAGAGCCTTGACGATACCGCCCTTGCCCTCGATCGTCTGGAATTCTGCCCAAATCTTTTCCTGAATTTCTTTCGTCAGCGTCTCGACTGCCCAAGAGCCGCCCGCCGGATCGATCGGCTGCATGAGGCCGAATTCTTCCTGCAGCATGATCTGCACATTGCGCGCGATGCGGCGCGAGAACTCATCACCTTTGCGAATCGGCTCATCGAACGGAGCGTTCTCAAAGGAGTCAAGTCCGCCGACGACACCTGAGAAGATCTCCGTCGTGTTGCGCAACATGTTGACGTAAGGATCGTAAACCGTCTTGAAAAACAATGCGGGACGTGCATGTACGTGGATGCGCTGCGCCTCTTCTCCGCCGCCGAACGCCTTGACGATCTGCGCCCAAATCGGGCGAACCGCACGAAGCTTCGCAATCTGCAGGAAGAAGTTCGCGCCCATCGAGAAGCCGAACATCATCTGCCCTGCCGCCTCGTCGACCGTAAGCCCGCGTTCCATGAGGGCACGCAGGTAAGCGACACCGACGGCGAGCGTCGAGGCAACTTCCTGCACGTCGTTGGCGCCGCCGCGCGAAACGGCATCGCTGCGCACCATGATCGTCTTGAGATTCGGCGCATACTGCTTCGCCCAGAGAGCAGCCTCCGCCATTTCATCGTAGAGCTGGGGCAGCGAAGCGTAGTTCTCGCCGCGCTGAATCAACTCGCCCAAGGGATCTGCTCCCACGAAGCCGCCGAGCTTCGCGAGATCACCGCCGTCAGACTTGACGGACGCAGCGACGAGAGACAGCATCGGCAGGGACGACGCGCCCGCATAGATATAGAGCGGATGCTGGTCGAGCTTCAAACCGTTGAGCGTCGTGTGCATATCCTCGACCGTCGTAATATTGCAGCCTTCATCACCGATTTTTTCAGCGTCCTTGGCATCCTTGTTGAGGAGCGTCGCCGAATCGAGGCGGATGTTGTAGATCGTCGATCCCTTCTCCACTTCACGGTGCAAGAGTTCGTTGTTTTCCTCGGGCAGCGTCTCATCGCACGACTGCGCGATGCCCCAGGGCTGTTCGATATAGCCGTTCGGACGCACACCGCGCAGGAAGTTGTCCATGCCAGGGAAGTCCGTCCTCGGCAGGATCTCGTCCGTCATCTTGTGCGTATACATCGGCTCGAAGGTGATGCCCTCGTACGTTTTCGTGAACATCTTTTTCTCGAAGGGCGCCCCCTTCAAGAGTTCGACGCATGCCTCTTTCCACTCGTCATACGTCGGCGGTTCAAATTCGTCGAGCGGCACATCGGGGAAACTCGTTTGCTGTTCGGCCTTCTTCAAGATGGCCTGCAGGTCAAGATTCTCGTCCTGACCCTTTGTCTCATTGCTCATATTTCCACAGCCTCCCTTGAAATAATACGGAATACAACAAAAAGCCGCCCTGCAGTCGAGGGCGGCTTCGTCATTTTCGTGAACAGGCTTGCAGGAAATCTCTTCTGCACATCATGTCCGTGCAAAGTGCATTTTCCAATAAAAAATCCGGTGCAAATCTGCGCCGGAGAGCCTGCCGTGAAATGACAAAATCCCCTACCCATCGCTCGCAGGTACCAGCGCAAATCGCGCTGACGGTGATGTCAAAACAGGCAGTTCTCCTGGCTCAGATTCATCGTCCAATCATGCCTTCCCAGAGATTTCTCCAGTGGCCTTTTATGAAGGACTCCTCTTACAGTGGCGGGACCGCTCCGGCTTCTACCGAATTCCCTATTAAGTCTTGCGACACCTGTCTCCAACAATATGTTGTTTTCATCTTTATATTAACTCTGTTTATTGGGGATTGTCAATACTCCCGAAGTCTTTTACAATAAAAATATGGTTTGATTCTGCATAGATTTTCTACGATTCTTCAAAATTGCACAAGGAGACACCGCATGATCAAAGTTCATGGATCCGTCATCATCGAGCAGGGCGTGACCTTCGCCATCGTCGTCGTCAAACCCCACGTCACGCAGTACACGGCTCGCGCCGTATCGTTCCGCAATGAGATCGCCCCCTTCTTCCGCAACATGCCCATCATCCTGATGTCGCAGGACAAGGACGGCAATCCGCGCTACTATGGCAGAAAGGACATCGTCGATTTTCTAAAGACGGTCAAGGTCGAGCAGATTCCCTGGAAGACGTACCATATTTATTGAGAAACGTAATTGCCGCCAAAAAGCGCCCGCGAAAGCGCTTTTTGGCGGCAAGCCATCAGATCATATTCTTGATATAGGCATCATAAAGCGCCTTGAGTTCCTCGATCTTGTCATACATCTCCACCTGCAGACCCGATGCCACGGCGTAATCGCCTTCGTTCAAAGCCTTGATGAGAAGCGTGAACAGAGATTTTTCGTCGATGCTGTCCTTCGCGAGATACGAGCGAATGCCGTTGATCTTGTTCCAGTTGTAGGAGTCCTGATCCGTCACGAAGGTCGCCTGCACTTCCTTTGCCTTGCGCACGATGTCGCGATTCTCAGGAATGATGCGGCTGATGAGTTCCGTCTTCCAGCGCAGGAGAGCGCCCGCCTTGAATGCCTCGATGATCTGCGGACGCAGAGCGCCGCCCACCGTGATGGCGGCAACCTTCTCGGGATGATTCTCAAACCCCTGCATATTTTCCCAAACCGTCGCCGGCGGCGCGCCGAAGAGGCGGTTTCTTTCCTTTTCGGTGTAATCCTCGAAGACATCGACCTCGCTGCGATAAGCGCGATCCTTTTCAAGATAGAAGCCTTCCTGCCCCGCTTCCTTGGAAAGTTCTGCCAGAAGTTCCTCCGTCGTATGGTGAATCGAGGTCTTCACACCGTCAAGCACTGCAGAATAGACCGCAGCCAAAACAAGGTATATATTGGAATACGGATTGCAGGCGCGCAGTTCGAAGCGCGTCGCATAGGGATTCGCCAAATCGCGGATCAATCCTGCAAGTATGGTGCGGTTGCGCGACGGAATTTCCGGCGTATAGCCGAGCGACGTGACGATGCAGACGGGCGCTTCAAAGCCGGGCTTCAAGCGGTTGAGCGAATCGTTCGTCGCCGACACGAAGGGATTGATGACCTCATAATTCTTCAAGAGCCCCATGATCGCGCCATAACCGACGGCACTCAGGTAGTCCTTCGTCATATCCTGTGGCGTGAAGAGATTGTGCACCTTGCCGTCTTCCATGACGGCGGCGATGCAGAAATGCGTATGCTCGCCGTTGCCCGCAAGGCCGATCATCGGCTTCGCCTTGAAGTTCACCTCAAGGCCGTTCTCACGGAAGACCTCGCGCACCATCGTGCGCACGATCAGTTCATTGTCCGCCGCCTGCAGGGCGTCAGAAAAGCGCCAGTCGATCTCGATCTGCTCGCACACATGCGTCATCTTGCCCGACTCGTCAATCTGCGCCTTGAGACCGCCGACCTCCTTGTGCCCCATCTCAACCTGCAGTCCGTAGCGATCGAGCAGCATGACCGCCTGCTCCAACGCCGTGCGTACAGCGCCGTGCGTACGCTGCCAATACTGCTCCTGCATGACCTGAGAAGCCGAAAGTTCCTCCACATTCGTCTCTTCAAGAGGCGTCTTGACCCAGAACTCCAGCTCGGTCGCCGAAGTGAACTGGAAATCGACAATCTTCGAACCGTCGATGTGCTCAAGACCCGAAACGTGCGGATGCTCCTTGAACATCTGCAAGAGTTCCTTTTTCAAGTAGACCAGCGTATCCTTCAAGATGGCACGCGAATCGACGCGCTTGCCGTCATGGATGAGGAAGGACGGGATGCGCAGCGTGCCGATGGGCTTGCCCGTTTCCTCATCGAAATGCTCAAGATTGTAATCGATGAACCAGTTCGCTTCCGGATCGATCGGCATGTCGACCTTCGCGTTGTTCAAGATGGCAATGCCCGTCAGCACGACCGAAGAACCGTCCGTCTGTACTGCCGTACCATTGTAGAAATCATCCATATCCTTGAGGAAGATGCGCATCGGTATCTTTTCATCGGTATCATTGCCTGCGAGATCGATGCCGACGAGAGAAACAAACTTTATCTCCGGATGCGCCTCCAAGAGACGAACAATTTCTTTCTTCGAGGAATTTGCTGGAATCACATACAACAAGTCTTCCATTTCAACCATCCTTTTCCTTTCGTGGGCAGACATTTCATTCGCTGCAACGACAGCGGCACAAAAAAACCGCACAGCAAAGCTTTCCCGTACATGCGCGGAAAACAAAGCTATACGGCAACGCTGCCAACATACTTATCCATGCGACTATCATAGCACCTCCTTCTCTTTCTGTCCAGCAAAATTCTGCCAAAAGCAGGAACTTTTTCCGCCGGCGTGGTATAATCGCTGAAAGACACCTCTCAAGGAAAGGCAGTATCCGCATGGCAAAAAAAGTTTTGCAAACCAGTCGATTCAAAATCTTCGGCATCGTGCAGGGCGTCGGATTTCGCCCCTTCGTCAGCCGCACGGCAAAGGCGCTCGGCATCACGGGAGACGTCTGCAACAAGGGCTCCTATGTAGAAGTTCGCGCCCAAGGCACGAAGGACGCTCTGCAAGATTTTCGCAAGAAACTGGAAAAAGAGCCTCCCGAACGCGCAGTCATACTGAAAATCCTGCAAGACTCTACGGAAAAAGCCCCATTTTTTCACGATTTCCAGATCATCGAAAGCGCCCACGAGAGCGGCGACGTATTTGTTTCACCCGACATCGCCATCTGTCCCAAGTGTCAATCCGAGCTTTTCGATAAAAGCGACCGCCGCTACCTCCATCCGTTCATCAACTGCACATCTTGCGGTCCCAGGCTCACGATTCTCGACGCCATGCCCTACGACCGCGAGCGTACGAGCATGGGAGCGTTCCCCATGTGCCCGGCGTGCCGTTACGAATACACCCATGCCGAGACGCGCCGCTACGACGCGCAGCCCGTATGCTGCAACGACTGCGGACCGCACGTCTATCTCCTTGGCGGTGAAGAGCGCGACCATGCTGCAATCACACGCGCAAGGCATGTGCTGCAGGCGGGCGGCATTGTCGCCGTCAAGGGCATCGGCGGCTTTCACCTCGCTTGTGACGCAAGAAATGAGGCGGCCGTGCAGCGGCTGCGTGAGCACAAAAGCCGCCCGCAGAAGCCCTTCGCCGTCATGCTGCGCGGCCTCGACGCCGTGCGGCGCGAGTGCCGCCTCAGCGACGCACAGGAAGCGCACCTCGACAATCACCAAAAGCCCATCATCCTGCTGGAAAAAAGCGGCAGCGGGAAAATCGCTGCGAGCGTCGCACCCGCAATGCCCTCGCTCGGCGTCATGCTGCCCTACACGCCGCTGCACCTTCTGCTCTTTTCCTTGCCCGACGAACTCGCTGATTTCACAGATTGTCTCGTCATGACGAGCGGCAACCCTTCGGGAGCGCCGATCTGCCGTATGGACGAGGACGCACTCGACGCGCTTTCTTCCATCGCCGACCTCATCCTCTCGCACGACCGCGAGATCCGTCTGCGCGCCGATGACAGCGTTATGGATTTCTACGACGGTGCGCCTTATATGATTCGACGCAGCCGCGGCTACGCGCCGCTTCCCTTGATGCTCTCTGCCGATTTCCAAGACTCGGTTCTCGGCATTGGCGGCGAACTCAAGAACACTTTCTGCCTTGCCAAAAATTCACTCTTCTACCCCTCACCCTATCTCGGCGATATGAGCGATCTGCGCACCCTCCGAGCTCTGCGCCAAACTCTGCCGCGCATGGAGCGTCTGCTTGCCATCACTCCCGCCGCCGTTGCCGCCGACCTTCATCCGCGCTACGAAACGAGCCGCTTCGCCGAAACCTTGGGACTTCCCATCTTCAAGGTGCAGCACCACCACGCGCATGTGCTCTCCGTCATGGCGGAGAACGATCACCTCTCCCCCGTCATCGGCGTGAGTTTCGACGGCACAGGCTACGGTACGGACGGAACGATCTGGGGCGGCGAAATCATGCTCGCTACAACGCGTGATTTTCAAAGGCTCGCCTCCCTTGCGCCCTTCTTCCATGCAGGCGGCGACCTCGCCGCGCGAGAAGGCTGGCGTCTTGCCGTTTCCTTGCTCCATCTTTACTGCGGCAGGGAGGATGCCCTCCTCCACAGCAAAAAACTCGGCCTTGCGACAGAAAAAGAAGCTGCTTCCGTCATCTTCCAACTGGAGAATGGCTTGCATACGACGATTTCGACGAGTGCGGGGCGGCTCTTCGATGCCGTCAGCGCCTTGCTCGGCATCCGCCGCATCTCCACCTATGAGGGAGAAGCCGCCGTATACCTGCAATTCGCGGCTGAAGCCGCCGAAAAGGCTGGAAATTCTGCACAAGCGGACGCGCTGCTCGCACGCTGGAAAGCGGACGGCACGCTCCAAGCGACGCCGGCAGAAAGCGCCATTACGATTACGGACGGTCGCTTCCTGCTGACCTCAAACGATTTATTCTGCCATCTGCTGCAATATCGCCTGCAAAATGTGTCAAGCGACCTCCTAGCACTCGCTTTTCATCGCGGACTTGCCGCCGCCATCCGCGACGCTTGCAAAAACGCGCGTGAAATGACAGGCTGCAGCACAGCGGCACTGACAGGCGGCGTATTTCAAAACACCCTGTTGCTGCGCCTGACACAAAACGCATTGAAAAAAGACGGGTTTCATGTCCTGCATCACAGCATCATCCCACCGAATGACGGCGGCATCGCCGTCGGACAGGCGCTCTTCGCCATGCAGTGCCTGAAGGACAAATAGAGCAGTCACGAATAGAAAGGAACTTTTCATGGGACTTAACGACACACCCTCGGGCGAACGCCTGCACATCGGCTTTTTCGGCCGCCGCAATGCCGGGAAATCCAGCCTCATCAATGCCATCACGGGACAGGAAGT
Organism: Selenomonas sputigena ATCC 35185; assembly: GCF_000208405.1. NCBI lineage: Bacteria > Bacillati > Bacillota > Negativicutes > Selenomonadales > Selenomonadaceae > Selenomonas > Selenomonas sputigena. The sequence goes on along the minus strand of NC_015437.1, from coordinate 1,018,991 downwards.
CGCCGTCGTCTCTCCCGAAAAGGGTACGACGACCGACCCTGTGGCGAAAGCGATGGAACTTCTTCCACTCGGCCCCGTCCTCCTCATTGACACGCCGGGCTTTGACGACACGGGCGACCTGGGCGAACTCAGAGTCAAGAGGACGCGCCGCATCCTGAACAAGACGGATATCGCCGTCCTCGTCCTCGACGCCGCTGAAGGCATGACAGCGGTCGACGAAGAGCTGATGCAGATTTTTCGCGAGAAGGACATCCCCCATCTCATCGTCTGCAACAAATGCGAGGACGAAAAGCCTCCTTCCTCTGCCGGCAATGAAAGAATCTTCCATGTCAGCGCCCTGAAAAAACTCGGCATAAACGAGCTGAAAGAACGCTTGAGCCAGATTATGCCGCAAGAAAAACCCCGCGCTTTCGTGCGCGACCTGCTTTCTCCGCACGCTCTCGTCTTGCTCATCACGCCCATGGACAAGGCGGCGCCGAAAGGCCGGCTCATCCTGCCGCAGCAGCAAGCGATTCGGGATATCTTGGAAGCAAGATCCCTTCCTCTCGTCTGTCAGGAGACGGAGATTTCCGCTGCACTTGACAGCCTAAAGAACGCGCCCGATCTCGTTATCTGCGACAGCCAGATCTTCAAAAAAGCGGCTTCTTTCATACCCGAGTCCATCCCTCTGACCTCCTTCTCCATCCTTATGGCGCGTTACAAAGGCTTTCTTTCTGAGGCCGTAAACGGCATCGCCGCTCTCCCTCGCCTCGCGGACGGCGATACCGTACTCATTTCCGAAGGCTGCACGCATCACCGTCAATGCAACGACATCGGCACGGTCAAGATTCCGCATTGGCTCACCGAGCACACAAAGAAGAAGCTGCTTTTTGAAACCTCAAGCGGCCAGACCTTCCCCGAGGATCTGCAGAAGTATCAGCTCATCATCCATTGCGGCGGCTGTATGCTCAATCAGCGCGAGATGCTCTACCGCATGAAATGCGCTAAAGATCAGGGCGTGCCCATGACGAACTACGGCACGCTCATCGCTCACCTGCACGGTATCCTGCAGCGCAGTTTGGGACTTTTCCCGCATCTTGCAAAAAGATTATAGGTTAGGACTTTTCTATTAACTTTTGAAAAAGATATGCTTTTTCTTTATTTCCCTTATAATTTACCTAATATTTTTGCAGGGATTTCTCTTTTTATCTAGAAAGAATAGCAGAAAAGCATTTTCAGGAGAAGGCTTATCCGTCCTTTGACCTAAGTACAACTACAAGGGGCAAAACAGAGTACGAAGCCATACCCCAACTTTGAGGAGGAATATTTCATGGCTCTGCCAGAAACCATCAAGACAAATGAAGACATCATCAACGCCTTCAAGGCCGTGCTCCCCTATCTGAACGAAGTGGTGGAAGCCGATATCGCCTCCGTTCTCTCGGACGGCACAACGTGCATTGCCTTTGTACCCGCCAAGAGTTTTTCCATCCCGCTGAACGTAGGCGACTCCATGCTCGAACATCTGGCAATTCAAGAAGCAATGCGTACCAAGCGTCCATCGATCGTCGAAATGCCCGCCTCCGTTGCCGGCGTCGCGCTTCGCACTGCCGGAGCGCCGATCTTCGGCATAAACGGCGAGGCGATCGGCGTCGTCGCTGCCGGCTTCCGTCCGAGCGCCACGGAAACCGTGCTTGAGAACATCGAGCGCATATCGTCCGCCGTACAGACGATTCACGCTTCCGTTCAGCAGGTCGCAGAAAGTGCCAACGAACTTGCAAAATCCGGACAGGAATCCGTTTCCCAAGCCGCCATCCTGCAGGAACGCAATGCGGAAACGATCAAGGTCATCGACTTTATCAACGGCATCGCCCAGCAGACGAACCTCCTCGGCCTCAATGCCGCCATCGAAGCGGCGCGTGCAGGCGAGCAGGGAAAAGGCTTCGCCGTCGTTGCTGAAGAGGTACGAAAGATGGCAGAGCAGTCGCGCACGGCCACGGAGAAGATTCAGGCGACTCTTTCCGAAATGAACAAGGCTGTCATGGAAATCTCCAAATCCATCGAATCGACCGGCGCCATCAGCGAGGAGCAGGCCGCCTCAACCGAAGAAATCACGGCGAGCCTTGCAGGAGCGCGCGACATCATCGAAGATCTCAAGCGCTTCGTCAACGAACTGAAATAAACTACACGCACAGACATCCGCCTCGTGGACATTGTGCGCCGCTTTTAATGAAAGAATCCCCGTTTCATGCAAGAAACGACTGATATGGAGGAGGAACATCCCTATGGCACTGCCGGAAAATATCCAGACGAACGAACAGCTTATCGACGCCTTCAAACTCGTACTGCCCTATCTGAATCCCATCCTGCCGGACGATACGCGGCTCGTCATATCGTCGCCCGAAGCCATCCTCGACGTCGCACCTGCAAAACACTTGCAGATCAAGAGCGCTCCTGGAGACTCGGTGCGCAACATCGCCGTCGTACAGCAGGCGTTCAACGAGCGCCGCACGACATCTTCGGCGCTTGATTCCAGCGTATACGGCGTACCGATTCATGTCACGGCAGCGCCCGTTACTGGGCCGAACGGCGATGTTCCCATCGTCATTTCTTCCAGCTACGAAATCAGTGATACGTTGAACAAGATTGCCGAAAACATCGACCGCATCGCCAATGCAACGGAAACCGTATATCAGTCCATCGAACAAGTCGCCAACAGCGCAAGCGAGCTTGCCCGCACGGGGCAGGAATCCGTTTCGCAGGCAGGCACGCTGCAGGAGCGAAACGCAGAGACCATCAAGGTCATCGACTTCATCAACGAAATCGCCCAGCAAACGAATCTCTTGGGCCTCAATGCCGCCATCGAGGCCGCGCGCGCCGGCGAGCAAGGCAGAGGCTTCGCCGTCGTCGCTGAAGAGGTCAGAAAACTTGCTGAGCAGTCCCGTACAGCCACAGAGAAAATTCAAGAAACCCTTTCCGAGATGAATAAATCCGTCGCAGAAATCTCCAAATCCATCGAATCAACGGGCGCGATCAGCGAAGAACAGGCTGCTTCCACGCAGGAAATCACAGCCAACCTCTCGCGCGTGCGTGACATCATCACAGAACTGCAGAACTTTGTCAACGGGCTGCAGAAATAAGTCAACAATAAAAGAGCCGCACAATGCCAAATACAAGAAGCATTGTGCGGCTCTTTTTTATTTAAGGAGAACAAGTTCAAACAGGAAAACGACAACACAGCAGGCAGCGGAAACTTGAAAAAGGCTCGCGCCCACCCAAGCGAGCGAAATGCCGGCCAAAAGAGCCGCCACGCCTGCTGCCGGCATCTGTGTAGCGTCGACAATGGCAGGAAAGGTCATGACGGCCAAGGTCACATAAGGCACATAATAGAGAAAAGAGCGCAGGAAACGGCTCTTGATCGGGCGGCGCAGAAGCGTCAGCGGCACGAGGCGGATGGCGAGTGTCACGGCAGTCATGACGAGGATGTAAAGGAAAACGTCATGCTTCATCCATCATTTCCCCTTCCTCCGTCTCCCGCAAAGGAAAGAGACATGCCGCTGCACTTGAAAGAAGCACCGTAAGAACGATCGTCCGCGACGATGCGGAAAGCTCCGAAACAAAAGGCAGGCTCGCCGCCAAGAAGCTCATGACGAAACTGATGAATACAAGCGCCAAAACAATCTTGTTCTCTTTCCCTGGTGGAATGATGATGGCGATGAACATGCCGTAGAGCGCCACGCTCAATGCGCTGAGCAAGGACGGCGGCAAGATGTCGCCCGCCACAATGCCGAGTGACGTCCCCAAAGCCCAAACGGGTACGGCGAGCGACATCGCACCGTAATTGTAAGCGGGCCGCAGGAAACCTTGACGCGAAATCGATATGCCGAAGATCTCATCCGTAATGCCGAAGCCTACTCCTAAGCGGTGATAAAAAGGCGTCGCAGGTGAAAACTTCTGGCTGAGTACGCAGCTCATAAGCATGTAGCGCGCATTCGCCACGAGCGTGATCGCCGCCATCTCCCAATACGGAGCGTCTGCAGCGATGACGGTGAATGCCGCATACTCTCCAGCCGAAGCCAGATTAAATAAGCTAACAACAAAGCCGTCAACAGCATCAAGACCTGCATTATGCGCCGTTATGCCGAGCGTAAAGCTCACGACGAGGTATCCGAGCGCAATCGGAGTGCCGTCGCGCATGCCTTCGCGGAAAAGCTGCCGATTCGTTTTCTCGCCGATAGGCGCTCCCATCATTTCGCCGACACTTTGCTCATGAACTTCTCGCGGTTCACGAGAACGCGTTCATGAAGCCCCTCACCGATCTCCCCCGCCTCGTCAAAGGCCTTGACGGCAAATGTAACCTGACGTCCATCAAAGTTCTTGACCTCCGCTTCGGCGTGCACACTGCGTCCCAGAGCCGTCGCCGCCTTATGACGGATATTGAGCGAAATGCCCACCGAAGTCCAATCGGACGGTACAAGTTCGTCGACGAGTTCCGCCGCCGCCTGCTCCATCAGAGCCGTCATCGCAGGTGTGGCGAATACGGGCAAAGATCCGCTCTTCATCTCGATGGCGGTGTTCTCCTCCGTCACTTTTGCTGCAGCTTCGCGCTTCATACCTACTTCAATCTTCGTTTCCACCATGGTGAATTCCCCCTATAAAAATTTCCACAACATCCTAAGAATCAGCTGACCCTCATAACTCATAGAGCATCTTTGCACGCTCGATATAGTTCGGATCGCTGCTGCTGCTCAGCCACTCAATCGCGCCTTTCTGCCCGCTTTCCCGCAGAGCATCGGCTTCCAACAGGCGACGCTTGAGTTCGCGAGCCGTACCCGCCGCACCGTCAAAAATCTGCACGGCCTGACCCACGACATCTTGAATCGCATCGCGCACAAAGGGAAAATGCGTGCAGCCAAGGACGACGCAGTCGATAGGCTTCTGTGATACGCTCAAAAACCGCTCTTCCAGATACTCGTGCAGCGCTGCCGAACGAATCTCACCGCGCTCGACGAATTCCACGATCTCAGGACACGGCAGCTTGACGATCTCTCCTGCATCTTTGAATCGCTCCATGAGACGTGCAAACTTCTTCTGCCTGAGCGTCGCATGCGTCGCCATGACGACGACGCGCGGCTTTTCACCGCTCAAGATTGCAGGCTTCAATGCCGGCTCCATGCCGATGATCGGTATCTGTCTGTATCTTCGGCGCAAAGGGGCGCAGGCGGCACTCGTCGCCGTATTGCAGGCAAGCACGACGGCTTTGACCCCCTCTGCCGCCATGCGGTCGATCTGCGCCGTCGTCAAGGCGCGAATCTCTCGCTCCGTTCGCTCGCCATAAGGCGCATGGGCAGCATCGCCAAAATAAATGAAATCCTCCTTCGGCAAAAGGGAAACCAGCTCGCGCAGCACGCTGATGCCGCCGAGTCCTGAATCAAAAACACCGATGGGCTGCTCCTTTTTCACGTCGTCCAATGCACCTTTCCCATACGCAAGAATCCGCCTCTTACATATTCTAATGAGTTTGCCGCGAAAAATCAACCGCAAGCATTGTTTCCTTTACAAGACGGAAGAAAAAATATATAGTAACCTTTGGGGACAGCAGATCTGGGAGACTTCATTATATCAGCGCTCCCTATATCAGCGCCCCCTAAAAAGCACATCACACAAAAATCCCTGCAGGAGGTTTCTTTCTCTATGGCAAAACAACATCTCGCCGCCATCGAATATATCCGCGGCATTTCCATGCTCGGCGTCATCGGCATCCATGTCGGCTCACAATACTTGATGAATCCCGCATCCAACGCACATCTGACGGCGCTCTTCGAGATTGCCACACGCTTCAGCGTGCCCATCTTCTTCTTCATTTCCGCTTTCGGCATCTTTTACAATATGGATTTGGACAAGCCCTTCAGCTATCGCCGCTTCCTGCAAAAGCGCTCGCGTGCCGTCGTCCTGCCGTATCTCGTCTGGTCTCTCTTCTACCTCCTGCATGACGGCTGGCTTTATGGCATCGGCTTTCCAGCGCCGCTCTCGCTCGCGTCCATCATTTTCTTCGGCAATGCCAAGTACCAGCTTTACTTCCTCGTAATCCTCATTTGGTTCTACCTCCTCATGCCGCTTTGGATTTCCATAGTAAAGCATATCAACGGCAAAGGGCTTCTGCTCCTCTTTGCACTTCAGGTCGCCTTCAACTACTTTTCGAGTTTCAATGTCCCCTTCAATACCATGGTTTACGGCATGGAAAATCCCGTGCTCAAGAGTTTCCTGCTCTATCGCCTCAATTATTGGGTGCTCCACTACGTCTTCATCTTCATCATCGGCGGCTACCTCGCCGTGCATTTCGACGCGTTCAAGGCATTCATGCACAACGAGCGAAAGAGCATCTGTCTCTTCTTCGCGGTGTCCCTCATCGGACTGCTCAGCTATTATTACTTTCTGCTCTCCTTCCGCAATTACACGCAGATGGACGCCATCAACACGGCGCATCAGCTTTGTCCGCTCGGTATCGTCTACACCCTGGCTGCGTCCCTCTTCTTCTTCACGATTTTCACCGAGCAGCGATATCCGCAGATACTCAACTCCCTCTTTTCTCTCCTAGGCAGGCACTCGTACTTCGCCTACCTTGTCCACCCTTTCTTCATCGGCTACATGATGCTTGCGCTCGAAGGGCGCGGCATCATCATGACAGCACCCAAGGCAATCGCCTTTTATCTCGCAACTGTCGTCCTTTCCATCGCGGCGGCTGCAATCACCCGCTCCATCGGAGAACGATTCCCCATGCTGAACATGCTCACCTTAGGGAAGCGCTGATAAATTCAGCCACCCATCTTCGCACATCTGCACTGTCCTCTCGTCGTCGACAAATCCTCGACGTAGCACCGCTACGCCTGCGGTTTGTCTCCTCGATAGATCAGCGCATCTGTGCAAATCTGGGCGACCTCATTTTATCAGCGCTTCCTTAGGCATTGCCGCTTCAAAGAAAAAATAAGCATTCGAGGAAACTCGCCGAGCGTTATTGCTCAGCGAGTTTTTTCAATGTCTGGGAAAGAATTTCTACCAACGGCGCTACGGTTGGCAGTTCAAGGCTTTCCTTAGGGCTGTGAATGTCGTGCGTCGTCACGCCGACGGAAACGAACTTCATCTGCGGATTCTTACGATAGAACCAACCGCACTCCAGCCCCGCATGAATTGTCTCGACTTTCATCGGCTTGCCCATGCGCTGCTCAAAAACCTCCGCGATGAGTTTCGCGAGCGGATTGTCCCTGTCTTCGTCCCAACTCGGCGCAATCGTGCCGATATGAAGCGCAAAGCCCGTAAGTTCTGCCAAATCCTTCGCCATGCGGCAAAATTCAAAGAGCTTTCCCTCCACACTGGAACGCGGATAAAAGTCGATGTCGATGTCCGCACCCTCCATACGCACGACGCCGAGATTCGCAGAAGTTTCCACCATGCCCGGTGTGACGGCGGACATCTGGTAGATGCCCGTATGGAAAAGGCGCAGGATGCGCAGCAGGTTTGCTGCATCCTCTGGCGCGAAAATCTTCTCTGTATGCGGCGCTTCTGCAAGTGACAACTTAAGCGACGGCTCTGTCACGCTGTACGTCCGGCGAAATTTCTCTTCTTCCTGCCGCAAGACTTCGCGCAGGGCTTCCTCCGTCGCCTCCGTCACGACGACTGCCTCCGCCTCCGACGCGATCGCATTCTTCGCCTTGCCGCCCGTAAGCGTCGCAAGTGAGAAATCCACGCCTGCCTCCTGCAGTCCTGCCAGCGCCAAGGATAATAGGCGCAGTGCATTGGCGCGTCCTTCGCCTATTTCCTCGCCCGAGTGCCCGCCTTTTAGTCCTTCGACGGCAATCTGCCACGCTTTTCCCTTCGCAGCAGCAACAAACTTCATCGTGCGCGAAAAGGTCAGATCGACCCCGCCCGCACTGCCGACACAAAGCTCATCGAGATTCTCCGAATCGCAGTTGATCAGATATTGTGCATCCTTCAGATACTTCTCCTCCAAGTGGATGGCCCCCGTCATGCCGCGTTCTTCGTCAACGGTGAAGATTGCGCGCACGGGTCCATTCTCCTTCACATGGCGCAAGATGTGCAGGATGATGGCGACGCCGATGCCGTCATCCGCCCCGAGGCTCGTCCCTTCCGCATGCAGGACATCGCCCCCTTCCACAAGTCGGATGGCGTCGTGCAGCGGATCATAAGCGACACCTGGCGCAGCGACACAGACCATATCCATGTGTCCTTGGAGAATGACGCGCGGGGCATGCTCTCTGCCTGGCGCAGCGGCAAGATCAGCGATGATGTTGTTCCTCTCATCCTGCACGGCCTCAAGCCCCATTTCGCGCAAATGTGCGAGGAGATAGTCGCTGACCGCCTTCTCGTGTCCCGAGGGGCGAGGAATCGCGGCGAGGGCACGAAACTCTTTCATGACGCTTTCTAAAATATCGCTCTTTTTCATAAATCGCTCCTTCTTTCCATAGAAAAGGCAGGGCAATCAAGCCTGACTGCCCTGCCCAAGGAAGCATCCATCCCCTGCATCCGCAAGGAAAGCCTCCTGACATCTCATATTCAATCTTGCAAGGGAATCGGCTCGGCCTCGTAGACGTTCACGCCATCCGGCGCATAGAGCACCATGGCGGTGGAAACGCGCTTGACTTCACCGTTCATAATGTAGCACACACCATTGATGAAATCGCAGAGACGACGCTGCTCCTCAAGCTCGACGCGCTCATAATTCACGAGCACCGCCCTGCCGGCCTTCAAATCATCGGCGATTTCCTGAACCTGATCGAAACTGCGCGGCACATAGATCTTCACGTTGAGCGAAGGAATCTGCGTCGTATGAACCGTCAGCTTCGGACGCTCCTGCTGAACCGTCACGCGCGTGCGCGGCGCATGCACCGCCGTCGTATGACGCGGGCGGCGCAGCTCCGATGCGGATGGATACATCGGCGGCTCTGCCGACGCATAGGAAATCGATGCACCGTTGGAAACCTTGCGTTCCTCATAAGAGTCAGCGCTCGTCATACGTTCCTCTTCTTGCTCCTCTTTCCTTGCAGACTCTGTTTTGACGACTTCTTCTTCCTCCACGGGCATGAGGAAGTCCGTCACCCTTTTCAAAAAATCCACCGCACTCCGCCTCCAGCGTAATAATTCCATGATAGCGACAAAATAAACCGAACAAACGATTGGAAACCTCTTAATGAATCATGCTTATTATGTTCGCTCTTTCTTTCGGAAATCCTCTAAAAAAGTTAAGTCTCTGGAAAAAGTTTTCCCGATGGGCGCATAAGATAGATACTCCCATCGAAAAGTCCTGCCATCACTGTTACTTTCGTGCATTTTTATTCGCACGTCCGCGAGCTGTACGATCGAGTATCGCCTTGCGCAAGCGGATATTTTCCGGCGTGACCTCGACAAGTTCGTCCTCGTTGATGTACTCAAGCGCCTGCTCAAGACTCAAGATGCGCGGCGGCACGAGACGGATTGCCTCATCGGAAGAAGACGTGCGCATGTTGGAAACATTCTTCTTCTTGCACGGATTGATGTCGATGTCGAGTTCGCGCGAATTTTCGCCGACGATCATGCCTTCGTAGACCTGCTGACCCGGCGAAATGAACATCGTGCCGCGATCCTGCAGCGTGTAGATGCCGTAGCCCGTCGTCTCACCCTGCTCGAACGCCACGAGCGAGCCGCGCGTGCGCCCGGGAATGTCTCCCTTGAAAGGGACGTAGCCGCAGAACACATGGTTCATGATGCCGTTGCCCTTCGTATTCGTCAAAAGTTCCGAGCGGAAACCGATGAGTCCGCGTGCAGGAATGACGAACTCCATGCGCATGTAGCCCGAAACCTCCGTCATATTGGAAAGCTCCGCCTTGCGCGTGCCCAGAGACTCCATGACCGCACCCATATACTCCTGGGGAACTTCGATCGTCAAGTTTTCCATCGGCTCGCACTTCTGCCCGTTGATCGTCTTGTAGACAACCTCGGGCTTGCCGACTTGAAGTTCATAGCCCTCGCGGCGCATCGTTTCAATGAGGATGGAAAGATGCAGTTCGCCGCGTCCCGACACCTTGAAGACATCGGCGGAATCTGTCTCCTCAACGCGCAGGCTGACATTCGTCTCCACTTCCTTGAAGAGACGGTCGCGCAGATGGCGCGAGGTCACAAACTGCCCTTCCCTGCCGGCAAAGGGGCTCGTATTGACGCCGAAGGTCATGGAAAGCGTCGGCTCGTCGATATTGATCGTCGGCAGAGCTTCGGGATTTTCCGCATCCGCCACCGTATAGCCGATACTGACATCGCCAAGACCCGTCAGGGCAACGATATCGCCCATCTGTGCCTCAGGCACCTCGACACGCTTCAACCCCTGATAGACAAAGATCTTGCCGACGCGCGCCTTCGACTCATGGTCGCCGCTCAGGAGAGCAACACTCTGGTTCGTTTTCACACCGCCGCGGATGATTCGGCCGACGGCAACCTTGCCGACATACTCATCGGCTTCGAGCGTCGTAACCATCATCTGCAGCGCACCATCTGCATCACCCGAAGGGGCAGGAATGTCCTTGATGATGGTTTCCAGCAAGGGGACGAGGTTGTCACTCTCGTCTTCCATGTTGTACTTCGCAATACCTTCGCGCGCCGTTGCGTAGATGCAAGGGAAGTCCAGCTGCTCATCGTCCGCATCAAGCTCCATGAAAAGCTCAAGAACTTCATCATAAACATCATCGACACGCTGATCAGGGCGATCGATCTTGTTGATGACGACGATGGGCTTAAGTTTCTGCTCAAGCGCCTTCCTTAAGACATACTTCGTCTGAGGCATCGGACCCTCGAAGGCGTCAACAAGCAGCAGCACGCCATCCACCATGTTGAGCACACGCTGCACCTCGCCGCCGAAATCCGCATGACCCGGCGTGTCGACGATGTTGATCTTCACGTCATTGTAGAGGATCGAGGTATTCTTGGAAAGAATCGTAATACCGCGCTCGCGCTCCAAATCCCCGGAATCCATGACGCGCTCTGCCACCTGCTCGTTCGAGCGGAAAACATGGCTCTGCCGCAGCATGGCGTCAACCAGCGTCGTCTTTCCATGGTCGACGTGGGCGATGATCGCGATATTCCTCAACTTTTCATTTACACTCATTTTTGTCCGATGTCCTCCTAAATATGTTTCACCTATAGCAGTACAATTTTATTATAGTTGTCCTGCAATGTCAAATCATTTTCCATGCCGAAAATACGTTTGCTTTCTGCATCCTGCAGCGATTCATTCCGCATTCAGCCCGAAGAGGGCGCGCGCGAAATCCTTGGCGATGAACGGGCGCAGATCGTCGACTCCCTCGCCGACGCCAATCCATTTCACCGGCATGGAAAGCTCCGATTTCAGGCCGATGATGACACCGCCCTTCGCCGTTCCGTCGAGCTTCGTCAGAACGATGCCCGTGATTGCCGCCGCTTTTTGGAAAAGATCTGCCTGACTGATCGCATTCTGCCCCGTCGTCGCATCGAGGACGAGCAGCGTCTCATGCGGCGCCTCAGCAATCTCGCGCTGGATCACGCGGTTGATCTTCTTCAGCTCTTCCATCAGGTTCGATTTCGTATGCAGACGCCCCGCCGTATCAATGATCAAGACGTCGATGCTGCGCGCCCTCGCCGCCTTGACCGCATCGAAGGCGACGGCGGCAGGATCGGAGCCTTCCTCGTGGCGAATGACAGGAACACCCGTGCGATCGCCCCAAATCTGCAGCTGATCGATGGCGGCAGCGCGGAAGGTGTCGGCGGCAGCGAGCATGACGGACTTGCCTTGCTCCTTATAGTAGGCGGCGAGCTTGCCGATCGTCGTCGTCTTGCCGACGCCGTTGACGCCGATGACGAGGAGCACCGTAGGCCCTGCGGAAGCGATCCGCGTTTCGTCCGAACCTGTTGAGAGGATTTCGGAAATCTTCTCAGCGAGGAAGGGCTTCAAATCTTCCGGCGTATTGATGTCTTTCTTCTTGATGCCCTTTCGCACATCTGCCATGAGTCTTTCCGTCGTCTTCACGCCGACATCGGACATGATCAGAGTTTCCTCCAACTCATCGAGCAGATCGTCATCGATATCCGCATAGCCGATGATGAGTTTTTCAATCTTGTTCGTAAAGGTCTCGCGGGTCTTGGCAAGCCCCTTTTTCAATCGGTCAAAAAATCCCATAATACCTCCAATTTATCAACGTGCTCCCTCAAATCGCTTCGTCGAGGCGCACGGAAAGAACGCGCGACACGCCCGCATCCTCGATGGTGATGCCGTACATGAAATCAGCTGCTTCCATCGTCCCTTTTCGGTGCGTGACGACGATGAACTGCGTATTTTCAGCAAATTCGCCAAGGAACTTGCCGAAACGAGCGACATTCGCCTCATCGAGTGGCGCATCGATCTCATCGAGCACGGAAAACGGCGCGGGACGGTAGCGCAAAAAGGAAAAGAGCAATGCGATGACCGTCAGGGCACGCTCACCACCCGAGAGCACGGAGAGATTCTGGCGCTTCTTCGTCGGCAGCTGCACCTCGATTTCCACACCGGCATGGAGCACATCCTTCTCATCGGTCAGAAAAAGCTCCGCCTTGCCGCCGCCGAAGAGGCGCACGAAGATGTCGGCAAAATAGCCGCGAATCTCTTCGAACGCCGCCTTGAACTGGCGCGTCATCGTCACGTCCATCTCATGAATCATCGCCATGAGATTTTCGCGCGCTGCTTCGAGATCCGCCGCCTGCTTGCCCATGAACTCATGGCGCTCCACAAGCTCTTCATGCTCGCGTATGGCGTTGGGATTGACGGGGCCGAGTTCCGCGAGCGCACGGGAGATGTCCTGCATCTTCTTCTTAAGCTCCGTGCCCGTCAGATCGAGCGCCTCTTCCGCTGCCGTTTCCCATGTATGCCCATACTGCTCCAAAAGCTCCGCCTGCACCTGCTCAATCTTCACATGCACCTCGGCGGCAGCAATTTCCATTTGATGCAGCTTGCCCTGCATCTCTGAGAGTCGCTGTCCTACTGCCCTCGCCGCCTTGTCATTCTCTTGGTTTTCCGCATGACGTTCGAGCTTTTCCTGATACTGCTTGTCGTAGGCGGCTTTTCCCTCGGCATGCTTTTCCTGCCAGGCGGCAACCCGCGCGGCGATTTCCTCGCGCTTCGTGCCGCCGTTGCTCTGTTCTTCATCCAGCGCAATTTCTTCCTCGCGCGTTTTTTCCGCCTGCTCCTTCGCTCTCGTCTCTTCCTTCTCTTTTAGGAGCGCCTGCTCACGCGCACGGATTTTCTCCTGCTCAAGGACGGCGCGCTTTAGCTCCCGCTCGTTAATATACTTGCTGAGGTCATCAGCATCCTGCTCAAGATCGTCGAGCTCTTCCTCGCTCTCCTTTGTCTCCCGCTCCATCTTCTCGTACAGGCGGCGCGCGGCCTTCGCCTGCTGCACGGCGTCATTCTTCTTCGCCTGCGCCTTGGAAAAGGTCATTTCAGCCTCTTCTGCAAGCTTCTTGAGCGTCTCTCTCGCCTTTTCCTTCTCTTTTCTCGCCTCGGCGATGCGTTCATCCTTGACGCGCAGTTCCGCTGCATACACATCCTTTTGCTGCAAAGAGCGGGCAACAAATTCCAGCGCCTCGGCCATTTCCCTCGCCGCCTTGTCAAAAAACGTGCGTGCTTTCAAAAGCGTAGCAAGCGTTTCTTCCGCGTCCCGCACGCTCTTTTCCAAGCGCTCGATCTCACCGCCGCGATTGAGAAAGCTCGTCTCCTGCCCTTGCCTGCCGCCGCCCGAAAGCGAGCCGCCGGGATTAAGCAATTCACCGTCAAGCGTCACGATGCGCAGCCGCCACCCCATCTTCTTCTCGATGGCAAGGCCGTGATCGAGCGTATCGACGACGAGCGTGCGGGCCAGCAGAAAGTCCACGACTTTCCGGTACTTCGCATCCGCACCGACCAGCTCATTGGCAAAGCCTATGGCGCCCACTTCCCTCTTCGCCGCCTCATCCTGCGAGCGGCGCACAACGAGCGTCGAAAGCGGTAGGAACGTCACGCGTCCCAAACGTGCGCGTTTCAGAAAGGCGATGGCGGCCTTCGCCGTATCCGTATCCTCCGTCACGATGTTCTGCAGACTGCTGCCCAAGGCGACATCGACGGCTCGGATGTACTCATGCGGCACGGAAACAAGCTCGGCGACAGCGCCCGCGACGCCCTTCTGCCAAGGTTCTTTCGCCTGCAGTACAGCCTTCGGCGCGCGCGCGAAGCCTTCGTACGACGCCTGCATGTTGCGCAGGAACTTGAGCTTGTTCTCATCTGCGTGCAGCTCTTCTTTCGTACGATTCTCCGCATGAAGCAGCGTGCGGAGCTTCTCGTCCAAATGCTCCTTCTCTTGCGTCTTCTTCGTGCGTTCTTCTTCGAGCGTCCTGCGCTCTTCTTCGAGCCTGCGTCGCTCTTCGCCGATTGCCTTCGCTTCAGTCGTCAGAGCGTCAACTGCCGCTGTCGCTCTTTCCAGCTCATCGGCACGTTCCGTGCCGCTCGTCGAATACCGTTCCAACTCATGCTCAATGAGCAGAAGCTCATTTTCCCGCGCGAGCATGTCGCGCTGCGCTGCATCCTTCTTGTCCGCGAGCGTGCGATGCTTCTCCTTGACCTCGCGCAGCTTCTCGCCCAGAGCCTTGAGCGAGCCGCGATCCTTCGCTATGGCGGCATCGATCGCCGCATGTTTTTCAAGAAGCTCCTTTTCGACAGCAAAGAGCCGCTGCTTCTCAGCAGCAGCTTCTCCGGCAGTGCTCTCAAAATCCGCACGCTGTTGGAGAAGACGCGCCTTCAAGGCGTCATGCTGATGTGCTCGCTCCTCCAAGATGGCGATTTCGCTGTTTGCCTGCTCGATCTGCGTCCTCAGCGCGTTGTTCTTCTCCGCCTGCTCCTGCAGTTTTTCTTCCAGAACGAGGATCGCCTGATCGAGTTCTTCCTTCTTCACATCCAGCAAGCGCACCTGCGTCTCGGCAGCCAGAGCCTCATCGCGCATCGCCTCGATCTTGCCCGCGCTGTCTGCACGCTCCTTCTTGAGCTGACCCTCACGCTGGAAAAGTTCCGTCAAGGCGCAGCGCCTGTAAACCGTCTGCAGATCATCGTGGCGGCGCGTCTTCTCTGCGCTCTCGGCAAGAGGTTCGAGCTGCCCTTCGATCTCCTGCATGATGTCGCTGACGCGCACGAGATTCCCCTGCATGTCTTCAAGCTTCCGCATCGACTCGCGCTTGCGGTTTCGGTACTTCGTGATGCCCGCCGTTTCTTCAAAATAAAGGCGACGCTCCTCAGGCTTGCTGTTCAGGATCTCATCGATGCGGTTCTGACCAATGACGCTCATGCCATCGCGCCCGAGTCCCGTATCGGCGAAAAGGTTGCTGATATCCTTCAGGCGACAGCGCGACTTATTGATGAAGAACTCGCTCTCGCCCGAGCGGAAAAGACGACGCGTCACGACGACTTCGCGGTAATCAACGGGCATATCCCCTTCATTTTCAAAGAAGAGGGAGACCTCTGCAACGCCCATGGCACGCCGCGTCGCACTGCCCGTAAAGATGATGTCCTCGGCCTTCGAACCGCGCAGGGCGCGCACATTCTGCTCGCCGAGCACCCAGCGCACCGCATCTGTAACGTTGCTCTTGCCGCTGCCGTTCGGCCCGACAATCGCCGTAACGCCCGCATGGAACTCGATCTCGATTTTATCGGCAAACGATTTGAAGCCGTAGGCTTCGAGGCGTTTCAACTGCAAAACTTTTTCACCAGCCCATATTTCTTACATCGCCTCACTGGCGAAAACGTTCCCTGAACTCATCCGTCGTCGTGTACTCCTCCATGAAGGAAACGACCTTGCGTCCCGTCTCGCTCAGGCGCTTCTGCGGACTCCAGAAAAGATTGACCTGGATTTCCATCTCCGGTACAAGGGGACGACGTGCAAAGATCGTCTCGCTGCGCGTCACAAAATCCGGCAAAATCGATATGCCGAGGCTGTTCGCGACGAGCTGCTTGATCGTCTTGAGCTGCGACGTACAAAGCAAAATCTCGGGCGTAAAACCGTTTTCCACGCAGCTGCGATAAACCGTATCGTATTGATACGTATTCGGCTGCTGCATGATGAACTTCTCACGACGGAGATCAGCGACAGCCACATGCTCGCGCGCCGTCAGCGGGTGATCGAGCGGCAGACACAGCTCCATCTTATCCTTGAGCACAGCCATCTCATTGCGGTGCGTCTTAACTGTAGGCGCAAGAACGACGCCGAAGTCGAGCAGCCCTTCCTCCACCTTCGCCCTGACCTCGACGGAATCGACGTATTCGCAAACATCGAGATTGATGTCGGGATGCGCCGCCGTAAACTTCGTAAAAAAGTCCGGAAAAAGATACGCCTCAAGCATCGGCGGCAGACCGAAGTGAACCGTCCTCTTCGCATCGGGGCGGAAGCGCAGCATATCCTGCTCCGCACGTTCGACCGCCTGCATGATCTCCTCCGCATGAAGCAGAAACGCCCTTCCCTCCATCGTCAAAGACACACGCTTCTGCCGACGATCGACGAGCATCAGGCCAATCTCGGACTCCAACGATTTGATCGCCTTCGTGACAGACGGCTGGGAAACGTGGAGAGCCTCCGCCGTGCGCGTGAAGTTTTCGAGATGGGCGAGCGTGCAAAAATATTCCAATTGTCGAATTTCCAAGCTATTCCCTCCTCCAGTTCTCACTAGGTATTATACCATAACTGTGAGGAATCTTATAGAGAAAATTCCATAGGAAACGACATATCGTCATTAAAATCCTGACACGACATTTACCGCACGAGCGAAACAGGCGACAGCACCTGCGCTCCTTGACTATTGGTAAAAATGTCGGCGCGCACGCCGAAGACCTCAGCAAGCATCGCGACGTTCAGCACATCGTGCGGCGTTCCCGTGCTGAAAATCTGCCGATCCTTGATGACGGCGATCTCGTCCGCATACTGCAAAGCATGGTTGATGTCATGCAGCACCATGATGACGGTCATCGCATGCTCTCGATTGAGCCGCTTGATGATTTCCATGACTTCAAGCTGATGCGCAATGTCGAGGTATGTCGTCGGCTCATCGAGCAGCAGGTATTCGGGCTGGCGAGCCAACGCCATGGCGATCCAGGCGCGCTGACGCTCGCCGCCCGAAAGCGACATGACCTGACGGGTGCGCATCGCTTCCATCCGTGTCTCGGCCAGCGCCTGTGCGACAGCCTCGCGATCTTCCTTCGAGCGGCCGATCGTGCGCCAGCTGCGGTACGGATAGCGGCCATAGTCGACGAGCGCCTCCACCGTGAGATCAGGCGGAGCAGCAAGTCCCTGCGGCAGGATGGCGAGGCGCTTCGCCAACGATTTTCGAGGGATGGCATGGATGTCTGTGCCGTCCAACAGCACCTCACCCTCGTACTTGGGATTCAAGGCGGCAAGCACGCGCAGAAGCGTCGATTTTCCCGCGCCGTTCGGGCCGATGATCGCCGTGCGCTTGCCGACGGGAAATTCGACGTTCAGATCGTGCAGGATCGTTTTTCCTGCGAGCGACACCGAAAGATGGCGAACCGTCACAGACATCAAAGTTCCCTCCTCAACAGAAACAAGAAGAACGGCGCACCAAGAACAGCCATGAGGATGCCGACGGGCAGTTCGACAGGCGCAAACGCCGTGCGTGCGAACGTATCGCTCAAAGTCACGACAGCCGCGCCCAAGAGCGCGGACGCGGGCAGAAGGAAGCGATAGTCCGAGCCGACCAGGAGCCGAGCCGCATGAGGCACGATGAGTCCGACAAAGCCCAAGAGTCCGACGACGGCGACGGCGCTCGCTGCCAGAAGAGCCGCGATCGCCGTGAGCAAAAGGCGCGTGACCTCGACGCGAAGGCCGAGACTCCGCGCGATCTCATCACCCAGGAGCAAGATATTGAGCTTGCGCGAGAAGGCGAGGGCGAGCACGAGACCGACAATCGTATACGGGAAGATCATGTCGACCTGCGGCCAGCTGCGCGCCGACAGACCGCCGACCATCCACATCAAGGCGCCGTGCACGCGGTCGCTGTAAAAGATCATCAGGGCGGAGATGCCCGCGCCGAGAAAAGCCGAGACGGCGACGCCCGCCAGGATGATGCGGATCGGGCGGATGCCATTCTTCCATGCGAGCAGATAGATGGCGACAGCGGCCGCCATCGCGCCGAGGAAGGCGGCAGGCGTCACAAGAGCCTCGTGCCCGGGGAAGACGAGCATGACGAAGATGCCCGCAAGTCCCGCCCCCGACGAGATGCCGATGATGTGCGGGTCGGCGAGGGGATTCTTCATGATAGCCTGCAAAATAGCGCCTGAAAGCGATAAATGGACGCCGACGAGCGCCGCCACGATCGTGCGCGGCAGACGGATATTCATGAGGATCTGCGCGTGTATGCCCTCGGCGCCCTCTGTGAGCGCCTGTCCTATTTCCGCTGCGGGAATTTCGACCGATCCCTTCATGATGCTCAAGACGAAGCCGATGCACGCCAAAGCGGCGAATACCGCCACGATGGATATTCGCCGCCTGAAAGCGCTGAATCTTGTTTCTGCAGCCTCCGCACCGCTCATGGGAACACCTCAGGATAGATGAGCTTCGCCATCATCTCGAAGGCTTCAGGATAGTGCAGTCCGGGACTCAGAAGGAAGAGGTCCTGCGGCAAGTAATAGAGTTTTCCCTGCTGGATTGCAGGAATGCTCTGCCACGCGGGACTTTCAGCGATCGTCTTTTCCATATTCTTCTTGATCTCGTCCATCTTGCCCATGCTCGTGACAAAAATAATGTCTGGATTCTGCTCGACGAGAGTCTCCATGCTGTATGGCGCAGCATCAGGATTCTTCTCCAGCGGCGTCATACCGCTCGCCACGTTCTCCCAGCCGAGCATCTTGACGATGGAGCCTGCAATGCTGCCGTCAAGCTGCACGCTCAAGCCCTGTGACGTGCTGTGCAGGATGGCGACACGCTTCTTCTCCTTTGGCACGCGTGCAAGGACGCCCTGAATCTTCTCGTCCATCTCCTTGACAAGCGTCTCGCCCTTCTCCTTTTCTCCTGTGACCTGCGCAAAAATCTTGACCTCGCGCTTCACGTCCTCGTAGCTTTTCATGTCGATGACGATGGACGGAATCCCATTTGCCTCAAGCGTCGACAGAAGTTTTTCGTTCATGCCCTTATTGACGATGACGAGATCGGGCTGACAAGCGAGCACCTTCTCCACATCGATCTGATAGACCTCGCCAACGCTTGCCTTGTCCTTGGCATAATCGGGCATCTTCGTCTTGGAATCCGGCCGGCCAACGACATCGCCGCCCACGGCATGAAGCGGCTCAAGGAACGATGCCGACAGCACGACGATGCGCTCGGGCTTCTTTCCAATTGCGACCTCGCGCCCCATATCGTCCTTGATTACGGCAAAATTTGCGCCCTGCTCCGTCTTCGCCGCTTCCTTCGCGCCGCAGCCGGCAAGAAGTGCAAGCATCACGACCAAAAGGGAAAGAGCGCATGCCCTATAAAAATTTCCGCACATGTTCAAGACCTCCTTCAAGCATTGCGCCGCGTCAGAATCGTCGACAGGTAATTGACCTTCTTATCCTTCTGCGCCTCGATGTCATCGATGCGTTCCTCATCGGGCAGGCCGCAGCGGCTCACCATCACGGCATCCTTCGCCAAGCCGCTTTCGCTGAGCATATCAGCGATCTCGGGGAAGTTCTTGTATACCTTCATCAGGACGGCATTGTCCGTCACAGGCAGGATCTTGGCAATCTTCTCGGGCGAAGCCGTCGCCGGGATGATGGAAAGAATATCGTTGCCCTCGACGATCGGATAGCCGAGCTTGCTGCCGATGGCGCAGAACGCCGGAATCCCCGGAATCGTCTCGATCGTCACCGCCTCATGCTCAAGCAGACGATAGACATAGATGTAAGTGCTGTAAAACATCGGATCCCCCAAGGTCAGGAACGCCACATTCTTTCCCGCCTCCAAGATTGCGAGAATCTCTGCCTTGTTCTCCTCCCATGCTTTCGTGGACTCAGCGAAATTCGCAACCATCGGAAAGACCTGATAGACGATCTCGATATCCTTCTTCAAGTAAGGACGCGCGATGGAAAGCGCAACGCTGCCGTCCTTCTTCTCCGTCTTGGGCGCGATGAGCACATCCGCCTTCTCCATCGCACGAATTGCCTTGACCGTCAAAAGCTCCGGGTCACCCGGTCCCACGCCAATGCCGAAAAATGTTCCCTTCATACCGTACCTCCTATTGCTTCTACAAAAAAAGAACCGTCCGAACGGGTACGACTGCACCGGTTTCGAACGGTTTCTATTCGCCTCCAAGGGCAATTTCCCTTCCGCCATTATATACATTCCGCAAAAATATAGCAAGTGTATTCATCTACATTCTCAGCCACCTACAGCAAGCGGGAGCCTGCGCTTTGCATATATTTCACCGTACTGTCGCACGTCCTTCGGGCCAGTAAAGACCGATGCCTCGACTCCCCTAAAGACCGTCAAACTCAAATGCGTTTTCATAATGATTCACCGTATAGGATCCACCCATAACGAGAACCTCAAGGACATCAAAACGGCAAAATCGCTCTCCTATGGCGCGTTTCTGCATATACAAAAGTGCCGTGCGAAAAATACGCCTTTGCTTCGTATATCCTACCGCCTGCGCAGGTGCACCGAAACGCGTCGGACGGCGTGTCTTGACCTCGATAAAAAGCAGCGCGCCTCTATCCTCGGCGATGATGTCGATCTCGCCTGTCTTAGCGCGAAACTGCCGCTCCAATATGCGGCAGCCGCGTTTCTCCAGATACTGCGCCGCCAGATCTTCGCCTCGATCGCCAAAACTCTTCGTCGTCATCTCGGCAGCTCCGGCTTTTGATGGCGCTTGTCTATGCGATAGACATAAGCGAGCACCTCCGCCACTGCGCGGTAAAGCTCCGGCGGGATCTCGCGATCGAGTTCCAGCGCCATCAACATATTGACGAGCGATTTATTCTGATAGACGGGAATTGCATTTTTCTGTGCCGCTGCGAGGATGTTTTCCGCAACAAAGCCGCGCCCTTTCGCCACGACTTTCGGAGCATGCTGCTTTTCCGGCGCATAACGCAAGGCCACAGCTCTCTGATCAGCGACATTCTCGTGCTCATCCAACGGCAAATCCTTATTTTCACTGTTCATATTTATCATTCTTTACTACCCGCTACACTGACCTTGAGATCGGAAAGTTCCAATGTCATCGTACGAAACGATTCTCTGAATTCGGGAATATACGCCTTGAAATCCTCTACGGCAGACGGCTCCGAAAAAAGTACGCGCATGTTGAGACTCTTCGCGTCGTACACTTGACAGGTAAGCTCCACTGCACCGATGTGGTCTGTAAGCACACATAGTCTAAGCCACGTTTCTTTGTGCATGCGTCCGTCCTCAGGCGAATACTTCTCCTCATTGTAGACATTGGCATAAGCAGGGAAACTCTGTTTTTCTCCTTCGCCCATGTATAAGGGCATCATGAAGTTCAGCGAGCGGTGCGTATTGCCCTTGCCATCCGTCTGGAAAAGGCTTCCTCCCTCCATGGATCGCTTCATCGAGGCGGCAAACTCCGCAACATCCTTACCCGCGCGCTTGAGCTGCTGCTCCTTCATATCCTTCACTGCCGTCATGTCACAAAGCTGCATGAAAGCCCAGAGGCGCGGCAGATCACCGAGATTTTTCTGTGCAGCAGCCTGATTGACGGCCGCGGGAACATTATTCTGACTGAGGCGCAGAAGAAGCTGCAGCTGTTTCGCCTCCTTGTCCGGCAAGAGCTTTTGTCCGTTGTTGACAAAATCGCGCAACAAGGCGGCATCCTTCTCCGTAAGCGGCATATTCTTCAGCATGAATGCCGCCGTATCTTTCAGACTCTGCATGAGCTGCGGTGTATTCTGCATCACGGGCATCTGTCGCGTAGCAGACTTCGCCTCGCCCTGCTGCATACTTGCAGACGCATTGTTCAGACTCTGCCCCTGCTGCAGGGTCTTTTCCTGCGCTGTATTCTGTGGACTTCCGTCCCTTCTCGTCATCTGCGAATTCGCACTTTGCCCATCTTGACGCGATCCTGCAAATTCAGATGAGCTGCCATCTTGCGGCACATTGCGCATCATCTGCTCGCTTGGCTGTCCCTTGCCCTCAGCACCACCGCCCTGAGCCGAACCTTTCTGCTGCACTCCGTTTTGCTCCTGCGGCACGCCCGCCTGACCCTTGCCTTCGGCAGCAGCGCCCTGACTAGATCCTTTCTGCTGCTGTGTTGCTTCCGAAGCGCCATCCTCAGCATTCGGCAGCAATCCCGCTTCCGCCCCCTTGCCGCTCTGCTGTGCTGCGGCATCACTGTGCACGGACTGCTGTAAAGCAGATTTTCCCTGCGCCGCATCGCTTTCCGGCATACTTTGCGGGAAATTCCCCTGCGTTGCTTCTTGTTGTGCGGTACGCGGATTGTCACCCGCAGGTCTCGGCATCTGCCCCGCCGCTTCCTGCTGCACCGCCTTCGCTCCGCCTTCACCTGCATCACGCATCGGCAAATTCGCATCGGCCTCAGCGTCCGCGCCGTCTTCGGCCATCATCTGCCCTGGCATGGTCGGCAATGCGCCCTCCTCTCCGGGACGCGGCATAAAATATTGCACAAGTGACTTCAAAAAGTCAAAGGAACTCGCCTCGCCGGCGCCCTCCTGTGGCTGCACCTGCACCAGGAGCGTCAACGCCTGCTGCAAGGCCGCGGGCAGATCCTCCAACGCCTTGGTGTCGAGCAGCTGGAAGGATAATTTATTCAGCAGCGCCGGTTCCAAGGAGCTTCCGCCCTCCTGCGCCGTCAAAAGCGACTTCAAATTCCGCAGCAACGTCTGCATGCTCTCACTGAAACCACTGACCTCGACGCCTTTTTCCGCGAGTGTACCAAGCTGCGTGAGCATACGCGAGAGCGTACCCAACTGCTCCAACGAAAACCGCTGGCTCTCCGTCGTGCTGCCAAGACCCTCTTCCAGTGTCGCACTCAACGAAAAAGAGCTTTCCATGACATTGCGAATCACCTTCTGCAAGTGATCCGGCAAAACTTCCACCGAGTCTTCCTGACCCTGGGAAATCTTCCCGAGCACAGAAGACAAATCTGCAATGGAATTTCGTATGGAGACATTCGTTTCCTTTGTAAAAGGAGAAGACGATGCGCCGTCTCCCCGCCGCGTTACGGCATCCGCCGATCCTGTCGTCTGAGGCCGCTGTACGCGCTGCAAAGACCCCGCAGCATTAGCGGCATTTGCTTCCATTGCCATGAAACGAATCCTCCGTGCAATTCTTCTAAATCAATACGCTGACGCCATCGAACGAATCGGTTCGAACGATCTTCTATGGATGGGACAAGGACCATACTTTTGCAAAGCTTCCAGATGCTCTGCTGTCCCATAGCCTTTATGCTTCTTGAATCCATACTGCGGGTATTCTTCGTCATACTTCAGCATCAAGCGATCCCTCGTAACTTTTGCCATAATAGAAGCCGCTGCGATTGACGCTGACTTCGCATCCCCATGTACGATTGAAAAAGACGTCATGGGGAGCTTCAGCGGCACGGCATCAAGCAAGACGTGCTGCGGCTGCGGCCGCAGGCTCGCAACGACTTCGCACATCCCCTGCTTCGTCGCTTGATAGATATTTTTTTCATCGATGATTTTCTCTGAAATACTCACGATTTCCACTGCAACGGCACCTTCCGTGATAGCAGAGAAAAGTTTCTCGCGCATGGCTGCCGACAATTTCTTCGAATCATTCAAGTGCGGCAGAAAAAATCCCAAGGGCAAGATGACTGCAGCGACCACCACAGGTCCCGCCAAAGGACCACGACCAGCTTCATCGACGCCCGCCACGAGCGTACAGCCCTTCTCACGCGCCAGAAATTCATAATGGTACAGCGCTTCGACACGAGCGCGTTCCTGCTCCTCCCGCTCCCAACGATGCACCAATCTCTGCACCCCCGCACGGGAATCCGACAGACATCGCGCCTGCAGTTCTTCCGTCCACTTCCCTGCACGATAAAGGCACTCCAATTCTCTTATCGTCATTTCTTCCTTATCCATTAACCGTCATCCACTTCCTCCGCTGCCTCCGTCGGCGGTACATCCAAGCTAATCTTGCCAAACTTTCCCATGCGAAATTCCGCCAAAAGGATGTGCTGCACCTTCTCGAAATCAATGCGCCCACCTTTCAAAAGGCACCCGCGCTTGCGCCCGATTGCATCCATAAGTCCCTCCGTCGTCTCAGGCAGCGCTTCCTTGAATTTAAACCGCTCCTGCAATCGTTCCTGATGATCGCGCCGCAGAGTCGCAAGGAGCAGATGTGCCACACTCTCCAAGTCGTAGATCTCGTCGTTGACCGCGCCGGTAAACGCCAGCTTAAGCCCCACCCTAGGGTCTTCGAACTTCGGCCAAAGGATTCCCGGCGTGTCGAGGAGATCGACATCCGCTCCGATGCGAATCCACTGCTTCGCACGCGTAACACCGGGTTTATCCGCCGTCTTTGCTTTCGCTGCGCCTGCCAGACGATTGATCAGAGATGACTTTCCGACGTTCGGTATACCAAGAATCATCACGCGTGCCTTGCGTGCGGCAACCCCCTTCGACACCAGTCTTTCCGTACGATACTTTGCCTCCCTCTCTATAAGCGTCAAAAGCTCCTTCATGCCCTTCCCCGATACAGAATCGAGCGCCACCGCCGGAATCTTCTTCGCACGAAAATGCTCCAGCCAGCGTCTCGTCATATTCTCATCCGCCAGATCCCTCTTGTTGAGCGCCACAACGCGCGGCTTATCGCCGATGATTTCCCGCAACATGGGATTCGAGCTCGCCGCTGGAATCCGAGCGTCAAGAAGCTCGACGACAACATCGACAAGTTTCAGATTCTCCTCCACCAATTCCCGCGCCTTCTTCATATGGCCCGGATACCATTGGATGATGGGCAGATCGTTTTTTCTGTCATTTTCCGTCATGATGTATATTCCTTTCAAGCCTTGATTCTACTGGATTCTTACAGTATGTGCCTAAGTATAAAACAAAGAAATCGCAATTTATCGTTATCCATACTATACCATATTTTAGCGTAAAAACCCATAAACGGGAGACAAACGGGAGACGAGAACGTAAAACGGGAGACAGAAAAACAGACCCGAAGCCGAAGCCTCGGGACTGTATCCATCGTATATTTACGCCTTGTCCATCGGCAGCGTCTTGGTCAGAACCATCTTGACCACCCACAACAATCATCGCGCATCGACCTCCTTCCAGACGATCCGCGCCGTCGCCGCCCCTGTCGTCTCATAGCTGCGCTGCCATCCGTATAAAAAATGACGGCCAGTCGCCGCCTTGACGACTTCGCATAGTATTTCCATCGTAGCGAAAGACGCCGCTCTTATAGTCCAAGCGATTGGAGTTCTTCGTGTAGCTTGCCGAAATATCTTCTTCCCACTGCGGCGCGAAGCGAAACACTTCTGCGCCAAGATACTGCGCCGGCAGTCCGAAGGCAAAACGTGAAGCGCCCTCCATCGGCTCGTCATGCATCATATCCCATGCCTCAGGGAAATCCGGCGCACGTTTTTCGGCACGGCGACAAGAGCATCCGCATCCTCATGGATGCTGCACGGATAGGTGCCGTCGGCAAGAAGACGACCTCGGCGAGCAGCCATTGGCGCAATTCTTCCACCGCACGATTTTCCTACACTTCCGGTTTGCCGTGCGGCTCATTCGGAATGGGCGCGTCGCTTTCGGACACTTGACACGCCGCAAGCTAGTCCTGCAAGCGCGTGAAAAAAATATGGAAGGTTTCTGTCAGATACTTTTCTACCTCTCCCCAAAGAAGGTCGATGCTCCACGCCTTGCGTGCGCTCAGCTCGCGTGAAGCGACGAGGAACGCCGACGCATAAGAAGAAATAGACGAAGGCGTGGCTTTCCAGCACATCGACCGCCACAGCGAGCGACTGCCACGTTCTCGCAATTCTCGTCGTTTCGCTGCCGTCCGCATGGACTGTCGTGAGCACCCCCGTGCGCACATTCGCCATCGGTTGCGGCGCTCTGCCGAGGCTCTTACTCATACCACAAAACCGCCCATAGATTTTTGTGTCGCGCATGTCGGCATCGCCATCGCCCCTTTCTTCTTCGACGGATAAAATATTCTCGCAATAGTAAAAGCCCCCTTGAACTATATGCGCATAGTGCATATAATATAGAGGAAGGAGTGAACACGATGAGATTCAAGGAACTTGACAAATTGCTGAAGAAGAACGGGTGGCAGCCTGTTCGCTCGAAAGGTTCACACCAGCACTACCGAAAGGAAGGCGTCGCCAAAACCTTGACAACTCCGAATCACCCCGGAGACATCAACCCCTTCATTGTGAAAAGTGTCTTGAAAGAGGCTGGAATCCAATTATGACACCCGTCTCCGAAAGGAGGAACATCTTATGAACCTCGTTTATCCTGCTATATTTTACCCCGATCCCGATTCATCTTCTTTTGCTGTTACAGTGCCCGATCTTCCCGGATGCATCTCCGGCGGCAACTCCCTTTCCGATGCCATCGCTATGGGCGAGGATGCCGCCTCGGGTTGGATTCTCGGCGAGCTTGAGGACGGCAACGAAGTGCCGCCGGCAAGCAGCATCGCAGACATCCGCCCCGACCCCGAGATCGGCGAGGGCTTCGTCAGTCTGCTCTCGCTCGACATGGACGCATACGCTGCGAAATACGGCAGCAAGTCCGTTCGTAAGAATCTCACGATCCCCGCATGGCTCAACACCTTTGCCGAAGCCGAGCAGCTCAACGTATCCAAAGTCCTGCAGGACGCGCTCACCGCGCTCTATGAGAAGAAAGCCGCCGTCTGAGCGCCGCGCAGCATATCCCAAGCGATATGCTGCTTTTCTTTTGCCCTGTTACTGCTGAATGCTGAACCCGTTCATGCCGTACACCGTACAGTCCGCGCCGCCTTGTATACGGGAACACCTGATGCAACGCACCCGACTTCGGGTAGCTGATCTCGTAGAGCTGTCCCGCGCGATTCCCGCGCTTACCCAGAGCACGGACGGGCTGCGCAAAGGAGCCGCGTCAATGTCGGCACGCAAAAACGTCGCCGCGCATGTCGTCATGGAAAAGAGCTGCACGCTCTCCGATTCAATCGCCGTAGCTTCAAAAGTTGCCGATGACGTGAACATGTTGTAGCTGTTGCGGCTGCCGGAGAAAATCAAGCGTATGTGCCTAAGTATAAGATACACGCACAAACGTCCACTTTGTGGACATTGTGCGCCGCCCTTACAGAAACCTAGCCAATCAGTCTGCGCCCTTCGGGCTTGACTTCTTGGGGTTTCACGCTAAAACAAAGAACTCGTAACAAAAAGAGACCGCTGCATGCGTCTCAGCGACTCATGCGGCAGCCTCTTCTCACTTTTTCGCGATATACGGCAGCTCGCCCTCGTGTGTCATGCCGAGTTCTTCGCGTGCCGTCTTCTCGATGTAGACGGGATCGTCGAGCTTTGCCTTGAGATCCTTAAGCTCTGCGTTCTCCCGCTGCGCTGTTTCCAGACGTTGCTGCGCCGCCGCACAGTCGCGGTCAAGCTCGTTCAGGTGAATCTGCTGATCGATCATCGTGTAGGAGAAGTACCCGAGCACGCAAAGGATGACGACGACGAACCAGTCGAGCCGGTGTCCCCTGCGCTTGCTTTCCGTTGCCATCTCCATCACGACCTTCCGTGCGCATCGATGCGCTTCTCCTGCCCGTACAGCTGCACGGAGCATCTTCCTCCTGCGATTGGGGCAACTACTTCTCCGCCCACTGAAAATATTCCGTCGTCGCTATGCGCCGAAATATGGAATCGCAGCTCGCACAGCGAAAGTGCGAAGAGACGTTCTCCATATCCGCCTTGCCGTCCACGAGATGAACTGGCTGCCATTCGACAAGGTCGAGCTGCCCGCCGCAGCGAGGACACGGCGCGTGCCCCTCGGCGTCAGCGCGCAGGATCGTCGGCGCGAGATCGCCGACCGCCTTGATCTTCGGCATGTCGAACACATCGTAATAGCCCGAATTCAGAAGCTCGCGGTAAAACACCCTGCAGTTGTCGCATTCATAGCGCGGTTTCACGCCTTCCAAATCCGCCTTGCCACCCCGGATCATGACCGTGCCGCCCTCAACCGTGCGAAGTGGCCTGCCGCACTGCGGACAGCGAAACGCGCCGTTCGCGTCCTTTTCCAATTTCGATACTGCCACAAAAACCACCCTCGCCCGAAATCGTAAAAAACATATTCGTCAACCGACGCTTGCGCCTGCCGCCTGCAGAAAGCGGGCGATCTCCTGCGCCGCTGCGGGGCGGCTCGCGAGACGCGCCGCCTCTCGCATGGAGGCGAGACGCGGGGCGTCTCCCAGCAGCCCCATGACGAGAGCCGCCAGATTTTCGCCCTTGCCGAGCCAGACCGCCGTGCCGCGCTCGCTTGCAATCATCGCATTCTCAAGCTCCGGCCCCGGAATCGGCTCGTGCAGAATCAGCGGCACGCCCATCGCCCACGCCTCGCTGATGGTCAGTGCGCCGGGCTTCGATATGAGAAGCGCGGCGGCCGCCATGAGTTCGGGTACAGCATCGGTATATCCCCAGGCGCGAACCGCATGGTGCGAGCGCACGGCATGTTCCTTGACCCAAGCGAGAAGACGCTCGTTCTTCCCTGCGACGACGAGGATCTGCAGCTTTTCCGCGACATCCTCAATCTTCTCCAGAGAATGAGCCACATCGCCGAGTCCGAGACCGCCGCCCATGACGAGGATCGTCGGAAGCGACTCGCTGAGTCCGAGCCTTTCACAAATCGCCGCACGGTCAAAACCTGCCGGGGAAAGCGGCAGGATCGGAATGCCCGTCGCATGAACCGCCGTCGCCGCACAGCCTTCCTTGACGAGGCTGCGCCGCATCCTCTCCGTCGCGACGAAGAAGGCGTCGACACCCGGATAGAACCACATGCGGTGCACGCTGTAGTCCGTAAGAACCGTGGCGAAAAAGAAATCTTCCTCGCCGCTCTCCTTGAGGCACGACGCCGCACCCTCGGGAAACGGATGCGTGCAGATCACCGTGTCCGCTGCATGACGGCGCACAAGACTGCGCATGTTGCGCTTCGTCAAGGAAGCGATGAGCTTCTGCACGGGCGAAGCGCCCTGCCTGTGCCCCGTGAAGCGATAGAGCAGCTGGTAAAGGTTCGGCATGAAGTGCAGCATCTTCAGGTAGACCGCCTTCATGAACCAAGTGACCCACGCCGTATCGCGCTTCGTGAAGTCGACGACCGCCACATGCGCCTCCGGCTCCGCCCGCAAAAGAGCCGCTGCCAAGGCTTCCGCTGCCTTCATGTGCCCCGAGCCGATCGACGCCGCTACGATCAGATAGCTGCGAGCCGCCATGACCGACCTTCCCTCACTCTTGAAAATGAAATAATCAAACAATTCTCCTTTGTCATGCCCTCTATTTTAGCACAAGCAAGGAGCAGATACAACGAAACAGACGTTCGCTGCTGCCTGCCTCCTCAAGCCGTAAGGCCGCCGTCTACGCTCCACGCCGCGCCCGTCACGAAGGAAGCGGCATCGGAGGCCAGAAAAAAAATAATATCGGCGACTTCTTCCGCCCGCGCGATACGACCGAGCGGATAGACGCCCGACATCTGCCGCAGAGCCTCTTCACGGTCAGGAGCATCCTGCAGCTGCGCCTCCGTCATCGGCGTTGCGACGTCTCCGGGGCACACGCAGTTCACGCGCACGCCGAAAGGCGCAAGCTCCAAGGCGAGGGATTTCGTGAAGAGCGTCACGGCGCCCTTCGATGCGCAGTAGGCCGTGCACAGAAAATTGCCGTGAATTCCCGCATCCGACGAAAGATTAACGATGCTGCCGCGACTCGCCTTCAAGGGCGCAAGCGCCGCCTGCGTCGTAAAAAAAGCGCCCTTGACGTTCGTGTCCATGACGTCCTCGAATTCCTCTTCTGTCAAATCCTCCAGCGCGCGTTCCAAATAAATCCCCGCCGAGTTCACGAGAACATCGAGGCGCGAAAAGCGTTCGCACACCGCGCCCACGAGCCGCCTCGCCTCATCGGCGCGGCGCAGGTCGGCAGCGAAGAATGCGGCGCGCCCATCGAGCGCCAATTCACCCAACGAGGCGAGCGCCGCCTCGCCACGCGCGGCCGATCGCCCCGCCAGTGCGACCGTGCTGCCCGCCTGCAGGAAAAGACGCGCCGCTGCAAGACCGATGCCCGACGTGCCGCCCGTAAGAAGAACAACGCGATTCATGCGAACCACCTCTCGAAAACTGTAAAACGCTACGAAAAAAGGCTGGGTAAAAACCCAGCCCTCGGAGAGCCACCGTGCTCACTTGTTGTTGACAGCGTCCTTCAAAGCCTTGCCCGCCTTGAAAACAGGATTCCTCGAAGCGGCAATCTTGATTTCCTTGCCCGTCTGCGGATTGCGGCCGGTACGGGCAGCGCGATCCTTGACCTCGAACGTGCCGAAGCCGATGAGCTGAACCTTGTCGCCCTCGACAAGAGCCTCTTCGATGCTCTCGATGATCGCGCCCAGAGCCTGCTCGGCAACCTTCTTCGACAGACCTGCTTTTTCCGCTACGTTAGCCACTAATTCCGTTTTGTTCACGTTTGTAGCCTCCTTTTGAATTTGTTACGCTACCTTTATTCGCTGTAGTTGCCTAGAATCCTCTTTCTCACCGCGAAAAAAGTGCAAAAAAACTTGAAAAACCGCCTTTCGCAGGCTTTTTTAATCATCCTGGAAGCTATCGCAAGGGATGAAAAGGCTCGTCAGATGATCTATGTCCGTCTGCCTGTCGATTTCATAGAGCGGCATCGGGCGCACGGATTCATCGGGCAGCGCAATGTTGTGCAGATAGATGACTTCCCTCTCGTCCTTCATTCGCTCCATCAAGGCGAGTTTCAACTCGGAAGCGATCTCGCGGCTGTAGACCTGCGTGAAGAGCACCCCCGTCGAAAAACGAAAGGTCATGCCCGCCGCATCCGATGCGTCGAGGATCGTAAGACCTTCGACGGGATCGATGCCGAGACTGCCGTAGAGCGTCTCTATGAAGCTCATGCCCGGCAGAATAGAAAGCTCCAAGCCTTCCTTCGCACACAAATCACGCAGAAAAATGACCGTGCGCTCCGCCACAAAGGGGCTGCCGGGCACGGCGTAGACGATCTCCTCGCCTGCGCGCGCCCTCGCGGCGAGATCTTCCGCAATCGCATGGTAAAGCTCCTCAAAACTTTGCGCCTTCTCATACCAGGAATCGTAGCTCGTGAAAGGAACGCCGCGCCGCTTAAGTTCCGCCACGGACGGATGAACCGCCGTGCGCAGCAGAAGGCTTCGCCCGCTCGTCATCGCCTCCATGCTTTCGAGCGTGATGAGTCCGAAGCGGCCGGGGCCGAGTCCCACGACCGTGATACTTCCCGCATCTTTCATCTGCGCCCGCCTCCTTTCCCATTTGCCTGAACTTTTTTCGCTGCCGCTCCCCTCGCCGAGAAAGCGTCCTGCTCGCCCTTCAGCAGCATCAGAAGGCGCGTGATGAAGTTCGCGATGTTCTTCTTGTACTGCGCGGCCAGACGTATGCGAAGCATCTGCTGCGGCGGCGGCAGCATCTTGGCGTTCCTGCCGAAGAGGCCGAGGAGCTTCAACAGCCCGTCGGGATCGAGCATCGGTTTCTCGACAAAAGAGATTTCCAAGAACATCGGCTTTTCCACGACGGAACGTATGCCAAGTTCTCGCGCGTAATTGCGTATGCGTGCGACTTCCAGCAGACGCAGCACGACGGGCGTCGGCTCGCCGAAGCGATCGATCAATTCGTCGAGCAGTTCCTGAATCTCCGCATTCTTACGAATCGCTGCAATGCGCTGGTAAATCTCGATCTTGTGCATGGGATCGTTGATGTATTCGCCGTCGAGGTAGGCTTCCGCCTCGATGTCGACAACAGGTTCAAGCTTCTCTTCAGGCGGCTTTCCCGTGCGCCTCTCCTCGATCGCCTCGTCAAGAAGCTTCGAGTACATCTCGAAGCCGACGCTCGCGATGTGACCGTGCTGCTCTGCACCAAGGAGGTTCCCCGCGCCGCGAATCTCAAGGTCGCGCATGGCGATCTTGAAACCTGCGCCCAGCTCGGCAAACTCCTTCATCGCTTGCAGACGCTTTTCCGCCATCTCGGACAAGACCTTGTCGGCCTGATAGACGAAATAGGCAAACGCCATGTGATTCGACCGGCCGACGCGGCCGCGCATCTGATAGAGCTGCGACAAACCGAAACGATCGGCGTTGTATACGATGATCGTGTTCGCGTTCGCCACGTCGAGACCGTTTTCCACAATGCTCGTCGCAAGCAGGATGTCGTAGCGCCCCTCGTAGAAATCGACCATGACGCGCTCCAAAAGCTCTTCCGCCATCTGCCCGTGCCCCGTCTGAATCCGCGCCTCAGGCACGAGCTCTTCGAGCCGTCGGCGCATGATGTCGATGCTCTCGACGCGGTTGTAGACGAAGTAAACCTGCCCGCCACGTCGAAGTTCGCGGCGAATGGCATTCTTCAAGACAGCGCCGTTGTCCTCGATGACGTAGCTCTGCACGGGGAAGCGCTCGGCGGGCGGCGTCTCGATGATGCTCATGTCGCGCGCTCCGACGAGCGACATGTGAAGCGTCCGCGGAATCGGCGTCGCCGAAAGCGTCAGCACGTCTACGCCCGCCGCGAGTTTCTTGATCTTCTCCTTCTGCTTGACGCCGAAGCGCTGCTCCTCGTCGACGATCAGAAGCCCGAGGTCGGAAAAATGCACGCGCTTCTGATTCAGGATAGCGTGCGTGCCGATGAGCACGTCGACCTTGTTCGCCTCCAGACGCTCGATCGTCGCCTTCTGCTCCTTCGCCGAGCGAAAGCGGCAGATGACGTCGACGCTCACGCCGAAATCGGCGAAGCGTGCGGAAAACGTCTGGAAGTGCTGCTGTGCAAGCACGGTCGTCGGCACGAGCACGGCGACCTGCTTATGATCCATGACCGCCTTGTAGGCGGCGCGGATCGCCACCTCCGTCTTGCCGAAGCCGACATCGCCGCAGAGCAGGCGATCCATCGGCTCGGGCTTTTCCATATCCGCCTTGATCTCCTCAATGGCGCGGCGCTGGTCGGGCGTCTCCTCATAAGGGAAGGCGTCCTCGAACTCCCGCTGCCACGGCGTATCGGGGGAAAATGCGAAGCCCTTCGCCGCGCGGCGCTTCGCGTAGAGCGCGATGAGTTCGTCGGCGATGTCCTCGACGGATGCGCGCGCGCGCGCCTTCGCCTTGACCCACTCCGTGCCGCCCATGCGGTGCAAACGCGGCGTCTCGCCCTCCGAGCCGATGTATTTCTGCAGGAGTCCCACCTGATCGGTCGGCACAAAGAGCTTGTCGTCGCCGCCGTACTTGATGTGCAGATAGTCTTTCTTGATGCCGCCCACATCGAGCGTTTCGACACCCAGATACTTGCCGACGCCATGATTCACGTGGACGACGTAATCGCCGACGTTGATCTCGCGGAAGTGTGCAATGCGCTCTTCCTTCGAGGCTTTCTGCGCGAGTTTCTTCTTCTGCCTGCCGAAGATGTCCTTTTCGGACACGACGATGAGCCGCGCCCCGGGCAATTCGAAGCCGTTCGAGAGCGTGCCCACCACGATGTTCAGATAAGCGTCGCTCAAAGGCTCGTCTCCCGCTGCAACGGCAGATGGTATGCGAGACTTCGCGAAAAGCTCGCGCAGGGAAGCAGCCTTCTCCGCCTCACCGACGAGAAGGACGACGTGCTGCTTGTTGGAAAGCCAGTTTCGCGCCTCATTCTTCAAAAGATCCATCTGCCGTTGGAAGGGCGCGACTGCCTGCACAGCCAGGCTCACGAGACTGTCCGGCTCCGCGCCGTGGATCTTCTGCAGCATGAGGGCTGCGAAGAAGGTCGCATTGCCTTCAGCGCCCGCCACAAGTTCTTCCCATGAGAAAAGTTTCGACCTCAGCTCGGGCGTCTCCTTGACGAGTTTTTGTGCACTTTCACGCGTGCGCAAAGGTTCGTCGAAAATGACGGCACCCTCACCCTCCAAGTAGGAGAGGAATGTCGCAGCCTCGCCGGATTCCTCGGGGGTAGCGACGGGCAGCACCACCGCCGACGGCACATTGCGCACGGAGCGCCGCGTCGCTGGATCAAACTCTCGCAAAGAGTCGATCTCATCGTCGAAGAATTCCAGACGAAGCGGCAAGGACGCATTGAGCGGATAGATATCGACGATACCGCCGCGCGCGCTGAACTGCCCGAGTCCATCGACCTCGCCCGCTGCCTCGTAGCCAAGCTCGACGAGACGCGAAAGAAGCGTCTCGCGCGAGAGCGTCGCACCGACTTCAAGGCGCAGGCTCATGCGCTCGAAATCTCGGCGCGATACTCCCTTCTGTACGGCGGCGGCGGCGTGAGCGAGCACGATGACAGGATTCTTCTTGAGCAGCCTGCCGAGTACGCCCATGCGCAGAGCCGTGCGTTCCATGCCCTTCGCCGTCGCTTCCACCGCCATCATGTCGACCTCGGGCAGTTCCATGAGTTCGCGCGTCGGCAGAAGAGCCGTCAGATCAGCGCGCCACGCCTCGATCGCCTCGCGGCTGTGCGTGACGATGACCACGGGCTTCTCTGCGGTGTTGCAGGCGGCAGCGAAGAGCGCGTGCTTCTGCGAGCCGCTGAGACCGTAGACGAGCGTCTTGCCCGCGCGGCGCGAAAAGGCCTCGACAATCTTTCGAGCCGAGCCATCCTGCATCATTTGTTCAAAAAGTGCTTTCATGATTCCACCATTCGGCAAAGCGCGAAAAGGAGCTTGGCGAAGCGCCAGCCCCTCTGCGCAGTGCGCCGGAAGGAGTACTCCCAACGCACTTGCAAACGCTTTTATTGTTCAAAAAAGTCATTTGACGACGATGTTGACGAGCTTCTTCGGCACGCAGATGACCTTGACGACCGTCTTTCCCGCCGTGAGTTCGACGACCTTCGGCTGCGCGAGCGCCAGCTTCTCCATCTCCTGCGGCTCCATATCCGCCGGCACCGTCAGCTTGTCGCGCACCTTGCCGTTGATCTGCAGGACGATCTCGACCTCGTCCTCGACGATAGCCGCACGGTCAAACTTCGGCCACCTTGCATCGTGCACGCTTCCCTTGCCCTCCATGCGGCTCCAAAGCTCCTCCGTGATGTGCGGCGCGAACGGCGCGAGCATCTTCACGAGCGCAAAGGAAATCTCGCGCACGAGTCCCGGATGAACCGTCTTTTCCTGGAACGCGTAGAAAGCGTTGACGAGTTCCATGACGGCACTGATCGCCGTGTTGAACATGAAGCGCTCGCCGACGTCTTCCGTGACCTTCTTGATCGTCTGGTGCAGCGTGCGGCGCAGCGACTTCTCCTCAGCCGTCAGCGTCGAGTGATCGTAGTCGTCAATGCCCTCTCGGATCGCATCCTCGAAATGCGCGACGATGCGCCAGACGCGGTTCAAAAAGCGAAATGCTCCCTCGACGCCCTGGTCGCTCCACTCCAAGTCACGCTCGACGGGCGCGGCGAAGAGAATGAAGAGACGCGCCGTATCAGCGCCATACTTTTGGATGATCTCCTCGGGCGAGACGACGTTGCCCTTCGACTTCGACATCTTCGCGCCGTCCTTGATGACCATGCCCTGCGTCAGGAGATTTTGGAACGGCTCGTCGAAGTCCAGGAGCTTCTCGTCGCGCAGCACCTTCGTGAAGAAGCGCGAATAGAGAAGGTGCAAAATCGCATGTTCGATGCCGCCGATATACTGGTCGACAGGCGCCCAGTAGTTCACCTTGTCCGCTGCAAACGGCTTGTGCGTGTTGTGCGGATCTGTGTAGCGCATGTAGTACCACGACGAGCAGATAAAAGTGTCCATCGTGTCCGTCTCGCGCCTTGCAGGACCGCCGCACTGCGGGCATGTGCAGTGCACGAAGGATTCGCTCTGCGCCAAAGGGGAAACGGTGCCCTGCTCGAAATTCACATCCTCGGGCAGCTTGACGGGCAATTCCTCTTCGGGAACGAGCTGCTCGCCGCATTTGTCGCAGTAGATGACGGGAATCGGCGCACCCCAATAGCGCTGGCGCGAGATGAGCCAATCGCGCAGACGATAGTTGACCTTGCGCCTGCCAAAGCCCTCCTTGACCGCCTTTTCGACAATCGCCGCAAGCGCCTCGTGCATCTCCATGCCGTCGAACTCCGCCGAATTCACGAGGATGCCGTCCTTCGCCGTGTAGGCTTCCGTCATTTCTTCAAGCTTTAGCTCACGATCCTTCGGGCGCAGCGTGACGATGATCGGCAGGTCGTACTTCTTCGCAAACATCCAGTCGCGCTGATCCTCCGACGGCACGCCCATGACGGCGCCCGTGCCGTACTCGGCGAGCACGTAGTTCGTGACCCAAAGCTCGACCTTCCTGCCGTTGAAGGGATTGACGGCGTAAAGCCCCGTAAACATGCCCTCTTTTTCCGACTCGCCCGACGTGCGCTCAAGCTCCGACTGCGCCTTGACCTTGTCGGCGAAGGCGCGAAGCTCCTCCGCCTTCGGATTATCCGCGAGAATCTTCTCCATCAGAGGGTGCTCCGCCGCGAGCGCCACGAAGGTCACGCCGTACGCCGTATCGGCACGCGTCGTGTAGACGGCGATCTTCTCGCCGAGCGCGGGCACGTCGATGTCGAATTCCAAGCCCTCGGAGCGGCCGATCCAATTTTCCTGCATCGTCTTGACGCGCTCGGGCCAGCCCTTGAGCTTGTCGAGGTCGGCGAGAAGTTCGTCCGCATAGTCCGTGATCTTCAAAAACCACTGTGAGAGATCCTTCTTGTGCACCTCGGAGTCGCAGCGCCAGCATTTGCCGTCGATGACCTGCTCATTCGCGAGCACCGTGCCGCATGTATCGCACCAGTTGACCGACGCTTCCTTCTTGTAGGCAAGCCCCTTCTTGTAGAAAAGCTCAAAGAGCCACTGCGTCCAGCGATAGTACTCGGGACGACAGGTCACAGCCTCACGGCTCCAATCGTAGGAAAGCCCCATGCTCATCTGCTGGCGCTTCATGTTCTCGATGTTGGAATACGTCCAGTCGGCGGGCTTCACACCGTGCTTGATCGCGGCATTCTCCGCCGGCATGCCGAAAGCGTCAAAGCCCATCGGGTGCAGCACATTGCAGCCCTGCATCTTCTTGAAACGGGCGATGACGTCGCCGATCGAATAATTTCGCACATGCCCCATGTGCAGATTGCCCGACGGGTAAGGGAACATCTCCAGCACATAATATTCAGGCTGCGTGCGATCGATCTCCGTCTTGTAGACGTCGTCCTTCTGCCACTTCTCCTGCCACTTTTTTTCGATTTCCTGCGGAGCATATCTCTCCATACAACAAAGTCCTCCTAGAGAAAGAGGGGCGTGCGGGTCTCCCCGTGCGCCCCAAAAAACTTACGGTTTACAGATACCTGAGCCAGACGTAGACGCTCGAAATCGCAATCGAGAGCGTCATCATCGGCAGCGCGATCTTCATGAAGCTGATGAAGGAGATCGGCTTGCCGCGCTGCGCCGCCATCGAAGCGACGACGACGTTCGCCGAAGCGCCGATCAAGGTGCCGTTGCCGCCGAGGCAGGCGCCCAAGGCGAGAGACCACCATACGGGATCGAGGTTCGTCATGCCCATCTGCCCCATGTCCTGAATCAGCGGAATGAGCGTCGCGACGAACGGGATGTTGTCGATGAACGCCGAAGCGTAAGCACTCATCCAAAGAATGAGCATCGAGGTCGCCGTGAGATCGCCGTTCGTGATCTTGATCGCCTCTTCTGCGAGCATCTTGATGACGCCCGTCTCAACGAGTGCGCCGACGAGGATGAAAAGACCGGCGAAGAAGAAGATAGCGAGCCATTCGACCTTCGACAAGACCTTCGCGATCATCGCCTCCTTCTGCGGGAAGCTGATGAGGAGCAGGAGGCCTGCGCCCGTCATGGCGGCGGTCGCCGTGTCGAGGTGGAGCTGGCCGTGCAGCACGAAGAGGCTGATCGTGATAGCGAGCGCGAACAGGCACTTCTTCAAGAGGCGCGGCTCGACGATCTGACTCTTCTCATCGAGCTGCATGACCTTCTCGCGCAGCTCGTCCGTCGTGTGGAGCTTCTTGCCGTAAATCACGATCAAAAGCGCGATCGTCACGATGAAGATCAGGATGCAGATCGCCGAGAGATTCGTGATGAAGTCCATGAACTGCAGGCCGACGGCGCTGCCGATCATGATGTTCGGCGGATCGCCGATCAAGGTCGCCGTGCCGCCGATGTTCGACGACAGGATCTGCGCGATGAGGAACGGCTTGACATCGACGTTGAGCTGCTTCGTGATGCTGAACGTGATCGGCACCGTCAGAAGCACCGTCGTCACGTTGTCAAGAAGCGCCGAGCAGACGGCCGTGAGGAGCGAGAGGGCGACGAGCAGGGAGATCGGCTTCGCCTTGACCTTCTTCGCCGCCCAGATCGCAAGGTAGTTGAAGAGTCCGGTCTCACTCGTGATGTTCACGATGACCATCATGCCCATGAGGAGTCCGAGGGTGTTGAAGTCAATGTGATGAATCGCGGTCTCCTGGTTGATGATTCCGAGGAGGATCATCAGCATGGCGCCACAAATACCAATGATGGTGCGGTGAATCTTCTCTGAAATAATCAGCGCGTAAGCCGCGACGAAGATCACGATAGCAACAATTGTGCTTGTTTCCACTGGTTACACTTCTTTCTTCATAAATTTTTAATAATAAATCTCAAAACACCTTTCATCTTGGAGCCCGCCCGCGAAGAAGCCGCCTCACCTCCCTTTCGTCTCTTTCGGCGCGAGCATGATCGTCGTGCCCTCGCGCTTGATGTCTATGCGATAATTCTTGATGCCCTCGGCGAAGAGATCGAGTTTCAGCTGCAGAAGCTCCTTGCCAAGCCGATCGAGAAGTTCAGGCGTGAGTGCCGCTCGCGAAAGATCCGCTTCCTTTTCGCGCACAGCGCGGCGGCGCTTTTCCTCCTCGTGCGCTTCATGCGCGAGGAAGCAGTCTTCCAGCGTCGCCTCTTCCTCGAAGCCTTGGATCATCGCCTTGTCAGAAAGCCCCTTCGGTATCTTGCCCATGTCAACCCTTGACCTTTCCCCACGAATCCTTGAGTCCGACGACGCGGTTGAACACGAGCCTGTCGGGACGCGTATCCTTGTCCACGACGAAATAGCCCGTGCGCAGGAACTGATAGTGCGTGCCTTCCGCCGTGCGTGCAAGACTCGGCTCGACCTTCGCCCCCTCGATGACTTCGAGAGAATGCGGATTCAAGGACGCGATGAAGTCTGCCGTCGTCTCCTCATTGTCCGTCTTCAAAAGGTAGTCGTAGAGGCGCACTTCGGCATCGAGCGCATCGTTTGCCGATACCCAGTGCAGCGTGCCCTTGACCTTGCGGTTCGCCGCACTGCCGCCCGACTTCGACTCGGGATCATAGGTGCAGCGAAGCTCTGTGATCTCGCCCTTTTCATCCTTGACGACTTCCTCGCACTTGATAATGTAGGCGTGCTTCAAGCGCACCTCGCCGCCCGGGCGCAGACGGAAGAACTTCTTCGGCGGCTCTTCCATGAAATCCTCGCGCTCGATGTAAAGTTCACGCGAGAACGGCACATAGCGCTTGCCGCCGCGCGTCGGATGGTTCTCTGCCAAAAGTTCCTCCGACTTGTCCTCGGGATAATTCGTCAGCACGACCTTCAAAGGATGCAGCACCGCCATGACGCGTGCAGCGTGCTCATTGAGGTCTTCTCTCACACAGTGCTCAAGCATTGCCACGTCGACCGTGCTGTTCGACTTCGCGACGCCGATGCGCTCGCAGAAGTCGCGGATCGAAGCCGGCGTATAGCCGCGCCGCCGAAGCCCCGAGATCGTCGGCATCCTCGGATCGTCCCAGCCGCGCACATGCCCCTCCTCGACGAGCTGGCGCAGCTTGCGCTTGCTCGTGATCGTATTCGTGACGTTGAGCCGCGCGAACTCGATCTGGCGCGGGCGCGTGTTCTTGTCGAAGCCCAAAACTTCCAGAAGCCAATCATAGAACGGACGATGATCCTCAAACTCCAAGGTGCACAGCGAATGCGTGATGTTTTCGATAGCGTCCGACAGAGGATGCGCGAAGTCGTACATCGGATAGATGCACCAAGCATCCCCCGTGCGATGATGCACGGCATGCGCAATGCGATAGATGACGGGATCGCGCATCGTGATGTTCGGCGACGCCATGTCGATTTTGGCTCGCAGTACGCGGCTGCCGTCGGGGAACTCGCCCGCCTTCATGCGCTCAAAAAGCGCGAGGTTTTCCGCGACGCTGCGACTGCGGCAGGGACTCTCCTTGCCCGGCTCCGTCAGAGTGCCGCGATAGGCGCGGATCTCCTCCGCCGTGAGGTCATCGACGTAGGCAAGCCCCTGCTCGATCAGGGCGCACGCATACTCGTAGAGCTTTTCAAAGTAATCCGACGCATAGTAGCGGCGATCGCCCCAGGAAAAGCCCAGCCACTTGATGTCCTCCTGGATCGAGTCGACGTACTCCGTATCCTCCTTCGTCGGATTCGTATCGTCAAAGCGCAGGTTGCAAAGCCCCGCATATTTCTCCGCCGTGCCGAAGTTCAAGCAGATCGACTTCGCATGACCGATGTGCAGATAGCCGTTCGGTTCGGGCGGAAAGCGCGTATGTATGCCCTCGGGATGCTTGCCGCTCTTCAAATCTTCGTCGATGATGTTATAAATGAAATTCGATGATATCGCTTCTGCCATATTTGCAGCTCCTTCTGGCGCATCCGATCGACGCCCCGCCGTCTGCGCCGGAAATTTGAGGAAGCGCTGATACATTCAGCATTTCCTCAAGAAAAAAATTTAACGCCTCTTTATTCGAGGCGCAAAGCGGAAAATCCTTCTGCTCGCTGAATTTTCCTGAAAAAACATTCGATTGAGACTTCTGGCGAAGATTCTCCCGCAGACACAACTCTCCTGCGGCTCCCTGCAATGCCGTCAGCACTTCCCGCGCTGCAGAACCTCCGCCGGCGCCGCATCCTCCTCAGCGCACTTCTTCTCCACATAGGCGTGCAGCCGTTCGATGCCGAGCGCTATGCGCGAATCCTCAGGCAAGTGCGCGATGATGTCCTCGATGTAGCCGCGCTCTTTGACGCGCTGCAGCGTCCAGCTGAAATTCACGTCGTAGACCCACATGAGGCGCACGAGCTTGCGGTCGTCCATCGTGCGAATCTTCGTGTAGTCCACTTGATCGCCCGCGATGAACTTTTCGAGGAAATCGGGACTGACGCCCGTACCGTCGGGCGGCGCGAGAAACGGGCGCAGCACGCGGAAGATATCAAGCTTGTCGGCATCGCGCAAGAGGCGCGCAAAGAAAAGCTGCCGCGCATCTTCCGTCGGCGCGATGACCTTCTTGTTGTGGTTCAGAATAGAGAAGCGCACGAGAGCCTCGTCCTCGGGCACAAGACGCGAAAGGAACGGCAGCTCGTCGAGCACCTTGAGTCCCAGAGCCGCATGATCCTCCGATACGGCGTCGTTGAACGTGCGGTAAAGCGTAAATTGGCGAAAGCGTCCCACATCGTGAAAGAGTCCCATGATTTCCGCCAAATGCACATCATGCGCAGAGAGCCGCAGATGTTTGGCAAGCTCTACGGCGATCGAGGTCACACGGCCGGTATGTACCTCCTTCATGCGAATCGCCTGCTGAACCTCCTCGTCCTCCGTATAGAAGGAACGCATGTAATCCGCCATCCAAGCATGCATCTCACGCAGTAGTTTCTCCAAAAGTGTCGCCTCCGCTTGTGTGCTTCAATTCTCTCTGCTTCTTCGCTAAGACAGCGAATATTTTCAGTTGTTCGTCCGTTAGCTCAGGGCACTCCTCATCAAAGGCAATCGGCTGTTTTGCAGCAGCACGCACCTCTTCCAACACCTCTTTCGATGGATTCTGCCCCGGATATACGATCATGCTATGTATCGCCATAATATAGCCTCGCTCTTCCAGTATGAAAACACTTTACCATGAAGCCACAAGAGGTCAAGCCGAAGGCGCAGACCGATTGGCTAGACTTCTGTAAGGGCGGCGTACTTTTGTCCACAAAGTGAACGTTTGTGCGTGTATTTTATACAGTATAACACAGCGCCTTCCGAACAACAATTTCCTCACGCGCCTTTTTTCTTCTTGCCCGGCAGCGAGCCTTCCAGCTCGATGATCATGTCGCGCAGTTCTGCGGCGCGCTCGAATTCCAAAGCGCGTGAAGCCGTCTGCATCTGGGCGAGCAGCGTGCGGATCAGAGACTCCTTCTGCTTCTTCGTGAGCTTCTTTTTCTTTCCGTCGAAATCTTCGCCGTAGGAGGCGCGGCTCTCGGCGACGAGCGTCGTTTCGATCAGCGGCACGACGGGCTTGACGATGGTCTTCGGCGTGACGCCATGCTCCTTGTTGTACGCCTGCTGCACTGTGCGGCGGCGCTCCGTCTCGTCCATGGCGCGCTTCATCGAGTCCGTGATGCGGTCGGCGTAGAGGATGACCCTGCCGCCCGCATTTCGCGCCGCACGCCCGATCGTCTGTATGAGCGACGTGTCGGAGCGCAGGAAGCCCTCCTTGTCAGCGTCGAGAATCGCCACGAGCGACACCTCGGGCATGTCGAGTCCCTCGCGCAGCAGGTTGATTCCGACGAGCACATCGAACTTTCCCGCACGCAGATCGTGAATGATCTCGGCTCGCTCGAACGTCGCAATATCCGAATGCAGGTAGCGCACGCGCACCTGCATGTCCTTCAGGTAGTCCGTGAGGTTCTCCGCCATCTTCTTCGTCAGCGTCGTCACGAGCACGCGCTCGTCCTTCTTCGCACGAATGCGGACCTCCGACAAAAGATCGTCCATCTGCCCCGCCAAAGGCCGCACCTCGACGATGGGATCGAGCAGCCCCGTCGGGCGGATAATCTGCTCGACAACCTGCTGCGCCTTTTCCAGCTCATATTTCGCAGGCGTCGCCGAAATGTAGATGATCTGATTGATGCGCTGCTCGAACTCCTCGAAAGAAAGCGGACGATTGTCAAAAGCGGACGGCAGACGAAAGCCGTTTTCTACAAGCGAAATCTTGCGCGAGCGGTCGCCGTTGAGCATCGCCTTGAGCTGCGGCATCGTCACATGGCTCTCGTCCATGACGATGAGGAAATCGTCGGGGAAATAATCGAGCAGCGTATACGGCGCCGCCCCCGCCGGTCGATGCGTGAGATGACGCGAATAATTCTCGATGCCCGAGCAGTAGCCCATCTCCTGCATCATTTCAAGGTCGTAGTTCGTGCGCTGCTCAATGCGCTGCGCCTCGATGAGCTTGCCCTCTTCCTTGAAGTGCGCGACCTGCGCGATCTTCTCCTCGTCGATCGCCGCCATGGCGATTTCCATGTCCTCCTTCTTCGTCACATAGTGCGAAGCAGGAAAAACCATAGAATGCGTGCGCTCGCCGTAGATCTCTCCGGTCAAGACGTCGAACTCAAGAATGCGCTCAACCTCGTCGCCAAAAAGCTCGATGCGCACGGCGCGGTTATTCCAGCCCGCAGGAAACACTTCTATGACGTCGCCGCGCACACGAAAGCGGCCGCGCTCAAAGGCGATGTCGTTGCGCTCGTACTGAATGGCGACGAGCTTGCGCAAGATGTCCTCACGCACGACCGTCTGTCCCTTGTGCAGCGACAGAACCATCTCGTGATAGCTCTCCGGCGAGCCGAGACCGTAGATGCACGAAACGCTCGCGACGATGATGCAG
Organism: Selenomonas sputigena ATCC 35185; assembly: GCF_000208405.1. Lineage (NCBI taxonomy): Bacteria > Bacillati > Bacillota > Negativicutes > Selenomonadales > Selenomonadaceae > Selenomonas > Selenomonas sputigena. Next base: position 975,140 of record NC_015437.1, on the reverse strand, counting down.
TCGCGCCGCTCGAAGAGCGAGCACGTCGCCGAGTGGCGCAATTCATCAATCTCGTCGTTGATCGACGCATCCTTTTCGATGTAAGTGTCCGTCGAAGGAATATACGCCTCGGGCTGGTAGTAGTCATAATAGCTGACAAAATAGCCGACATAATTCTTCGGGAAGAACGCCTTGAACTCACTCGCCAGCTGCGCCGCCAGCGTCTTGTTGTGCGCGATGACAAGCGTCGGCTTCTGCACGCGCTCGATCGTCTTGGCGATCGTGTACGTCTTGCCCGTGCCCGTAGCGCCGAGGAGCACCTGCGCCTCCTGCCCATTCTCGATGCCCGCCGCCAGATCCTGAATCGCACGCGGCTGATCCCCCATCGGCTCAAAAGGCGCCGAAACCTCAAACGGTATCTCCTTGTCAAACTCCATCGTATTGAGCTTAGGCAAAATCGCCATGCGTGCGCCTCCCCTGTGCAATCTATTTCAACTGTCCATCATATCCAAAAGCTGTTTTGGTGTAACGATATATGGCCTTTCAGGAAAATGCTTCATGTTTCCAGTAACGAGATATGCTCCATCCAAACGCTTTTCCATGACGACTTTATAAAAAGGTATATCTTTCATATCGGGCAAAATAATATCAATCGGCCTTGCCTGCACCAAGATGCCGAATCGTTCCATAAAAGACAGCAAATACTCTATCTTCTGCGGAGAAAATCCAAACTTCTTGCGTTCTAAAACCTCTCGATATTCTTTCATGATTACATCGCTGTACAACGGAACGATTTCTCCTGTAATCATCCTGCCAACAACCTGCACAGTAGCAGCGTCATCTTTAGAAGACAGCAACGCAGACACCAGTACATTCGTATCAATCACAGCAAGGCAAGTCATTTCCCTGCTCCCTGTCGAGCCATTTCAATCTCTCGATTGATTTCTTCCAACGTCATATCAACCGCACCGCTTCTCTTTGCTTCTTGGCGAAGAGTCATGAACGCCTGCATAGCGCCCTCCCTCGTCAACTCCGTCTCCAACGAAGAGATTTCAAAAGGTATCCTGCGCTCTCGTACCACAGCTCTGACAAACACATGGATAGCGGTCGCCATATTCATCCCAAATTCCTGGCACAATCCCTCAAACTGCCGCTTGAGCCCCTCTTCCATCCGCACGCTGAATGTTGTCTGCGCCATATTGAACACCCCCCTTGAATATCCAAAAGCATACATTCCCTTGCCGCACCTGTACGGCTCTGCTCCCGTCGAATATCTACCTCCATTATAGCGAACAGGCGAAAAAAAGCAACCGCGCCGAAGTAAATGCGAGGCATTCTCGGCACGGCTGCTCATCCTATGGATACAACACAATCAGCACTCAGTTGGGCAGAGCGTTGGGCGCTGCGAAAATGAAATGGTAGACATCAACTCCGGGAACGCGTACGCTGCCCAGATCGCGCACGGCGCCCATGGCTTTCCAAGTGTTGTAGATGACTTTGTTCGGCGTGTACACTTCCACGCCGTCGCTCAGTTCCTCAGCGATTTCATGAGCTGCAGACGGACCCGAGCGGGTGCACCAATACTCGGTGTAGCTGCTGCTGTTCTTCACGTAGACAGAGGATCGCGCCTGATCGGTGCATTTCGTCTTCATGACGGTCTCACTGATAGAATAGCGCTCCACTGAGGCGAAGCAAAGGCTTGACGAGAGCGCCAACATCGCAAACGTCACGGAAAGTACTTTCTTCAGTTTCATGATGTTCTCCTCCTTACATAAAGTTCCAAAATCAAGTCACGTGCCAAATCCACTCGACACCAGACCTCCGCGCTTATTGTACCATACAACGAGTCATAAGTAAACTACAAGTACACATATCCATTCTGCTTCACCAGATTCGGTAAATTTCCAAAGTAAATCCCACATAATAGGTCACTAACGGGATTTACTCTGAGAAGAATTTATGGCTGAATTTAGTGTGAGAAATCTCTCTACACAAAGGAGGCTGTCATCATGAAGCAAGCAGACAACAACAAGAAGAACAAGCACCTTACTGCACAAGACCGCCAGGAAATCATGAACGGGCTCGACAGGGGATTGTCCTTCAAGGCGATCGCCCTGCTCGTTCAGAAAGATCCTACCACCATATCTTACGAAGTGAAGCGACATCGCAAAGAGCACCGCAATGCGTTCGTGCAAACAGACGAACTCTGCCCCTTGCTCGAAAAGGCACCCTTCGTCTGCAACGCCTGCCCCAAGCGCCGTTCTGCTAACTGCCGCTTCCTCCGCCTTCTCTATGTCGCTCCGCAGGCACATGCCGAATACGAAGCGCTCCTGCACGATGCACGCGAAGGCATTCCGTTGAACCGTGCGTCTTTTTACAAGCAGGATCGCATCATTTCCTCTTGCATTGAGAAGGGGCAGCACATTTATCATATCGTCGCTTCTCACCCAGAGCTCAATGTGTCTCTCAGCACAGTTTATCGGCATTTTTCCAAGGGATATTATTCGGCTTCCAAGATTCACCTTCCACGCGCCGTAAAGTTCAAGCCTCGCAAAAAGAAGCGGGCGGATGTCGTTCCTTCTGCCATAAAGAAGGAACGCACCTATGCGGATTTCCTCGCTCATATGGAACGGGAAGGGCTTAGCGCACATACGCAGCTTGATACCGTTATCGGAGTTTCAGGCGGCAAAGTCATCCTCACCGTCCACTTCACTGCGTTCAATTTCATGTTCGGGCTTCTGCTCGAAAACAAGACGGCTGTGCAGGCTGCCTTGAAGTTCCAAGAGGTCAAACGAACTTTGACTGCAGGCGGTTTTGCTTTTCCTGCCCTTATGCCCGTGATGCTTACGGACAACGGTGGAGAGTTCTCCGATGTTTTCGCCTTTGAGAACAATCTTGAGGGGGAAAAGGAGGCCTGCCTTTTTTTCTGCGATCCCATGCAGTCTTACCAGAAGGCGCAAATTGAGAAGAATCACACGCTTTTTCGCGATATTGTGCCGAAGGGGTCTTCTTTCGACCATTTCACACAGGATACCGTCAATTTGATTTTTTCGCACATCAATGGCGTCCGTCGCAACATTTACAGCGGCAAGTCTCCCTATGAGATGTTTACGTTCGCTTTTTCCGAGGAACTGGCTGCTCTTTTGGGCATCTCGTATGTTGCGCCGGAAGATGTCGTGCAGTCTCCTAGACTTCTAAAGGGCTGATCTTGCGCTGCACATCTTTCTCATAGTAAATCCCGCCAGGGTGGAACTTACTCTGAAAAGCCTCGCTTTTCGGAGTGCGAAGCATGTCCTTCTTTCTAGCTTATCCCTTATGGTTCGGTCGCTTTTAAGACGATATTGTGCTCAGGTCATCCATTGCATACAAATTCTGATGCTTCTCGCACTTACTCCTATCGGCTTTCTTAGACTAAATCCCATAGACTTACATCAGCGGAAGTTACTTTGCGAATTTACGCTTCACCAGATTCCCGCGCTCGCACAGAAATTGATAGGGAACAAAAAACACGGACGAATCCGTCAGCTTTGTGCCAGATTCATCCGTGCATCCTTAATACTCGACGCTTTCCAAAAACAAGCCGCATGCAGGCGCAGTCGCCGAGGCACGCTTTCGCTCGCGGCTCGCGAGGATCGCGGCGAAGTCCGCCCGCGTGCGCCGCCCCTTGCCGACATCGACGAGCGTGCCGACGATGTTGCGCGCCATGTGGTAGAGGAAGCCGTTCGCATGGAAGCGGAACTCGATCCTCTCGCCCTCAATGCGTCTGCCCTCGGCGCTGTACATCGTGCGCACGGGCAGCATCGGCGCACCGCCTGCGGCACGAAACGCCGAAAAGTCGTGCGTGCCGAGGAGCAGCGCCGCCGCCTCGTTCATCGCTGCGAGGTCGAGCGGCGTGCCGACGTACCAAGCGTAGCGCTCGCTGAACGGGTTCGGCGTATCCCCCTCCTGTATGCGGTAGATGTACGACTTGCTCTTCGCGCTGTGACGTGCGGAGAAGTCGCGCCCCTCTTCCCGCGCCGCCTTGACGACGATGTCGGGCGGCAGGACGCTGTTCATCGCACGCACGATGCGCTCTGTCGGGATGCGCCCGTCAGTGAAGAAGTTCACGACCTGCCCCATGGCGTGAACGCCCGCGTCGGTACGTCCCGCCGCCGCCAGTTCGATCGCATCGCCGAAGACGAGCGCGAGCTTTTCCTCCAGGACGTTCTGCACGGCGCGGATCGGCGGGCTCTGGCGCTGAAAACCGTGGTACGCCGTGCCGTCGTAGGCGACGGTCAGACATACATTGCGCGCGCGCGCCTTCATCCTTTCCTTGTGCTCGCGCTTCATGCGATGCCGCCGAACTTCAAGGCGGCGAGCGCCGCGAAAAAGAGTGCGCCGAAAGCGTAGGCGACATAGTCGATGGAGCTGATGCGCAGCGCCTTCATCTGCGTGCGCCCGACGCCGCCGCGATAGCAGCGCGCCTCCATCGCCAGCGCGAGATCGTCGGCGCGGCGAAAGGCCGAGATGAAGAGCGGCACGAGCACGGGCACGAACCCCTTGACGCGCTCGATGACGCTTCCCTCCGTGAGGTCTGCGCCACGCGCCTGCTGCGCCTTCATGATCTTGTCTGCCTCCTCGATCAAGGTCGGCACAAAGCGCAGCGCGATCGTCATCATCATGGCGATCTCGTGCGCGGGCACACCGACGCGCTTCGCGGGCTGCATGAGGGTTTCCAAGGCATCGGTCAGGGCGAGCGGCGAGGTCGTATACGTGAGGAGCGCGGACAAGAGAATCAGAAGCGCCAGCCTGAGCGCGATGAAGAAGCCCTTCGCCGCGCCCTGCCAAGTGAAGTCAAAGAGCCACACATGGAAAAAGGCGTCGCCCGGCGTGCTCACGAGGTGGATGACGAACGTGAAAGCGATGATCCACGAGAGCGGCTTCAGCGCCTTGAGCATCAAGAGGAGCGGCACGCGGCTGACAGCGATCAGCGCCGCCGTGAACGCCGTCAGCGCCGCATAAGCGAGCGGCGAGTCAAAGACGAAGATCGCCGCGAGGAAGAAGAACAAGAGGACGATCTTCGTGCGCGGATCGAGGCGGTGCAGGAGCGAATCGCCCGGGAAGAACTGCCCGAGCGTGATGTCCTTCAGCATAGTCTTCGCCTCCCCAGAGCCTCTTTGATGCGCGCTGCGCCATCCGCCGTGTCGAAGGCGGCGGGATCGAGGTCGAGTCCCTTCTCGCGCAGCTCTTCCAGAAGCTCGACGAGATGCGGCGCACGAAGCCCCGCCTCCGCCAGCCTTTCCTTGGCGAAAAAGACTTCGCGCGGCGCACCTTCGAGCGTCGCGCCGCCCGCATGCATGACGATGAGGCGGTCAGCATAGCGCGCGATGTCGTCCATATTGTGCGAGACGAGCACGATGGTCACGCCGCCCTGCTCATGCAGTTCGGCGAGACGCACGAGGAGCGCGGCGCTCGCACGCGGGTCAAGCCCCGCCGTCGGCTCATCGAGCACGAGATAGCGCGGCTTGAGCGCCAAGACGCCCGCGATCGCCGCACGCCTCCTTTGCCCTCCGGACAGAGCGAACGGCGACCGCGCCCCAAACTCGGAGACAGGAAGCCCCACGAAGTCCAGCGCCGCCCTCACGCGCTCCTCGACCTCCTGCGCGGAAAGCCCGAGACGCATGGGGCCGAAGGCGACATCCTTTTCCACCGTCTCCTCGAAGAGCTGATGCTCGGGGTACTGGAAGACCATGCCGACGCTGCGCTTCGCCTTCTTCGCCTCCGCGCCCTTCTTGCCGATGTCCGTGCCGTCGACGAGAACCGTTCCGCTGTCGGGCTGCAGAAGGCCGTTGAGATGCTGCACGAGCGTCGATTTGCCCGATCCCGTATGCCCGGCGAGCGCCGTGAAGCTGCCCGCCTCGATCGTCAGCGAGACATCCGAAAGAGCCTTGCGCTCAAACGGCGTGCCGCGCATGTATGTGTAGTCGATATTTTTCAGCACGATGGACAAAGCGCACTCACCAATTCCTTATCCGTCAAGAGATCCTGCGGCAGCGATATGCCGTCCGCGCGAAGGAGCGCCGCCAACTCGACGGCGAGCGGCACGTCGAGGCCACGCGCCTTCATGCCCGAGACGTCCTGAAACACCTCGCGCGGCGTTCCTTCCGCCGCGATGCGCCCCTCCTCCATGACGATGACGCGGTCGGCGGCCGCCGCCTCCTCCATGAAGTGCGTGATATAGATGACAGTGATGCCCCTCTCGCGATGAAGCCGCTGCACCGTCTGCAAGACCTCCTGCCTGCCCAAAGGATCGAGCATCGCCGTCGGCTCGTCGAGCACGAGGCAGCGCGTCCGCATCGCCAGTGCGCCCGCAATCGCCACGCGCTGCTTCTGCCCTCCCGACAGGAGGTGCGGCGCTGCCGTGCGATAGCGCTCCATGCCGACGGCAGCGAGCGCGTCTCTCACGCGCAGGCGGATCTCCGCCGGCTCTATGCCGAGGTTTTCCGGTCCGAAGGCGACGTCGTCCTCGACGACAGCGGCGATGATCTGATTGTCGGGATTCTGGAACACCATGCTCACGAGCTGGCGGATGCGCCAAAGCTCCTGCGTCTCCTTCGTATCCAGCCCCGCGACCGTGCATCGGCCCTCGGTCGGCAGGAGGAGCGCATTGAAGTGACGCGCCAGCGTCGACTTGCCTGAGCCGTTCGTGCCGAGGACGGCGAGAAATTCGCCGTCGGCGATGGACAAGGAGATGTCGGAAAGCGCCCGATAGGCGTCCTCTTCCCCCGCATGGAATACATGCGAAAGATGTTCGGCACGAATGAACTCCGCCACGCTTCTTGCCTCCCCTGTCATGCGCGGACAAAAAACTGCCGCGCCCTTCTCTCATCTGCCGCAAATCACGCGATCAACAAAACATCCCCATTATACCCGATTTTAATTGTCAACACAAATAAAATTTCAGGGTAACAGTTCTAACCTGCCGGCAGCAAATTTCACGGAAAGCGCACGCCGTCTCATTTGCTGTAGATCTCGGGCTTCAGGATGCCGAGATACGGCAGATTCCTGTACTTTTGATCGTAGTCAAGCCCATAGCCGACGAGGAAGGCGTCGGGCACCTCCGCACCGCAGTAGTCGACCTTCACATCGACCTTGCGCCGCGACGGCTTGCTCAAAAGCGAGCAGAGCTTGACGCTCTTCGCCTTTCGATGGCGGAAGTTCTCCATCAGATAGTGCATGGAAAGCCCCGAATCCACAATGTCCTCAATGAGCAGGATGTTGCGCCCCGCGACGCTCTTCGCGAGGTCGAGGAGGATCTGCACATCGCCCGTCGAACTCGTACCGCCGCCATAGCTCGAAAGCTGCATGAAATCGAGCGTCACGGGCAGGTCGATGGCGCGCACGAGGTCGGCGTAGAAGAGCACGGCGCCCTTCAGAATGCCGACGGCGTAGATCTCCTCGCCCGCATAGTCGCGCGTGATCTCGCGCCCAAGCCGCTCCACCATCTCGGCGAGCTGCGCCTCATCGAAAAGAATCTTCTCCAAATCGTTGTGCATGATCGTATGCTCCTTCTTCAAAAACGGCGCGAAGCCGTACCATTGATTCATCTTCCTTCACCAGCGCGGACGAAAAACGCCGCACGCCTACCGCCCAGACGACCTCCCCATCACAGACGACGAGCGGCACGCGATCGCGCGCGGTGCGCGGCACATGCTCGTCGATGAAGAAATCCTTGAGCTTCTTCGTGCCGCAGGGAAGCCGCACGCGATCGCCCGCGCGGCGCGTGCGCACGACGGCTGCGGCAAGTACGCGAGACGGCAAGTAGATTTCCGAGCGTCCGTCCGTCCGTGGGCGCTCGCGGACAAAATCCGCGACGAGCGCGATGCCGAGCGCGGGCAGACGCGTCGCACCAGGCGCTCGAAGAGGTATGCCGCTCAAAAGATCGCTCTCCGCCATGCCGCCCGCCGTCCTATGCGAAGAAAGCGGCCTGCCTCCTGCACCGCCTTCCTCATGGGCAGTACGAATCGCGCCGACAAGAAAGACGCCCCTTTTTCCATCGAGGAAAAAGCGCACGCAGCCGGGCAAGTCCCACGAGAGACCGCCCCTTCCTTCCACCATCATGCGGCGCACCTGCTCGACCTGCCGCCAGCCCCAATCGTGCGATTCATCGACGAAGGCGCGCGCAGCAAGGCGCACGATGCGCCGCTGCAGGGCGAGCGGCTCGGCGCGAAACGCCGTGCGCGAAAGCGCAAGGCTTTCGTGCGCCGCGCCCGCTGCCCGCCCCTCGCCGCAGACGACGCGCGAAAACGCTGCGTGCGCCATCTCATCGAGCAGAGCGTCGTCCGCGCGGGCAGCTTCCGCGAGGCGTACGAGCGCCGCGCCCGCCGACGCGTTGATATGCGCGGTGAGACGCGGCAGGATCTCCAGCCGCAAGTAGTTGCGCCGCGCCTCCGCCGCATCATTCGTCGCATCGTGGCGCACCTCGATGCCATGCGCCGCGCAGTGAGCGACAAGCTCCTCCTTCGTGCAGGCGAGCAGGGGGCGCACGACATCGCCCGTGCGCGGCGTCATGCCCACGAGACCGTGCAATCCAGCGCCGCGCAGGATATGCTGCAGCACCGTCTCCGCCTGATCGTCCGCATGATGCGCGACAGCGATCGCCTGAGCGCCGACACACGCCCTTACGCGGCGCAAAAAAGCGTAGCGCAGTTCGCGCGCCGCCGTTTCCAGCGACATCCTGCGCTCTTTCGCATACTGCGGCACATCTGCCGCCTCCACGCTGCAGGCGACGCCTCGTGCACGGCAGAATGCAGCGACATAGTCCGCATCTTCGCGCGATGCCTCACCGCGAATGCCGTGCTCGAAATGCGCGACATGCAAGGAAAGCGCCCGCCGCTCCTGCAAATGCAGCAGCAGATCGAGCAGCGCCATCGAGTCTGCGCCGCCCGAGACGGCAACCACGATGGAAGAGCCATGCGCCAGAAGGCCATGCTCCTCGCAAAAAGCCAAGACCTTATTCAGCATGAGATTCCCCCATCTGCCGTCGTCCGGCAAGCTCTGCACTACTCTTCCTCAATACGTCTCCCAAGACCATAAACAGGAAAAGCACTCCTTGTAAGAGTGCTTTTCTCATGTCGTCAATCCCTGCGCGAACCACGGCCGCCGCGCTTGGAATCCGTCTTGCGGCGCAAGTCCGTCAGCCTTTCATCGCTGTCCTTGAGGAAGCGCGACAACTTGTCTTCAAAGGAGGCACTGCCTGGGCCGAAACGCCCCTGCCGCCTAAAGTCCCCGCCTGCACCGCGGCGCGGCGGCATCGGACGGCGCGGAACCTCGCCGACCTTCTTCTCCATCGGCTTCTTTTCCTGCAGTTGCTTGATGGAAAGCCCGATCTTGCCGCGATCATCGATCGTCAAGACCTTGACCTTCACCTTGTCCTTCTCCTTGAGGAAATCATGGACGTCCCGCACATACTCATCAGCGACCTCAGAGATATGGACAAGACCGACCTTCCCCTCAGGCAGCTCGACGAACGCTCCGAAATTCGTGATGCCCGTCACAACACCCTCAACAATACTGCCTACTTCAATGGACAAATTATTTCCTCCTTAATTATACTGTGGGAATCGCCGACTGCGTCAGCACCCACCATCCCAGCGTCTTCTCCCGCGCTGAGTGTGCTTTCTTATTATACTCTTGCGCCTTTTGCGCTGTCAAGAACATCCGCGCATGAAACGAGAAAAACGGCGATGGAGCAAATAAGGAGGAGGATATGCCTCGGGCATATCCTCCTCCTTATTTGTGTTCACTGAGCGCCGCGGTCAGAACTTCCAGTCAAATCCTGCTCTAAAGCTCACGCCGCGCTGTTTGCCGAACCAGCCTTCGATGCTGAGGTCAGCCGTGGCATTCTTGCTCATCTGCGTCTTCCAGCCGAGTTCGAGACTAGTCGAGAAGCCGTTGAGCGAGGGCGCAGGAGTGGTGTAGGAGTTGCCGCCGACATGTACGGTGGCACGCGACTCACCGCCGAATTCGTACTGTAACGACGCGCCCAAGATGAGCGAGCCGCCCTTCTGCGGAATCAGCCAGCGTGCGCCCACACGCAGGCGGTGGCTGTCGACGGCGTCGAAGTCATAGCGCTCGCCCGTGGAGAGCTTCGTGTCCGTACCGTTCTGCCGTGTGTAGAAGTAGCGCAGGTAAAGCTCACGATCCATGCCGCTCTTCTCTTGTATGCGCTGTCCGACGCCCAGATGTGCGCCGATGTAGTTCGCATCGGTATCATAAGTGGTCGGCGTACCCGAAAGGATCGCGGAGTAGTCCATCGAGGAGCGGCCAAAGCGCAGGCTGCCCTCATAGAACATCCCGTCTTTCTGCTCCTGCCGGACGAAGCCGCCGATACCGACGTAGCGGACGGAGCCGTCGCCGTGCGCATCGTTCACGTAGCTGTCGTACGTGCCGCGCCCGTATTCGACGATGGGCCCGAAGATCAGTCGATCATCGCCGCGCTTCACTTCGCGCGAGAAGCCGACAGCGAGGTTCAGCCCCTTCATGTTGACATGCGAACCCGTCTCATGCCGCATGGAGGAGCCGCCGATGGCTGCAAAGGGGGCAAACCCCTCGACTGCCGCAGCTTCTACGGAAGCGCTCGCCATGCCGCCGCCTGCAGCGAGGTCCGCACCTGCGCCGAGGAAGGCGACCGCGCCTGCCATCGTCTCGACGACAGACTTGCGATTGTCCAACACCTGCTGTTTCGGATCGGGGGTCGGTGTAGGCGTTGGTGGTGTCGGCGGTGGTGTTGGCGGGGTCGGTGGTGTCGGTGGTGGGGTCGGCGGTGTTGGTGGTGTCGGCGGCGGGGTTGGAGGTGTCGGTGGTGTTGGCGGCGGCGTTGGCGGTGTCGGCGGCGGCGGTTTCGGCGTTGGCTTATCGCCCTCGTCGATGGCGGAGCCGTCGGTCTTGACAATCAGCTCCTTATTATCCTTGGTAATGCCGATCTTCGCCGTAGTCACATCGGAGACGCCCTTCCAGACGGTCATGGTGGTCGTGCCGTCCTTCTGGATCTGCGCTTTCTCTGTGTAGAGGAGGCGCAGGCGCTTCTCGGTCTCATCGCCGCGCAGATGCGCCGTGATGTCCGTGCCCGTGAGGTTGGTATTGCTCGTGGACGAGAGCCAGAGCATGGTGTCGTCCTTCGTCATGCCCGCGGGCAGCCAGAACTCAAGCTTTTGGAATCCATCGATGGATTCTGCCTTGATGCCCTTCGTCTCCTTGACGACGAGCGCGTTGCCTGCGATGTTCTTCGTCGCGCCCTTTGCGTAGTATCCATGGAGCTGCGCCGCAGAGAGGTTGGGCGTGCCCGTGATGACGATGCGGTTATCCTTGACGGTCGCGACGGTGCCGGCTGCACTGCCCGCATCCGCAGTGGCGGCATAGATGCTCTTCTGATAGATGCCGCCGCTGATGTTCACGGTGTTCTCGTTTGCCGCCGCCTGTCCTCCTGCGCCGTCTGTGCTGGCATAGCCGCCGTCGATCTCCGCCGTGAATGTGCCGTATGCGAGGTTCAGCGTGTTCTTGCTTGCTGTCGCCGTCGCAGCCGCCCCGTCAGCGGAGGCATTGACCCTGCCGCCGCGGACCTGTCTCCACGGAGCAGCGGCGGAGAGGGTGACGGTATTCTCTGATGCCGACGCTGTAACGGGGGCATCCTTGCCGACCGCCCCTACTGTGCCGCCGTACACATCGCTTGCCGCCGTCAGCGTACCGCCCTCTACGGTGACCCTGTTTTTGTCTGCCGCAGCCGCTGCGCCCGCGCGCTCTGCCGTGCCGGAGGCAACGCCGCCGATGAGCTCCTGCACTGTGCCGGAGGCGTTCTTCAGCAGCAGTACATTTTCATGTGCCGCAGCGGATGCGGTCTTCCCTGCCGCTTTCGTAATGACCACGGCATACCCCGCCTGGATGCGGGTGTCATCGAGCTTGGCATTGGTGAGCTTGACCGTGTTCTTCGTGAGGGCGGCGGTCGCTGCGCTCTTCGTTGAGATGAGTTCTGCCCAGCCGCCGTACAGCTTGTTCGCGAATGTACCGCCCGTGCCCGTGACGGCGTTCTCCGTGAGCGTTGCCGCCGCATCGCCCGCATTGTTCACTCTCAGGGCGGCAAGTGCGCCGTAGGCATCCTTCACCGCGCCGCCCGTGCTCGTGACGCGGTTCTTCGCTACATGCGCCGTGAACGATGCGCCGTCCTCGGAGGAAGTTTCCTGTGAGAGATAGACGCCATAGGCGCTGCTTGTCACCACGCCCTTTGCCTCGATGGTGGCGGCGTTCTCGGTCGCCGTGTATGTCGTCGCGCCGCCAAAGGCGTTCGTCGCCGTCATGTTCACGCCGCTCATGCTCTCCGCCGTGCCCTCCACGAGCCGCACCGTGTTCCCCGTCGCCGTGAGCGCGGTATCGGCCGCCGCCGTGGCGCTAGGATCCCGCCGATAGTTGATGTATGCACCGTGGATGCTTTCCACGGCATTCGCCTTCGTCACGGTCGCTGCGTTTCTCTCGGCGATTACCGCCGCTGTGCCGTCTTTCTGGCGGACAGAGGTGTCTATGCCATAGACACCCTCAAGCTTCGTGCCGCTCCCCTCGGCGCTGTTCTCCCGGAAGGTCGCCGTGAGATCCGCCGCCGCATTCGTATACATCTCCGCATAGCTGCCCGCAAGATTCGCGATCTCCTTGCCTGCCGCGCTCGCACGGTTCTTCTCTGCGAGGATCTCCGTCTTGCCGGCGTTCGCGTTTTGCGCGAGGATATGGCTGCCGTAGATTTTGTCCGCGCTGAGATCCGCCCCGCGCGCCGTGATGGTATTCTCCTTGGCGGTGAGCTTCAGATTCCCCGCTGCATCCCTCGCCTCGATGCTGCTGCCGGCGAGGGCTGCCGAGCTAGCGCTCTCGACGTCCGTGAGCGCGGCGCTGTTCTTCGTGGCGGTCAGTTCTGCCGCGCCGAACGCCTTGCCCAGACGCAAAAAGCCGCCGTAGGCGCTGCCCGCCTTGCCGTTCGTGAGCGTCAGCGTATTCTCCGCGAGCGTCCCCGTGACGGTACGCGTCGTCGCTGCCGTCTGCGTCAATATGCCATAGGCGCCATCTACCTCTGCAGTGGTGCCATGTGTGCCAAGCACCTTGTTCTGCGTGACGGTGAGGCTGACATCGCCCGTCGTGCTCCTCGCCGAGGCGTAGCCGCCGTAGCTCTCCCCGTTCGTGACGGCAGCAGCGGCGAGGTTCAGCGTGTTGCCAGCGGTGACGGCGGCTGCCGTACCCGGCATGCCGGATCCCGCACTATCTGTGCTTGCGTAGGAATCGCCGCCGTAGAGCTGCCCCAGGAACGTGCCCGCATCTGCCGTGACTGTATTCCCCTCTGTCCGTGCGGTCGCCGCCGCTGTGACGGTGGCGTCCTGGCCGACCGCCTCTGTTTTTCCGCCGTAGACATTGTTCGCCGCCGTCAGCGTGCCGCCAAGGGCGGTGACGCTGTTTTTGTCTGCGGCAGCCGTCGCACCACCAAGGTCTGCCTCGATATAGGCGTTGCCGCCGATGAGATTATTCGCTGTGCCGGAGGCGTTCTTCAGCTGCAGCACGTTTTCATTGGACGCAGCGGATGCAGTCTTCCCTGCCGCCCTTGTACGGGCAACGGCATGGCCCGCGCGGATGTGGGCGTCATCGAGCGCGGCATTCGTGAGATCGACCGTGTTCTTCGTGAGGGTGGCAGTCGCCGTGCCCGTCTCTGCGAAGACGTCTGCCACACCGCCCCGCACGTCGCCCGCAAATGTGCCGCCCGTGCCCGTGACGGCGTTCTCCGTGAGTGTCGCCTGTACATCCCCTGCATGGTCCGCGTGGAGCGTCACGGAGGCACCCATCGCCTTCTTTACCGTGCCGCCCGTATTCGCGACCGTGTTCTTTGCGGCGGCCGCCGTGAACGACGCGCCGTCCGCAGAGTTGTTTTGCTGCTCGATCTCTGCGCCCGCGACGCTTCCTGTCACCACACCCGCTGCCGCGACGGTGACGGCGTTCTCGGTCGCCGTGTATGCCGTCGCGCCACCAAAGGCGTTGTTGATGCGGATCTCGGCACCAAACAGTTTGGACAGCTTGCCCTCGTTGAGGTCTGCCTTGTTGCTCCCCGCGATGAGCGTCGTATCTCCCGCCGCCGTTGCAGCGCCGTCGCGCTCATATATGGAGGGTCATAGGCTGAAAATCTCAGAGTTTCCAAAAAAGATGTATTTTCCCACCTAAAGATCTATGTATTGAAAGAAATTAAAGACGATAGCCTTAGACATTTTCTTTTCCGACGTTATATCTTGTCGAAAAAATATGATTCATAGTATAATCAGATTGAGGAGGTGGCAATCCGTGAGGAAAACTCGGCGCACATATAAGGATTCACTGTTTCGAGATATATTCAACAACGAAAAGCGTCTGCCTGAAATCTATGAATGCCTGGAGGGCGCTTCGGCAGATATTCACGATATTCGCCTTACAACCATGGATGAAGTCTTCTTTGACAGCGAGAAAAACGACGTGAGCTTTATCGTCAAGAATCGTCATATCATTTTGCTTGAGCATCAAAGCACGGTGAACGACAATATGCCTCTGCGTATTCTTTGGTATATCGCAGAACTTTACCGTCAACACGTTACCGCGAAATCCCCCTATCAGTCAAAACGCATAGATTTGCCCGCACCGAAATTTTACGTCTTCTACAACGGCAGAGCAAACATGCCGAAACAATGGCAGCTGCGTCTATCCGATGCCTTTGGCGATACAAAAGGTGCAATGGAACTTATCGTCGAGGTCATCAACATCAATGATGCTGCAGGAAATGAACTCCTCGACAAATGTGCTCCGCTCAAGGCCTACAGCACTTTCGTCGCAAAAGTGCGCGAAAGCGTGCATGAAGGATGCACTCTCGATCAAGCCGTGCCGAGGGCGATACAATATTGCATTGCCAACGGCTATTTAACAGAATACTTTACGGAAAAACAGGAAAAGGAGGTCTTTGACATGGTAAGCTTCCAGTGGGATCAAGAACTTGCCTTGGAGGTTCGCGCGGAAGAGGCGCGAGAGGAAGGCATGGAGAAAGGCATGGAGAAGGAACGAGTTTTTTCCATCCGCAGCCTTATGGCGAATCTGCAACTGACGGCGGAAAAGGCCATGGATGCACTTTCCATTCCCAAGGAGGAGCAGGCGCGATACAAGGCGATGCTGTGAGATACGATACGAAAAAGAGAAGGGGCTGCAGGCAAAGGCGCTGCAGCCTCTTCTCTTTTTTGTATGCAGATGTCACGCCTCCTGCCTCTCGGCAAGCACGACGCGCTCCTCCGCGTCGTGCTCTTCGAGCATGACGCGAATCTCCTCCTTGGAGGAGGTCGGCACGTTCTTTCCCACGAAGTCGGCGCGGATCGGCAGCTCCCTGTGGCCTCGATCGATGAGGACGGCGAGCTGGATGATCTTCGGACGCCCCATGTCGATCAAGGCGTCGAGCGCCGCACGGATCGTCCGCCCCGTGTAGAGCACATCATCGACGAGCACGATGGTCTTTCCCGTGATGTCGACGGGAATCTCCGTCTCACGCACGACGGGCTGATACGCGAGAGTCGAGAGATCGTCGCGGTACAGCGTGATGTCGAGGACGCCGATGGCAGGCCTCGTTCCCTCAATCTTCTCAATCGCCGCTGCGATGCGCTCCGCGAGCGGAATGCCGCGGCTTCGTATGCCGACGAGAACGATCCCCGCCGTGCCCTTGTTCCTCTCCACGATCTCGTGCGAAATGCGCGTGAGTGCGCGGCGGATCGCATCTTCATCCATCAGAACCGTCTTGTCGACCAAGGTTGCCATATCATCCCGCCCCTTTCTGTCCTTCGATGGCGTTTTCGTCCATCAGCTGCCTTGCCTTCTCCACGTGTTCAGCCGCTTCAGCGCCCTCGCCGCAAGGCATGAAGGATCGCTTTCATATCCTCGGGCATTTCTGCCGCGAATGTCATGCGCTCTTTCGTGCGCGGATGCGCGAACGAGAGCTCGCAGGAATGAAGCGCCTGCCCCGCTATATCGGGCGTCTTCCTGCCGTATTTCGGATCGCCGAGCAGCGGATGGTCGATATATGCCATGTGGACGCGAATCTGGTGTGTGCGCCCTGTCTTCAGGCGGCACTCGACAAGCGTGTGCGCAGGGAAGCGCTCCACGACGCGAAAGAGCGTCGTCGCTTCCTTGCCGCCCGGCACGACTGCCATCTTCTTGCGCTCCGTCGGATGGCGGCCGATCGGCGCACGGATCTCGCCCCTGTCCTCGGCGATCGTGCCGCAGACGATCGCCCGATAGATGCGCTGCGCCGTCTTCTCCCGAATCTGCTCGGCGAGGTCGACATGCGCCCGATCGTTCTTCGCCGCCACCATGACGCCCGACGTATCCTTGTCGAGCCGGTGCACGATGCCCGGACGTATGACGCCGTTGATGCCCGACAAGTCCTCGCAGTGATGGAGCAGCGCATTGACGAGCGTGCCGTCCGCTGCTCCCGCCGCCGGATGGACAACCATGCCGCGCGCCTTATTGATGACGATGACGTCCGAATCCTCATAGAGGATGTCCAAGGGGATGTCTTCCGGCAGGATCTCCAACTCCCGCGCTTCAGGAAGTTCCGTCTCCACGGCATCCCCTTCGCGCAGCTTGGCATTCGCCTTCGCCGTCCTGCCGTTGACGAGGACGCAGCCGCTTTCGATCAGCTTTTGGATATGGGAGCGCGAAACCTCCAGTTCCCTGCCGGCGAGAAAGCGGTCGAGACGTTCTCCCGCAGCCCCTTCGTCGACGATCAGCCGTTCCTTCATGTCAAGCGTCCTCCGCAGGGTGCATCTTGAAGAGGATGGCGTAGATGATGGCCGCGACGCCGACGACGATGGCGATGTCCGCGATATTGAAGACCGGCCATATACGGAAATCAAAGAAGTCGATGACATGCCCGAAGCGCACGCGGTCGATCAGATTGCCCAGGGCGCCGCCGAGCAGGAGTGACGTGCCGCAGCGAAAGATGCGGCACTGGCGGCGGATGTAGGGCGAGAAAAGGCCGCCCAAGATGACGATGACGATGCCCATGACGATAAAAAAAGAGCGCTGATGGGCGAGGATGCCGAAGGCAGCGCCGGGATTCAAAACGAACGTGATATGAAAGACATCTTGTATGACGGGGATTGACATTCCCGGAAACATCTCATGGGCGACAAGGAATTTCACGACTTGATCCAAGACTACGATGCAAATGCTCAAAAAAATCGGCACGAGAACCGCCTCAGTCCTTTCTCTTAGAGAAACCTCGTTTCGTCATCACAGATAGCGGTGCAGGAGCACGCTGATGCGCCCCTTCTTCGTCTGACCGCGAATCTCCTTCACTTCGAGCCGTCCCCTGCCGCGCATGGAAAGCACATCGCCCTCCTTGACGGCTTGAGAGGCGCTCTTTACGGACTGCCAGTTGAGCTTGAGCTTTTCCGCCGCGATGTCCGCTGCAGCCCGGCTGCGCGACATGCCGAAGCCCGCCGCCGCAATCGAGTCGGCGCGCAGGGAGGCTACCGTCGCGCGAATCTCCTTGCAGCGTTCCTCGCGCGGCAGGAGGGCGGAAAGTTCGCCGAGCGAGCACGTCACATGCGCTGCGCCGAACTGCACGCAGTTCGTCAGCAGGAAATCCGCCATATTCTCTACCGTGACGATACGCGCCGCGCCCTGCTGAATCTGGATGTCGCCGATGATCTCGCGCTCGACGCCGAGCCCCATGATCGCGCCGAGAACGTCTCGATGCGAGATGTGCGCGAACGCATCCTTCCATACCGCCTCCACGACGGCGATTTCCCAAGAGGGCGTACCGCGAAAATCTTCATGCTGAAAGACGGCACGCTGGCGCTCCGCCCCCGCATAGCCGCCGTTGAAAGAAACGGCGAGACCTTCGAAGTTCGCCGCCACGACCTCGGCGATTTCCTGACCGAAGGGGTCGAGGAACGCCGTCAGGCGGAACTTTTGATTCTTCATCGCCTTTTCTGCGGCATCGACTAATTTCACTGCCGTTTCTTCGCCTTCCGAGCCGCGATAGAAACGCAGGATTTTTTCCCGATTCGACATAGTGCTCCTATTCCCCTAAAGACTTCGATTTTTCCGTCGCGCTCAAGACGGCGTCAAGGAATGCGCCGCGCACGGCACGCTGCTCAAGGACGCGCATTCCTGCGATGGTCGTCCCCGCAGGCGATGTGACCTGATCGCGCAGCTCGTCGGGATGCCTGCCCGTATCGAGCGCCATCTTGGCGGAGCCGAGCAATGTCTGCGCCGCCAAAAGCCGCGCGTCCTTGCGCGAAAGCCCCGCCGCCACGCCGCCGTCCGCGAGCGCGTCGATGACGAGGAAGGCGAAGGCCGGTCCGCTGCCCGAAAGCCCCGTGACGGCGTCCATCAAAGACTCCTTGACGCAGACGACCTTTCCCGCCGCCGCGAGAATCGTGCGAATCGCTTCCTCGTGAGCTGCGCCCGCACGCGAGCCGAGCGCGTAGGCAGACATGCCCTCGCCCACGGCGAGCGGCGTATTGGGCATGACGCGGATGACGGGCTGACCGGGAAGCAGCGCTTCGAGCTTAGGAAGCGGCAGTCCTGCCACGATGGACACGAGGACGGCATCCGAGCGCAAAGCCCCGCGAATCTCCAAGAGAGCTGCTTCCGCCGCATTCGGCTTGACGGCGAGAATGACGACGTCCATATCGCCGAGGAAGGATTGCGCGCTGCAGAAAGCCTGCACGCCGTACGTTTCCTTCAATTCCTCGACGCGCGCCGCCTTGTGCTCGGAGACGAAGACCGCCTCCGAAGGAAGCACCTCTTCGCGCAGGACGCCGGCGATGACGGCCTCCGCCATCATGCCGCCGCCGATCAATGCAAGTTTCATCGCCGCCGCCCTACTTCTTCAGCCACGGCATCTCCGTCGACACCGACTTCTTGTCCTCCGAATAGGAGATATTGACGTTGCTCGGCGCACAGAAGAAGACGTTGTTGCTGACCTTCTTGATCTCACCGTTCAGCGCGTAGATCGTGCCGCTGATGAAGTCCGTGATGCGCTTGGCGTCCTCCTCGATGGTGTTCTCAAAGTTGATGACGACGGGGCGCTTCTCGCGCAGACAGTTCGCCACCTGCTGCGCATCATCGAAGGACTTCGGCTCGATGACGACGACCTTCATCTTGTAGGCAGCGACATTGTTCATCGCAGCGTTCGCCGCTGCCGCTTGGAAGTTCACGACGTTCGACGCCGGCGCTTCCTCGCGCTCCATCTCGTCAAACTCTGCAAAATCGTCGTCTTCGTCGCGCAAATCCCTTTTATCGTTGATGTCTTCCGGATCGATCAGGCCGATTTTTCCGCACACCTTATCAATGAAGCCCATCTTGTTCCCTCCTCAATATTGACGTGGCCCGAAAATGGCCGTGCCGACACGAACGATATTGGCGCCTTCTTCCACAGCGATCCGATAATCATGTGTCATACCCATTGACAAATAATTTATATTCGCCGTTTTCCACGGAAACTCCTTCGTCCTTTGAAAAATTTCATACATGCGGCGAAAGAGCGGCCTCGTCTCCTCGACTTCGTCGTAGTTGGGCGCTATGCACATCAGACCGCAAAGGCGCAGATGCGGCAGTGCGTCGACAGCTTCGAGCAGGGGCTGCAAGTCTTCTTCGTAAATGCCGGACTTCGACGCTTCTTTGGCAAGGTTGACCTGCACGAGGACGTCCTGCCGCTTGCCGCTCTTGCCCGCTTCCTTGTCCAAGGCCTCGGCAAGCTCCAAGGTGTCAACGGAATGAATGAGGTCGAAGAGCTTCACGGCGTACTTCGCCTTGTTCTTCTGCAAGTGACCGATGAGATGCCATACAGCCGTGCGCTCAAGCGTCTCGAACTTCTCCCGCGCTTCCTGTATGCGGTTTTCGCCGATGTCCGTCACGCCATGCGCGATCGCCTCGCGCATCTCGGCGACGCCGTGATTCTTCGTCACCGCCACGAGGCGGACAGGCTCTTTCGCATCGGCAATCGTCCTCTTCGCCCTGCTCTCCTCGATGGAGCGCAAGACTTCATGCAGATTCTCTTCGATCAACTTGCTTACCTCCTGCAAACTACTTCAAAGCGATCCACGCGGCGAAGCGTCCCGTCGTCCCGTGCTCTTCGCGATAGGAAAAAAAGAGTCCGGCATTGCACTTCGTGCATACGTCAGCACTGTCGATATGCGCGGGAAGGAGTCCCGCCGCTTCGAGCTGCAGGCGGTTGGCCGCCCACAAGTCGATCGTCCGCTTCCCCTCGGGCGAGTGCGAAAGAAGCTCGGGCGCTTCAGGAAATGCCGCGCGAAAAGCCGCCGCGACCTCCTCGCCGACCTCGAAGCAGCACGCGCCGATGGAAGGGCCGATGCCCGCGAGGATGTCCTGCGGACGCGAGCCGAACGTCTCGGCCATGCGCTGCACGGTCTTTCGCCCGATCTCGGCGACCGTCCCCTTCCAGCCCGCATGAGCGGCGGCAACGACGCGGCGCACAGGGTCGAAGAAGAGGAGCGGCACGCAGTCGGCGAAGCACAGCAGCAAGGGCAGTCCCGCCTGCGCCGTCATCAGGGCGTCGCAGGCGGGCACGGACTCGTCATAGCAGCTCGCGCCCATGCCCGCATCGCTGGCGCGGACAAGGCGCACTTCGTCGCCGTGCACCTGGCGCGGCGTGACGATCCGCGCAGCGTCAAGTCCCAGAGCCTCTGCAAAGAAGCGGCGATTCTCCGAGACGTCCGCGGCGCAGTCGCCGACGTGGAGCGCCATGTTCAATGCGGCAAACGGCGGCTTCGAGACGCCGCCCAAGCGCGTGGAAATGCCGTGCGCCAGCCCCTCCTCGGGAAAGAGCGAGAACGAGCCGCGCCAAAGGCCGCCGCTATGTCTGAGCTGAAACATGTCTCTCCTCCATTGTATCACAAACGCCGCAGCGTGTGCATCCCGAAAAGCAAGGTTTCGTATATTGCAGCACCGCCGCCCTCTGCAGTTCGCGGTAGAGGTACTGCTTGGGAAATCCCATGTCGAGCGCATCCCACGGGAATACCGCATCTTCTGCGTGCCGCACCTGCAGAAAGTCCGCAAAGGAAAGCCCCTCTTCCTTCAGCGCACGCTTGAACGATTTCGCGCCGCCCGCGAGGAAGGCGCGGTGCAGGGCGCGAGCGACGCGGCGGTCGCCGCGCGCGAGCACGCCCTGCACATAGGCGCTCTTGGGCGATTCGGCGATGATGCGAATGCTCCTGTAGGACGCCAGCCCCTTGCGAATCGTCTTCATCGCATCCTTGACCCATTTTTCGTCCGCCATCGGCAGCCACTGAAAGGGCGTGAACGGCTTGGGGATGAACGGATTGATGCTCAAGGTGATCTGCGCATGCTCCTTCTTCGCCCGGATGTGCTCATGCAGGCGCACGGTCATATCGACGATGGCCTTGATGTCCTCTTCCTCCTCGTAGGGCAGGCCGATCATCAAGTAGAGACGGAACTGGCGGATGCCCGCCTGCAGCGCGAGATCGACCGTATGGCGGAGATGCTCCTCCTCGATGCCCTTGTTGATGATCTTCCTCATGCGCACGCTTCCCGCCTCGGGGGCGAGCGTGATCGTGCGCAGACCGCTCCTCGAAAGGGACGCGACAAGCTCCTCGGTCACGGAATCGGCGCGGAAGGAGGCGACGGACATGCCGAGATTTTCTGCCAGAATGTCGCGGCACAAAGCGTCGATCTCGGGATAGTCCGAGATGGCGGCTCCCATGAGTCCGATACGCTTTTCGTACTTCTTCGCCTCTTGGACTTCCTTTTCCAAGACCTTCAGCGAGCGATTGCGCGGCTGTCGAAAGCAGTAGCCCGCCATGCAGAAGCGGCAGTGCCTGCCGCAGCCGCGCGCCGTCTCGATGAGGTAAAGGTTGAATTCCGTATCGTCGGTGACGACTACTGTGTGCGCGGGAAATTCGTCGAGATCGCGCACCCATTGGCGCGTGACGCGCGAAGGAGCGCCCGCCGCAGGGCGAATGGCACACAGGCGGGCCGACTCATCGTAGTCGTGCGCGTAGAGCGATGGCACGTAGACGCCCTCGACCTTCGATAGGGCGCACAGAAGCTCGGCACGCGAAAGACCCTGCCGCACGGCGTCGTCGTATGCGTCCATCAGAGCCGGCATGACGACCTCGCCCTCGCCGATGACGAAGGCGTCGACGAAGAGACTCAACGGCTCGGGGTTGAACGTGGCGCAAGGCCCGCCCGCGAGGACGATGGCGTCCTGCTCGCCGCGCTCCGCCGCCAGAAGTTTGACCTTGCCAAGCTGCAGGATGCGCAGCAGGTTGAAGTAGTCCATCTCGAAGGAGACGGCAAAGCCGATCAACGAGAAGCGATGGAGCGGCTGCTGGTTCTCCAGGCTCAGAAGCGGCGTGCCCGTACGCTCATGCTCGCGCTGTTCCTCGTCGCTCGGCAGGAAGAAGCGCTCGCACGCCGTGTCGGGACGTCGGTTCAAGAGGTCGTAGATGATGTGCAGCCCGAGGTTCGACATGCCGACGAAGTAGGAATTGGGGTATACGAGCGCGAAGGCGCGCCGCGTGCCCGTCGGAAACGAAAAATAGCCGCGCTCGCGTTCCAACTGCTCGCGCAGGCGCCGCTTGATCTTCCAGCTCAAGACGGGTTCTTCTCCCTGAGCAGCGCTTCCAACTCCTCGCGGAAGCCGCTGATGTCGGCAAACTTGCGGTAGACCGAGGCGAAGCGGATGTAGGCGACCTCGTCGAAGTTCTTGAGCTTCTCCATCACGAGTTCGCCGATGTCGCGCGTGTAGACCTCGCGGTTCATCGTATTGCGAAGCTCCTTTTCGATCTCGTCCGCCAGAGCAATGATGCGCTCCGTCGGAATGTCGCGCTTGTCGCACGAGCGTATGAGGCCGTTCAGCAGCTTGTTGCGGTCGAAGACGACGCGCCTGCCGTCATTTTTAATAACCATCAGCGGAATCTTCTCCACTGTCTCGTATGTCGTGAAGCGCTTGCCGCACGACGTACACTCCCTGCGGCGGCGAATGGTATTGCCGTCGTCAGCAGCACGCGAGTCGACGACGCGGCTGTCCTCCTCTTTGCAAAATGGGCAACGCATCTATATCCCCTTCTCTTTCCTTCGTTTTTTTCTCGTTTTTTCCACCGTCTCGCGCCGTTTCGGACGCAGCAGACACTTCTTCCCGTAGCCGATGAGGTCGCTCCTGCCCGCCAGATGCAGCGCCTTGCGCACGATGGCGTCATTCTCGGGCAGCCAATACTGCAGAAGCGCGCGCTGCATCCTCTTCTCCTCCGCCTTCTTCGCCGTATAGACCTTCTCGCCCGTCAGAGGATTGATTCCCGTATGGTACATGCAGGTCGAAAGCGTGCCGGGCGTCGGGATGAAGTCCTGCACCTGCTCGGGATGGTAGCCGCGCTCATGGATGAACTCCGCAAGCTCGACGGCGTCTTCGATGTGTGCGCCCGGGTGGCTTGACATGAAGTACGGCACGAGGTACTGCTTCTTGCCGATCTTTCGGTTCATTTCTTCGAACGCCTTGACAAAGCGCAGGTATACGGATTTTCCGGGCTTTCCCATGAGTCGCGTGACGCGCCTCGACACATGCTCGGGCGCGATGCGTAGCTGTCCGCTGATATGATGACGGCACAGCACTTCCAGAAAATCATCGTGCGCCTGCTGCAGGTAGTCGAAGCGAATGCCTGAGCGGATGAAGACCTTCTTCACGCCGGGCAGCGTGCGAAGGCTCTCTAGGATAGCCAAGTATTCTCTGTGATCGGCCCGCAGGTTCTCGCACAAGGGCGAAAGGCATGCCTTGCCGCGGCACGTCCCGCGCACGAGCTGGGCGCTGCACGACGGCTCATAGAAGTTCGCCGTCGGCCCGCCGACATCGTGAATATAGCCCTTGAAATCGGGCAGGGCGATGAGCCGCTTCGCCTCGCGCAGCAGGGACTCCTTGCTCCTATGCTGGATGATGCGCCCCTGATGCGACACGATGGCGCAGAAATGACAGCCGCCGAAGCAGCCCCTCTGGCTGACGAGGCTGAACTTGACCTCGGCGATGGCGGGCACGCCGCCCGCCTTGTCGTATACGGGATGCCATGTATAGCGATACGGCAATTCGTAGATCTCGTCCATCTCTTCCGTCGTCAAGGGCAGCGCCGGAGGATTCTGCACGACGCAGATCTCTTCGTTCTGCTGGATGAGCCTGCGCCCGCGCAAGGCATCCTGCTCCAGATATTCGACACGGAAGGCGTCGGCAAACTGTGCCTTGTCCTTCGCGACCTTCTCATAGGGCGGTAGTTCCACATAGTCCCATACATAGTCGCGGTTCGGCACGCGGTAGCAGGTGCCGCGCACATCCTGCACGTTCTCGATCGCGACGCCCGCATGAAGCTCGGCCGCTATCTCGACGATCTGCTTCTCTCCCATGCCGTAGATCAGAAGATCGGCGCCGCTCTCTAGGAGGATGGACGGGCGCACCTCATCGCTCCAATAGTCGTAATGCGCCATGCGGCGCAGGCTCGCCTCGATGCCGCCGATGATGACGGGAATCGCACCCCAAGCCTCACGCAGCCGCTTCACATAGACGCTGACAGCGCGCTCAGGCCTGCAATTCATGCGTCCGCCGGGTGAATAGGCGTCCTGCCGGCGCAGTTTCTTCGCCGCCGTGAAGCGTGCGAGAACAGAATCGAGATTGCCGCTCGATACAAGAAAGGCAAGCCGAGGCTTGCCTAAACGTCGAAAATCTTTTGCACTGTGCCAATCGGGCTGAGCGATGACGCCGACGCGATAGCCGTGCGCTTCGAGCACCCGGCAGATGATCGCAGTGCCGAAGCCCGGATGGTCGACATAGGCGTCGCCCGAAACGAAGATGAAATCAAGCTCGTCCCAGCCTCTTGCCTCCATGTCCGCCCGGCTCATCGGCAAAAAATCCTTCACGCTTCCAACCATCGATCACTTCGCCGCATTCTCTTTGGTAAAGGTCTTCTCCACCACTTCGCCCTTCTGCCCGATCGCGCCCATGTCCTTGCCGTTCAGGGAATAGTTGAGCGCTCCGGCATTGCCCGCCGTGATGTGCACCTTGTCCTTGCCCTTGAGCGTCAAGACCTTGCCCTTTTCAGCCGTCCCCTCGAACTCCGTCTTGCCGTCAACGACGACTTCCGTCCAGCAGCGATCGGTGAAACTGAGCTTCACCTCTACACTATCGGCTGCCGGCTTCGGCGCGGCCTCCGTCTGCTTCTGCCCCTGCTGCGTCTGCATCTTTGCACGCGGCGCGGGAGCGCTCGGCTCTTCGTCCCCGCCGAAGGCGATGAGCGCCGCGAAAGCGACGACGAAGACGGCCGCCGCCACCATCAGGGCGTTGCGAACGCCATGGGAACTCTTCTCCATCGGATAACTTTCAAGCGAGGTGATCTTCGGCCCTCGGTATTCTTCCCTGTTCCTTTCTGCCGACTGCTCCTGCCTTGCTTCTTCCGCAGAAGAAGATCCCGCCGCGTCCTGCAGCTCTTCCTGCGGGTGCATCTCTTCATTGAAAGCGTTTACGATCTCGTTGGCATTAAGCTTCAAATAGTTTGCATAATTGCGGACAAATCCCTTCGCATAGACCTCGCCGGGCAATGTCTTGTATTCGCCTTTCTCGATTGCATCTATATATAAAGCGCGTATGCTCGTAGCCTTTTCAATATCCTTGATCGATAAATTCTGCCTCTCGCGTTCCCTGCGCAGAAGATCGCCTATCATCGAAATTCATCCTTTCCGAAAGCTTCCCAATAAAACTTCCCATTCCATTATACCGTCATAGAAGAGAAAAGACAATAAGCGCGAAAAGCACGCGGTGCAAGAATAGGAATTGAGTCTCAATAAAAGACTCGCGCCGCAGCAAGCAGCGCGAGTCTTCGATTCCTATACTCAGAGAAGAACCTTGTGCGAGAGGTTCACACGTCCCTGCTTGTCGATCTCGACGACCTTGACTTCAAGCTCATCGCCTTCATGCACTACGTCCTCGACCTGAGCGACGCGATGGCGTGCGAGCTGGGAGATGTGGCAAAGCCCCTCCTTGCCCGGCAGGATTTCAACGAAAGCGCCGAAGTTCATGATGCGCGTGACCCTGCCCTTGTAGACAGCGCCAACTTCCACATCGCGCACGATGTCCTCGATGATCTGCTGCGCCTTCTTTGCGCCCTCGCCGTCCGCCGCCGCGATGAAGATCGTGCCGTCCTCCTGGATGTCGATCTGCGCACCCGTCTCATCAATGATCTTCTTGATCGTCTTGCCGCCCGAGCCGATGACCTCGCGGATCTTGTCGACATGGATCTTCATGACCGTGACGCGCGGCGCATAGGGCGAGAGATCGGCCGCCGGCTTGTCGATGACGGCGAGCATCTTCTCTAAGATGAAGGCGCGGCCGCGCTTCGCCTGCGAGAGCGCCGAAAGGAGAATGTCGCGCGTGATGCCGGCAATCTTGATGTCCATCTGGATCGCCGTCACGCCCTTCTCCGTGCCCGCGACCTTGAAGTCCATATCACCGAGCGCGTCCTCCATGCCCTGGATGTCCGTCAGGATCGTATAGTGGTCGCCGTCCTTGACGAGTCCCATGGCGACGCCCGACACGGGACGCTTGATCGGAACGCCCGCGTTCATCAGAGAGAGCGTGCTGCCGCAGACGCTGCCCATGGAGCTTGAGCCGTTCGACTCCAAGACCTCCGACACGAGGCGGATCGTATAGGGGAACTCATCGAGCGAGGGAATCATGGGCAGGAGCGCACGCTCCGCCAGAGCGCCGTGACCGATCTCGCGCCTGCCGGGACCGCGTGCGGGACGCGCCTCGCCGACGCTGTAGCCGGGGAAGTTGTACTGATGAATGTAGTGCTTCGACTGCTCGGGACCAAGACCGTCGATGATCTGCTCGTCGCCGACAGAGCCGAGCGTCGTGATCGTGAGTACCTGCGTCTGCCCGCGCGTGAAAAGCCCCGAGCCGTGCGTGCGCGGCAAAAGGCCGACCTCGCAGCTCACGGGGCGCACCTCATCGAGCGCACGCCCGTCGGGACGGATCTTCTCGTGCGTGATCATGCGGCGCACGCTCTCCTTGACGATCTTGTGCGTGACGGCGGCGATCTCCTTGGCGTTCTCGGGATAGTCCGCAAGGAAATGCTCCAGAACCTCCGCGCCGATGGCGGCGATATGCTCGTCGCGGTCGAGCTTGTCGGGATTGCGCACAGCTTCGTCGAGACGCGAAGAAGCGTAGTCGCGAATCGCCCGATCGAGTTCTTCCGGCGCGAGGAAGAGCTTGACTTCGCGCTTCTCCTTGCCGCAGGCAGCGGCGATCTCCTGCTGGAACTCGACGATGCGCTGAATCTCCTTGTGCCCGAAGAGGATTGCTTCGAGGATGACTTCCTCGGGAAGCTCGTTCGCTCCCGCCTCGACCATCATGACGGCGTCGTGCGAGCCGGCAACCGTCAGATTCAAGTCGGAAACTGCACGCTGCGCCTCCGTCGGATTGATGACGAGTTCGCCGTCGACGCGGCCGACCTTGACGCCTGCGATCGGTCCGGCAAACGGGATGTCCGAGACGCAAAGAGCGCACGAAGCGCCGATCATGCCTGCGATCTCGGGAGCATTGTCCTGGTCGACGCAGAGCACCGTCGCGATGATCTGCACATCGTTGCGGAAACCCTCGGGAAACAGCGGGCGGATCGGACGGTCGATGAGACGGCTGCAAAGAATCGCCGATTCGCTCGGGCGGCCTTCGCGCTTGATGAAGCCGCCCGGAATCTTGCCGGCAGCGTACATCTTTTCTTCGAAGTCAACCGTCAGCGGAAAGAAGTCGATGCCCTCGCGCGGCTCTGCCGACGCAGTCGCCGCGACGAGAACTGCCGTATCGCCGTAACGGACAAGAACGGAGCCGTTCGCCTGCTTCGCCATCTTTCCCTGCTCGATGATCAGCGGACGGCCTCCAACCTGCATTTCAAAACTCTGCATTTGAGTTCCTCCTAAATTTTCACTCTTTGATTCATGACCTTATTCGACAAAAAAACGCATTATCCTTGCCACATGCAAAAAAAGGCGGGGAAAAATCCCCGCCTCTCTCTTACTTCCTCAAGTTCAGTTTTGCGATAATCGCGCGATAGCGCTCGATGTCACTGTTGTAGAGGTAGCTCAGAAGCCTCCTGCGATGACCGACCATCTTCAAAAGGCCGCGTCTCGAATGGTGATCCTTCTTGTGCTCTTTCAGATGCTCCGTGAGGTAGACGATACGCGCCGTCAAGAGCGCGATCTGCACCTCGGGCGAACCCGTGTCGCCTTCGTGTACGGCATTTTCCTCGATGATCTTCTGCTTTGCTTCCTGTGTCAGCATGAATAAGCCCTCCTAAGCGTCTTTCTTTTCTCCTGCAGCCACGGCGTCGTCGGAGAAATCGGTGTCGTAGCTACGGAATTCCTTAAAACTTCTCTGGCATTATAGCACAGTTCCTTCGCCCTTGCAAGCCTTCGACATGCGCGTTCCGGCATATATCCGGCCTCAAAGACCGAGTTTCCTGCTGTAGTCTCCGAGGTAACGCTCGAAGTTGACGCCGTAGCGGATGTCCGTACCCGCCTCCTTCGTCCAGGCTATGCACTCCACCGTATAGTCGACGGCGATGCGTGCGGCCTCCGCGATCGGCTTGCCGCCGACCGCCGCGCCGACGAAGGCGCTGCCGAACACATCGCCCGTGCCGTGGTAACTGCCCGGAATGTTCTTGCCGAGGACATAGCAAACATTGTCCGCCGCCGCATCATAAACCGCCGCGCCAAGTTCCTTGTCGTCAAAATAGACGCCCGTCAGCACGATATGCTTGACGGGAATCGCCTTCGCCAGGCGGCGCAGCAAACCTTCCACATACTCGCGCGTGTAGGGACCCTCCGCATAGTCCTCGCCGAGCATGAACGCCGCCTCCGTCATGTTGGGCAGAATGATGTCCGCCTTGGAGCAAAGCCCCTTCATCGCCGGCGGGAATGTCTCGTCGAAAATGGAATAAAGCTTGCCGCCGTCCGCCATCACAGGGTCGACGACGAGCAGCGTATCCTTTTCCGCCAAGGCGGAGAAAGCATCGCCGACAAGCTTGATCTGCTCGAAAGAGCCGAGAAAGCCCGTGTAGATGCCGTCGATTTTCAGGCGAAGCGACTGCCAATGCGCGACCATCGGCGAGATGTCCTCGGTCAGGTCACGATAGGTGAAGCCCGTGAAGCCGCCCGTATGCGTCGACAAGACCGCCGTCGGCAGCACCGAGCACTCGACGCCCGCCGCCGATATGATCGGCAAAGCCACCGTCAGCGAGCACTTCCCCACGCCCGAAATATCATGAATCGCCAAGACTCTCTTCTGTCTTTCCATTTTTATAGCCTCTTTTCGATTGGTAAGCTTCCGCTACATAGCTGCAGCAGACAGGCGGATGTTTGTCTCACACGCCGAAATGCCCGATCCTTACGCCGATTTTCTGCGCAAGCTCTTCTATATCGTCGGTGCCCGTTTCCATGCCTGCGAAAAGCAGGATGGCGGCGCACGTTCTGGCATCGTCCAGGGCGCGGTGGTGGCGAAAATTGATATTGAGATGCGCGCCTACGGTGTTGAGCTTGTGATCGTCAAGAGCAGGCCAGACCTTGCGTGCGATGCGCACGGTGCAGCATGTGCGAAAATACGGCGCCTGCAGGCGATTGGCAAGGAGCGACGCCTTGAGCACGCCCATGTCGAAGGACGCATTGTGCGCGACGACGATCTTGCCGGCAAGGCGCTCCTTCAGCTCTTCCCAGACCTCGGCGAAGGTCGGCGCATCTGTCACATCTTTGGGGCTTATGCCGTGGATGCCGATGTTGAAGCTGTCGAAGCGAAGTCCGGGCGGCTGAATGAGCGTCGTCCACCCTTCCTTTAGCTGTCCGTCCCGCACCTCTACGGTAGCCACGCTGCAGGCGGAGTTCATGCTGCCCGTCGCCGTTTCAAAATCAATCGCGATATAGTTCATCATGGCGATCACCTCGCAAAACACTTTCTGCGGCACTGCCGCGCCATGCACACGCCAAGGGACGCTGCCTCTCCCGCGTCCCCCGGACACGCCTGAGCTTCGGTCTTCTTCGAAGCTCAGGCGTTCTTTTTCTTCTGCAGATACTCGTCGATGGCGGCGGCCGCCTTCTTGCCCGCGCCCATCGCCAGGATGACGGTCGCCGCGCCCGTCACGATGTCGCCGCCCGCGAATACGCCTTCCTTCGTCGTAGCTCCCGTCTCCTCGTCGGCGACGATGTTGCCGCGCTTCGTCGTATCCATGCCGGGCGTCGTCGTCGCGACGATGGGATTCGGCCCCGTGCCGATGGACATGATGACCGTATCGACGGGAAGCTCGAACTCCGAGCCTTCGATGGGCACGGGACGACGGCGTCCCGAATCGTCCGGCTCGCCAAGTTCCATCTTGATGCAGCGGATCGCCTTGACCCAACCGTCTTCGTTGCCCAAGATTTCGACGGGATTGTTCAGCAAGCGGAAGTCGATGCCCTCTTCCTTCGCATGGTGCACTTCCTCGCGCCTTGCAGGCAGTTCTTCCTCGCTGCGGCGGTAGACGATGTAGACTTTCTCCGCGCCGAGCCGCAGCGCCGTGCGCGCCGCGTCCATGGCGACGTTGCCGCCGCCGACGACGGCAACGCCCCTGCCGACGTGAATCGGCGTCGCAAAATCGGGGAAACGGTATGCCTTCATGAGGTTGCAGCGCGTCAGGAACTCGTTGGCGGAATAGACGCCGTTGAAGTTTTCGCCGGGGATGTTCATGAAATGCGGCAAGCCCGCGCCCGTGCCGACGAAGACGGCGTCGAATCCCGCTTCTTCCATGAGTTCGTCGATCGTATAGAGCCTGCCGACGACGGAATTCAGCTCGATCGTCACGCCGAGCTTTCTGAGGTTTTCGACTTCCTTCTGCACGACGCCGTCCTTCGGCAGACGGAACTCGGGGATGCCGTAGGAGAGCACGCCGCCTGCGACATGCAGCGCCTCAAAGATCGTCACGCGGTAGCCCTTTTTCGCGAGATCGCCGGCGCACGAGAGTCCCGCAGGACCTGCGCCGATGATTGCGACCTTCTGCGCGTCCGGGGCGAACTCGACGGGCTTGACCTCTTCTTCCTGCGCGAGCTGCCAATCCGCCGCGAAGCGCTCAAGTCTGCCGATGCCGACAGGCTCGCCGCGCTTGCCGAGGATGCAGAGCTTCTCGCACTGGTTCTCCTGCGGACAGACGCGGCCGCAGACGGCGGGCAGCGCATTGTCGCCCTTGATGATGTCGATCGCCGCCGCAAAATCGTGCGCCTTGATCTTCTGGATAAACTCGGGGATGCGCACGGACACAGGACAGCCCTTGCGGCACTGCGGCACCTTGCAGTTGAGACAGCGTTCAGCCTCGGCGATCGCCGTTTCCTCATCGTAGCCCAACGCCACTTCTTCAAAGTTGTGGGCGCGAACCTTCGGGTCTTGCTCAGGCATCTTATGTTTTTCCAGCACCAACGCCATGTCAATTCCTCCCCAAGCCGATGTTGCAGATGTGATCCTTCTCCTTCGCTTCCTGCGTGCGGTACATCCTGCCGCGCGCCATCAATCCGTGAAAATCGACGAGATGACCGTCGAACTCAGGGCCGTCGACGCAGGCGAACTTCGTCTCCTCGCCCACCTGCACGCGACAGCCGCCGCACATGCCCGTACCGTCAACCATGATGGGATTGAGGCTCACAACGGTCTTGATGCCGTAGGGGCGCGTGGCTTCGGCGACGCTCTTCATCATGACGCCCGGGCCTATCGCCGTGACCTGGTCGATCTTCTCGCCGCGCTTTATAAGTTCTTCGATGGCGTTCGTGACGAACCCCTTGATGCCGTAGGAGCCGTCGTCCGTCGTGATCAGAACCTCGTCGGAAATCGCCCTCATGCGCTCTTCAAAGATGAGGATGTCCTTCGTCTTCGCACCGAGAATCGAGATGACCTTGTTGCCAAGTTCATGCGCCGCGCGTGCGATCGGATAGACGGGCGCGACGCCGATGCCGCCGCCGACGAAAACGACGGTTCCCATGTGATCGGAAAGCTCCGACGGCTGCCCCAGAGGGCCGACGAAGTCAAGAATAGAATCACCCTCCTTGAGAGAGGCGAGAAGCCCAGTCGATGCGCCGACGACCTGGAAGAGGATCGTGACGATTCCCTTTTCGCGGTCGAAGTCGGCGATCGTCAGCGGTACACGCTCGCCTTCCTCATTGACGCGCAGGACGATGAACTGCCCCGGCAGAGCCTTCTTCGCCACGCGGGGCGCCTCGATATCGTACTCAAGGATGCCCGGTGACAACTCTTGCTTCTTTAAGATTCTGTACATTCCAATGCCCCTCCTCTGCATGAAAAACCAAAGAATCAGATTTCTGACACGCCCTTTATCCTTCGGCAAATATGCCGCCCAAATACTCGTCAATCCCCGTGCGAATCGGCATGAGATAGACGTGTTCGCCCTTTGCCCGCGCTTCTGCCAAAACATCGCGCGCGAACGCGATGCTCCATGCAAGCGTCGGTTCGAAGTCCTTCGGGAACACGACCTGATTCTTCGTCTCCCAATAGCTCTCAGAGCGCTGCGAGGTCACGGGCGAGAGCCCCCAGTAAACCTCGATGCCTTCGAGCATGTCCGCATACATCGCGAGGAAGCGGCGATCGAAAAACGGCTGTGTGAAGAAGCCGACAGCGCCCGCCTGCAGTTTGCGGCGGATGCGGTAATCTTCCTGCCTCATGCTGCCGCGATACTGGTCTATGCCCGCAAAGACTCGAATCTCGGGCATTTCCTCGCGGAACTTCCGTATGACGTCGATGCTCTCCGTCGGATAGACGGTGTGCGCCATGTTCTGCGGCGCATCTCCCTCGATGACGAGGACTTCTCGAATCGCATGTTCGCGCAGGTAGTCCGCCATGGGCAGCGGCTTCGTGATGTCGATGTCCATAGCGCGGATGTGCGGCACAGCGGGGAAAGTCTCGCCCGCAATCGCCGCGCCCTCCCAACTGCGCACAGGAAGCCGCAGGAGGTCGGGGACGTTGATGAGATCGATCTTTCCCTCATATTTTTTCGTTTGCGCGAGTTCTTCACGCAGCGCCGCTTCATCGCGCGGCACAAGTTCAAGCGACACTTTGCTCATAATCAATCACCTGCTCAACTCTAAAGGATACGCTTCTCGCACAGCCTCATCCATCGTCTCGAATGCCGGAATGAAGCGGGTCAAAATCTCCGTCACCAAAGCCCTTGCACGCGCGCTGTCATAGATATGCGTCAAATCGTTGCGCGTGCGCAGCATGTCGAGCCACACGTCTTCCTCAAGAAAATCAAAGCAGCGGTATGCCGCCTTGATAATCTCCCTTGGCGACCCCGAAGCGGCAGTCGCCTTTCCCTCGTAACGCAGAAGCTCTTTCAGCACCTTCCAGCCAAGTTCAAACTGAATGAAAAACTTGTCGATGATGCCGCTGATGATGAACTCATTCTCCAAGTCCTGCAGCGGAGCCTGCGCCAATACATGCAGATGACGGGAAAATTCTTTATACTTTTTCATACAAGATCACCCCATCGCGCAAAATCTCTGCAACAAGTTCCGCCGACGGCGATTCATTCATGTTGACGATGTCAAACGTCAGCAGCGTGTCCACTTTCTCCTCCACATCAAACGCAAAATCGCGAAAATCGGCACAGTCATAGACGGCGATATCCACATCACTTTTCTCCGCTTGCAACCTGCGCGCCCGTGAGCCAAAAAGCACCAGTTTCCCTACATCGTAGCGCTTTGCCAGCTCCCGAAGCTGGGTGAAGATTTTTTCCTCGCGCACCGTCCAACGAAGTTGCGGCTCAGCCATCGTTTTCATTCGCATTACCTTCCCTTGTGCTCCAAGCGCCTTGCTTCCTCAGAACAATCCCGTGATTCTGCCGTCTTCCGTGATGTCCATATCCATCGCCGCCGGATGCTTGGGAAGCCCCGGCATCGTGAGGATGCTGCCCGTCAGGGCGACGACGAAACCCGCGCCCGCCGCGAGGCGAAGCTCGCGCACCGTGATGCGAAAGCCCTCGGGCCTGCCGAGAAGCGCGGCGTCGTCGGAAAGCGAATACTGCGTCTTCGCCATGCACACGGGCATCTTGTCGAAGCCCAGCGCTTCCAATTCCTCAAGCTCTCTTTGCGCTTCCTTCGTGAAGTCGACGCCTGCCGCGCCGTAAATCTCACGCGCAATCTTGCCGATTTTTTCAGGGATAGTCTCCTTCTCATCGTAGATATAGCGAAAGTCCGCCTTCTTTTGAAGCGCCGCCTCGACCTTCTCGGCAAGCGCCTCGCCGCCCTCGCCGCCCTTCGCCCAGACCTCGGACAGAGCGACCTCGGCGCCGAGCGCCTCGCACTCGCGGCGCACGAAGTCCAGCTCTTCGGACGTATCGGTCGGAAAGGCGTTGACGGCGACGACGGCGGGCAAACCGAACTTCTGCACGTTCTCGATGTGCTTGGCGAGATTCGCCATGCCCTTTTTGAGCGCCGTCATGTCCACCTTCTCCAATTCCTTCTTGGAGAGTCCTCCGTGCATCTTGAGCGCACGCACCGTCGCGACGATGACGACGGCGTCGGGCGAAATCCCCGCAAAGCGGCACTTGATGTCGAGGAACTTCTCCGCACCGAGGTCGGCGCCGAACCCCGCCTCCGTCACGACGACATCGGCGAACTTCAACGCGAACTTCGTCGCCATGATGCTGTTGCAGCCGTGCGCGATGTTGGCAAAAGGACCACCGTGGATGAAGACGGGCGTGCCTTCGAGCGTCTGCACGAGGTTCGGCTTGATCGCGTCCTTGAAGAGCAGCGTCAGTGCGCCCGTCGCGCCGAGCTCGTCGGCACGCACAGCTCTGCCCGAGCGCGTGTAACCGATGACGATGCGTCCGAGACGCTCCTTCATGTCCATGAGGTCACGCGAGAGACAGAGAATCGCCATCATCTCCGACGCCACCGTGATGTCGAAACCCGTCTCACGCGGCACGCCGTGCGCCTTGCCGCCCATGCCGATGACGACGTGGCGCAGTGCGCGGTCGTTGAGGTCGAGGACGCGCTTCCATGTGATGCGGCGCACGTCGAGGTCAAGCGCGTTGCCCTGCTGGATATGGTTGTCGATGATGGCGGCGAGGAGGTTGTGCGCCGTCGTGATGGCGTGAAAGTCTCCCGTGAAATGCAGGTTGATGTCCTCCATCGGCACGACCTGTGCATAGCCGCCGCCCGCCGCGCCGCCCTTCATGCCGAAGCACGGCCCCATCGACGGCTCACGAAGCGCCGCCGCCGCCTTGCGGCCTCGGCGAGAAAGCGCGTCGGCCAGCCCGACGCTCGTCGTCGTCTTGCCCTCGCCCGCCGGCGTCGGATTGATCGCCGTGCAGAGGATGAGCTTGCCGTTCGGCCTGTCCTTGACGCGCTGCCAGGCGTCAAGCGTGACCTTCGCCTTGTATTTGCCGTAAAGCTCCAGATCATCAGGCACAAGGCCGATCTTCGAAGCGATCTCCTCGATCGGCTTCATCTTCGCCGCCTGTGCGATTTCCACATCAGATTTCATGGCTGCTCCTCCTCACTTTTCCACTCGCATCTTCGCCGCCTGCACCGTATTCGCCATGAGCGTGGCGATGGTCAGGAGTCCGACGCCGCCGGGCACGGGCGTGATCGCGCCCGCGACTTCCTTCACGGCGTCAAAATCGACATCACCGACAAGTTTCTTCTCGGCGATGCGGTTGATGCCGACGTCGATGACCGTCGCGCCGGACTTCACCATATCCGCCGTCACGAAGCGCGGTTTGCCGACGGCAGCGACGAGGATGTCCGCCTCGCGTGCGACAGCGGCGAGATCTTCCGTGCGCGAGTGACAGATCGTGACCGTCGCATTCTCTGCGAGCAAGAGATGGCTGATCGGCTTGCCCACGATATTGCTCCTGCCGATGACGCAGGCGCGTTTTCCCGCGACGGGAATCCCCGCGAGCTTGAGCATCTTCATGCAGCCTGCAGGCGTGCACGGCACGAGCGCGGTTTCCCCCGCCACGAGGCGGCCGATATTGATCGGATGGAAACCATCGACGTCCTTTTTCGGGTCGATGCGCTCGATGATCTCCGCCGCGCTCTTCGCGAGGTGTGCGGGCAGAGGAAGCTGCACGAGGATTCCATCGATGCGGCGACTCGCATTGAGCCGGTCGATCTCGGCGAGAAGATCCTCCTTCGTCGTCGTTTCGGGCAAGGCGATCAGAGCGGAGAAAAAGCCGAGCGCCTCGCACGCACGCTCCTTGTTGCGCACATAAACCTCGGATGCCGGATCTTCGCCGACGATGACGACGGCAAGCCCCGGCATCCTGCCGAGTACGGTGCGCAAAGCCAGCGCCTCCTCCCGCGCCTCGTCCTTGATCTTTTGGGCAAAGACCTTGCCTTCGAGCAATCGGGCTGTCATATTTCACTCCCCCATCAAACGTACAAGCTCGCCACGGTAAAGATGAGCATGGCGATGGAAACGATGCCGTTGCGCATGAAGTAGCGCTGCGTGACGCGGCTGTAGTCGTCAGCACTCACGATGCGGTGCTGGTAGACGAGCGTTCCTGCCGCGACGCCGACACCGATGAAATACGGCCACTGCAGTTCCATGAGGATGCCGAGGCCATAGAAGCACGCGATGCTCGCGGCGTGCACGAAGCGGCAGATGACGAGCGCACCGTGCGCCGTGAACTGCGTCGCCAGCGAGTGAAGCCCCTCCGAGCGGTCGAACGCCTCATCCTGCGAGCCGTAGACGGCATCGAAGGCACCGATCCAAAGCGCCACGGCGACGCAGAGGACAACGGCGGGCAGAGGAAGCTCTCCCGTCACCGCGACCCAGCTGCCCGCCGGCGCCATAGCGATGGCGATTCCCAGCACCAAGTGACACAGGAATGTGAAGCGCTTCGTATACGGATAGATCAAGAACGGCACGACGGCGACGGGCAGAAGCCAAAGACAGATCGGTCTGAGCTGCGCCACCGCCAAGATACAGACGATGAAATAAAAAACGATCGAGAGCTTCGCCTCGCGCGGCTTCAAGTCACCGCGCACCATGGCGCGTGAGGCGAGCCGCGGCTGTTTCTTGTCGTACTTCAAGTCGGCGAGATTGTCCAAGGCGAGCGCCGCGCTCCTCGCGCCTGCGATGGCGACCGTGATCCAGACGAGATCCATCACGGGCGGCATCCCCCCCGCCGCCAGAAACGCGCTCATGTAGGCAAACGGCAGGGCAAAGACGATATGATGGAGCGCGATGTTGTTGATGTGCGCACCGAGTTTAGCCAAGTTCGAGTTCCCTCCACTTCGCATCGACACGCGCCTTGACCTCGTCCGTCATGACGATCTCATCGGGCCATTCGCGCGTATGCCCCTCTTCCGGCCACGATTTCGTCGCATCGATGCCGAGTTTCGTGCCCCACTTCGCCATCGGCGAGGAGTGATCGAGCACGTCGAGAGGCCCTTCGACCATCTCCAGATCGTACTTCGCGTCGATATTGTTGAAGACGCGCCACCAGACTTCCTTCATGTCCTGCACGTTCACATGCGCGTCGACAACGATGATCATCTTGCAGAACATCATCTGCCCCATGCCCCAGATCGCGTGCATGACGCGACGCGCCTGCATCGGGTACGTCTTCTTGATGGAGACGACGCAGCAGTCATGGAACACGCCTTCAAGCGGCATATTGATGTCGACGATCTCGGGCACCATCTGCTGCAGGAGCGGCAGGAAGATGCGCTCCGTCGCCTTCGCGAGGAAGCAGTCCTCCATCGGCGGCTTGCCGACGATCGTCGCCGGATAAATCGGGTTCTTGCGGTGCGTGATGCAGGTGATGTGAAAGACCGGGTAATCGTCCGCCAGAGAATAATAGCCCGTGTGATCGCCGAACGGCCCTTCGCGGCGGCGTTCGCTTTCCAGCACATAGCCCTCCAAGACGATCTCGCTCGTCGCAGGCACCTCAATGTCGACCGTCTTGCACTTGACAAGCTCGACCGACTTGTGACGCAGAAAACCCGCGAAAACCATCTCGTCGATGTCGCGCGGCAGAGGCGCCGTCGCGGCATACGTGAGGACGGGATCCGTGCCGATGGCAACGGCGACCTCGATGCGGTCCTTGCCCTGCTCCTGTGCCGCACGGAAGTTCTCCGCGCCGTTTTTATGAATATGCCAGTGCATGCCCGTCGTATTCTTGTCGTACTTTTGCAGACGATACATGCCGACATTGCGCTTGCCCGTCTCGGGATTTTTCGTAAAGACGAGCGGCAGCGTGATGAAGGGGCCGCCGTCCTCGGGCCAGCACTTCAAGATCGGCAGGATGTCGAGCGACGGATTATCCATCTCCACGACTTCCTGGCACGGCGCTTTCTTGACGTACTTGGGGAAGTTCACCGCCTTGCGCATCTTCGGGATGAGCGTGACGAGATCCATCTTGTTCGCGAGCGAGATCTTCGGCAGACGCATGAAATCGCGCAGATCATCGGCGATCTCATCGAGGCTCTCGACGCCCAAGGCGATGCTCATGCGCTCCATGCTGCCGAAAGCGTTCATGAGCACGGGCATGTCGTAGCCCTTGACGTTCTCGAAGAGCAGCGCGACGTTCTTCTCGCCCTCCATCTTGGAAACGCGGTCAGTGATCTCGGTGATTTCGAGTTCGGCGTCAACCTCCGTCTTGATGCGGCGCAAAAGCCCGCGCGATTCCAGTTCCTCAATAAATTCGCGTAAATCCTTGAAAGCCACGAATATTCCTCCTTATTTGCGCAAAATAAAACGAACGATGACGTAGCTGATCTCATAGAGGAGGATCATGGGCACGGCGATCATCGTCTGAGAAAAAACATCGGGTGTCGGGGAAATGACAGCGCCGATGACGAAAGACAGAAACACCACGATGCGCTGCTGCTTCCAGAGAAAGGCAGAGCCGACGAACCCGAGCTTCGCGAGAACCACGATGATGAGCGGCAGTTCAAAGATGCAGCCAAACGGCAGGATGAACGCCAACACGAAGTCAAGGTACTTTCCTAAGGAAAAAAGCGGCTCCAGATTGTCCGTGCCGAAGCCTATGAAGAAGCGGATGGCGGCGGGCAATACAAGGGTGAAGGAAAAGGCGATGCCGACGACGAAGAGCACGACGGAAAGCGGCACGATGAGGAGCAGCGCCTTTCTCTCGCGCACGGTCAAGGCCGGCAGGATGAAGCGCCAAATCTCGTAGAAGATGACGGGCAGAGCGAGCAAAAAGCCGCCAAAGACCGCAATCTTCAGATAGGTGAAGAACGCCTCTGCCGGCTGCATGTAGTAGAGTTTTCCCGCAGGCGCCGTCAAGCAGCGCATGATCTCGTCGATGTAGAAGTAGGCGACGCCGCTTCCGACGGCGACGGCGGCAATCGAATAGATCAGCCGCTTCCGCAGTTCTTCGAGATGCGCGATGATGGACATGCTGCCGTCCCTGCGCTCCTCCGGCGCCTGCTGCCCCGCTTGTTCTCGCGGCTCAGACAGCTGCTGCATCGACGGCTCGTGCATCTGCTGGATCGGCGGCTCAGGCGGCTGCTGCATCTGCGGCTCGTGCCCTGCCCCTGCCTTTCCATCGTTCAAGCCTTGCGGCTGCTCATGCTTTTCGTACGTCATTTTTCGCTCTTCTCATCTTTTTTGGCAAGCGTCGACGACTCGGGCGTGACGTCGACGGTGCTCTTTTCGACCTCGTCCTTGCCTTCCTTGAACTCCTTCACGCTCCTGCCGAGCGCCTTGCCGATCTCAGGCAGTTTGCGCGGGCCGAAAATGATGAGTGCGACGAGGAGGATGGCTCCAAGCTCATAAAGGCTCAGCATTTTCTATCTCCCCTCGCTTTCCTGCTTCTTCGCTGCATCGCCTTCTGCGGCAGTCGTCTGCGCCCCATTCATCGGCTCGGGTGCAAGCGGCTGCTGCCCCGCCGGCGGTTCGGCAATCGTCTGCATCGGCGGCTGCTGCACACTCGGCGGCGCGGCACTTTCGATCGGCTTATTCACGTCGGACATCAGATTGTTCGTCGCCTTTTTGAACTCGCTGAGACCCTTGCCAACGGCGCGTCCGATCTCGGGCAATTTGCCCGGGCCGAATACCACGAGCGCGATGACGAGAATGAGGATGAGCTCAGGAAAGCCCAAGTTGAACATAGCTTTTCCCCCTTAAAGAACTGCACAAGGCAGACCTTGCATACTTCAAGCAAAACTTACGATTCGCGCTTCGCGATGTAGTCCGCCGCCTTGCAGAAGGTATCGCGCACCTTGTCGGGCAGAGCGGCAGGCAGAGCCTCCTTCGCTTCGGTAAGGAACTCACGAACCTTGGCACGCGCATATTCGATGCCGTCGGACGCACGCACGATGACGAGCGCACGCTCGACGTCTTCGCGCGTCATCGAAGGGTTCGTCACGATGGAAAGAAGCTCCTCACGCTCGGAGCTGACCTCAAGCGCACGAATCACGGGCAAAGTCACGATGCCCTCATGGATGTCGTTGCCCGCAGGCTTGCCGATCTTCTTCTCGTTCGAGGTCAGATCGAGAAGGTCGTCCGTAATCTGGAACGCCATACCGACGTACTTGCCGTAGGCACGAAGCCCCCGCTCCGCCTCCGCACCGAGATTCGTCGCGATGGCGCCAAGCTCACAGCAGATGGCGAGAAAGTTCGCCGTCTTCTTCGCGATGCGCTCATAATACTCCTCGACATCGCGCGAGGCGCGGTAAAGTTCCTTGTTCTGGATGATCTCGCCCGAGCTCAGATCCATGATGAGCTGCGCGACGCGCCCCGAAACGCGCTCGCCGAAGCCGTTCTCGACGATGAGCAAAAACGCGCGCGCGAAGAAGTAGTCGCCCGAGAGAATCGCCTGCTGATTGCCCCACATGGCGTTCGCCGTCACCGCGCCGCGCCGCGTATCGGCATGATCGAGCACGTCGTCATGGACGAGCGACGCCATGTGGATCAGCTCGAGCGCAACGGCGAGCGGCATCATTTTTTTCGCGTCAAAATCCTTGCTAGAGCGTGCCGCAAGCAAAAAGAGCGCAGGGCGCAGCCTCTTGCCGCCGGACTTCACGAGATGCGTACCGATCTCCGTGATGCGGTCTACAGGCGAGACAACCGCCTGCAGAAGCTCCTCTTCCAGCAAGGCAAGGTCCTTCTTTATCAAGAGAAACATCGAATGGATGAACATCCCATCACCTACATACCTACAATTTCATAATGCTCCCATAAGTTTACACCATTCAAGCATTTTTGTCATGAATTTTCTTTTTCCGAACAGCGTTAACTCTTTTTCTCATCGAGTTCCCGCTGCATCTCGATGAGATCGGAAAGCGAGACGTTCTCAATGACATCCTTCATCGCCTCATGCAGCTTCTGCCACAGGAAGAGCGTCGCACATCTCTCGTGTCTTGGACAGTCGTTCTCCTCCATGTCCATACAAGCGACGGGCGCGAGACTTCCCTCGATCAGACACAGGATGCTGCCTGCCGTATATTCCTGCGGCGCACGCATCAGGCGATAGCCGCCCTGCGGTCCGCGGCTGCTCTTGACGAAGCCCGCTTTGTTCAGCACGGAGACAATCTGCTCCAGATACTTTTCCGAGATCTCCTGTCTTCGCGCAATATCCTTGATGCGCACAGGCTCGTTCTGCCCGTTCATGGCGATATCCATCATGAGCCGCAGCGCATATCTCCCTCTCGTCGAAATCTTCATTTCTTTTCCTCCGCTTGGATTTTTCCTGCGTTTCTCGTGGAAGCACGGATAAACTCAGGGCTGGCTTGTATATCGTTCCTATATGATATGTTTATGCACGTACTATTATAGCGCATTTTCTTCTCGCTGTCTCCCTTGCAAATTCCTGTGTATCCCTTATAATATTCTTATGAAACTATTCCAAGGAGGAATCCATCATGCCAACACCACACAACTCCGCCGAAGTCGGTGATATTGCCGAGCGCATCCTGCTGCCCGGCGATCCGCTGCGTGCGAAGTACATCGCCGAAAACTTTCTCACGGACGCTAAAGAATACTCGCATGTGCGCAACGTGCTCGGCTATACGGGAAGCTACAAGGGCACGCCCGTTTCCGTTCAGGGTACGGGCATGGGCATGCCGTCCATCGCCATCTATGTGCATGAGCTGATCAGCATCTACGGTGCGAAGAAGCTCATCCGCGTCGGCAGCTGCGGTGCGCTCGCCAAGGATCTCCACATCCGCGATGTCGTCATCGCGCAGGGAACGACGACGGATTCTTCCATGCCGAAAAATATCTTCGGCACGTCCGTCAACTTTGCACCGCTCGCCGATTTCTCGCTGTTGGAAAGTGCCGTACACCATGCGCGCGAAAAGCATCTGCCCGTGCGCGTCGGCAACGTGCTGTCGCAGGATCGCTTCTACGACGACGAGATCGACTTCGCCAAACTCCTCGGCTACGGCGTGCTCGCCGCCGAGATGGAAACGGCGGCGCTCTACCTGATCGCAGCCAAATTCGGCGTGCAGGCGCTCGGCATCTTCACGGTCAGCGACCACATCACCTGCGACGAAGCGCGTGCGACGCCCGAAGAGCGCGAACGCTCCTTCAACGACATGATCGAGCTTGCCTTGGAAAGCATCATTAAGGAATGAATGGATTGCGCCCCTCTCGGGGCGCAAAAAAAACCTCATTTCCAAGAAATGAGGCCAATATGACAATGGCAGGGGCAGTAAGACTTGAACTCACAACCTACGGTTTTGGAGACCGTTGCTCTACCAGTTGAGCTATACCCCTAAGATGGGGCGACTGGTGGGGCTCGAACCCACGAATGCTGGAGCCACAATCCAGTGTGTTAACCACTTCACCACAGCCGCCATAAGGTATGCCACCGCAAAAGCGGTGGCATGTCAGAACCAGCAGCTTTCTATCCTCCCAGGTCGTCTCCAACCAAGTACTTTCGACGTATGAGTGCTTAACGACTGTGTTCGGGATGGGAACAGGTGGAACCACTCAGCTATCGCCACTGGATTTCGTGAAGGTTTGCGTGCCTTCAAAACTATACAGAAGACTCAATGGAACATTTTAGAGGCGAAATGTACGCGCGTCTCACGCTTCTCCCTGCCTTGAGGCAGTCAGCAGCGGTCAACGTCGGCCAATCGCGCTGCGCTTTCAGC
Source organism: Selenomonas sputigena ATCC 35185 (assembly GCF_000208405.1). Lineage (NCBI taxonomy): Bacteria > Bacillati > Bacillota > Negativicutes > Selenomonadales > Selenomonadaceae > Selenomonas > Selenomonas sputigena. Next base: position 931,970 of record NC_015437.1, on the reverse strand, counting down.
TTGCGCTCTTGGGACGTTTTCGCACGCTAGCCCCTTTGCCAATCGGTTGCACCCCTGCGGGGTTTGCCTCTTGGATGGGCTATGCGAGTCAAGCCCTCGGCGTATTAGTACGGGTCGGCTGCACGCCTTGCGGCGCTTCCACTCCCCGCCTATCAACCTCATCGTCTTTGAGGCGCCTTACCGGATTACTCCGTGAGAAACTTCATCTTAGGGCTGGTTTCACGCTTAGATGCTTTCAGCGTTTATCCTTTCCGGACGCAGCTACCCAGCTGCACGGCTGGCGCCATGACTGGTACACCGTTGGTCCGTCCACTCCGGTCCTCTCGTACTAGGAGCAGCCCCCTTCAGGTTTCTTCCGCCCGCGATGGATATGGACCGAACTGTCTCACGACGTTCTGAACCCAGCTCACGTACCACTTTAATGGGCGAACAGCCCAACCCTTGGGACCTGCTTCAGCCCCAGGATGTGATGAGCCGACATCGAGGTGCCAAACCTCCCCGTCGATATGGACTCTTGGGAGAGATTAGCCTGTTATCCCCAGGGTAGCTTTTATCCGTTGAGCGATGGCAATTCCACTCTCATTCCACCGGATCACTAAGCCCTACTTTCGTACCTGCTCGACTTGTCGGTCTCGCAGTCAAGCTCCCTTCTGCCTTTATGCTCTTCGCGCGATTTCTGTCCGCGCTGAGGGAACCTTTGGACGCCTCCGTTGCTCTTTCGGAGGCGACCGCCCCAGTCAAACTGCCCACCTGGCACTGTCCCGAGTGTCGTAACTACTCCGGTTAGATGACCAGCGAATGAAGGGTGGTATCCCAACAGCGGCTCCGGGCGTCCTTGCGGCCGCCTTTCTTAGCCTCCCACCTATCCTGTACATCATTCGCCGGGCATCAATGCCAAGCTGCAGTAAAGCTCCATGGGGTCTTTCTGTCCAGTCGCGGGTAACCTGCATCTTCACAGGTATTTCAATTTCACCGGGCCCCTCGTCGAGACAGTGCCCAAATCGTTACGCCTTTCGTGCGGGTCGGAACTTACCCGACAAGGAATTTCGCTACCTTAGGACCGTTATAGTTACGGCCGCCGTTTACTGGGGCTTCAGCTCAAGGCTTCGGATTGCTCCTGACCTCTCCCCTTAACCTTCCAGCACCGGGCAGGCGTCAGCACCTATACGTCAGATTTCTCTTTTGCAGGCACCTGTGTTTGTGGTAAACAGTCGCTTGGGCTTCTCTTCTGTCGCCGGCCCCGGCTCCAACCGCATGGGTCTTCACCAGTTCCGGCCATCCTTTTCCCGAAGTTACGGATGCAATTTGCAGAGTTCCTTAACGAGGGTTTTCCCGCGCACCTTAGGATCCTCTCCCTGCCTGCCTGTGTCGGTTTCGGTACGGGCGCAGTTCGTCTCGCTAGAAGCTTTTCTCGGCAGTGTGGTCCGCTTGGCTTCGGCTCACCCATAGGTTTGCCTCCCTGTCACGTCTCGGCTTTTACAAGGGGGATTTGCCTCCCTTGCAGCCTACCGGCTTCGACGCGCTCTTCCATTCGCGCGCCCAAGCTCCCTCCTGCGTCACTCCATCACTCAAACGACTCTCTGCGGTACTGGAATATTCACCAGTTGTCCATCGCCTATGCTTGCTGCCTCGGCTTAGGTCCCGACTGACCCTGGGACGACGAGCGTTGCCCAGGAAACCTCAGGCTTTCGGTGGGCCAGATTCTTGCTGGCCTTTTCGCTACTCATACCGGCATTCTCACTGCCATGCACTCCACCGCTCCTTCCGGTACGGCTTCGCCGCGCATGGTACGCTCCCCTACCCCGCATACTTTCGTATGCAGCCGCAGCTTCGGTTCTGTACTTGAGCCCCGGATATTTTCGGCGCAGGGACTCTCGACCAGTGAGCTATTACGCACTCTTTAAATGGTGGCTGCTTCTGAGCCAACATCCTGGTTGTTTTCGAATTCCTACATCCTTTTCCACTTAGTACAGCATTGGGGACCTTAGCTGGCGGTCTGGGCTGTTTCCCTCTTGCGTACGGGTCTTATCACTCGCACGCTGACTCCCGAGTTTGACATGCAGCCATTCGCAGTTTGACTGGGGTCGGTAGGCTTTACGCCCCCTTGCCCGATCAGTGCTCTACCGTCTGCATGCATCACTCGAGGCTAGCCCTAAAGCTATTTCGGGGAGAACCAGCTATCTCCACGTTCGATTGGCATTTCACCCCTATGCACAGCTCATCCCAAAGTTTTTCAACACTCACGGGTTCGGCCCTCCGCTCAATTTTACCTGAGTTTCAGCCTGGCCATGCATAGATCACTGTGGTTTCGGGTCTACCCCGCCGAACTCTTCGCCCTTTTAAGACTCGCTTTCGCTTCGGCTCCGCGTTTTCCGCTTAACCTCGCTCGACAGGATAACTCGCCGGTTCATTCTTCAATAGGCACGCCGTCGCGCATATAAAGCGCTTCGACTGCTTGTGGACATACGGTTTCAGGTTCTATTTCACTCCGCTCCCGCGGTTCTTTTCGCCTTTCCCTCACGGTACTTTCCTCTATCGGTCGTCAGGTAGTATTTTGCCTTGGATGGTGGTCCACCCGGCTTCCCACAGGGTTCCTCGTGTCCCGTGGTACTCTGGATTCCAGCCCGTTCTTCAGCCTTTCGTGTACGAGGGTCTCACTCTCTTCGCCCGGCCTTCCCATGCCGTTCCACTAGACTGCTTTCCCTTTGTGCTGGTCCTCAACCCCGAAAGCCCGAAAGCTTTCGGTTTGGGCTCTTCCCGCTTCGCTCGCCGCTACTGAGGGAATCTCGTTTGATTACTTTTCCTCCGGCTACTTAGATGTTTCAGTTCACCGGGTTTGTCTCCCTTTCGGGTAGTGCGACATGACTCGCACTGGGTTGCCCCATTCGGACATCCGTGGCTCGAGGCCTATTTGCGGCTCCCCACGGCTTTTCGCAGCTTATCGCGTCCTTCTTCGACTCCTGACGCCAAGGCATCCACCGTATGCCTTTCGTAGCTTGACTTTTCCACGGCTTTCGCCGTGCGTTTCGCCTCAAGGCATCATTTCTGATGTTCTTGGTTTGGTTTGTGATCCTAAAATGTTCGGAAAATCTTTGCCGTGATTTCTCACAGCCTTCGATGATTTTCTTTCATTTTGTCTTCTGTGTAGTTTTCAAGGTACGCCTGACCTTACCGCTGGTATAATCCAACGAGAAGGTCAAGTTTGAGAGATTTGTGTTCCCTCAAAACTAGACAATGCAGAAAACCTGATGCCTCGACTTAAAGTTTAAGCTTTTTCTGTTCAGCTTTGCCTTGCGGCTTGCTTCACGAACAGCTCAGCACCTTAGAAAGGAGGTGATCCAGCCGCACCTTCCGATACGGCTACCTTGTTACGACTTCACCCCAGTCATCGCCCCCGCCTTAGACAGCTGCCTCCTTGCGGTTGGCCCACCGGCTTTGGGCGTGAATGACTTCCGTGGTGTGACGGGCGGTGTGTACAAGGCCCGGGAACGTATTCACCGCAGTATGCTGACCTGCGATTACTAGCGATTCCGACTTCATGCAGGCGGGTTGCAGCCTGCAATCCGAACTGGGGGATGGTTTGTGGGGTCCGCTCCGGCTCACGCCTTCGCTTCCCTCTGTCCATCCCATTGTAGTACGTGTGTAGCCCAGGACATAAGGGGCATGATGACTTGACGTCATCCCCGCCTTCCTCCGCGTTCTCCGCGGCAGTCTCCTTTGAGTTCCCGCCATTACGCGCTGGCAACAAAGGACAGGGGTTGCGCTCGTTGCGGGACTTAACCCAACATCTCACGACACGAGCTGACGACAGCCATGCACCACCTGTTTTCGTGTCCCCGAAGGGAGGAAGCTATCTCTAGCTCTTTCACTCAATGTCAAGCCCTGGTAAGGTTCTTCGCGTTGCGTCGAATTAAACCACATACTCCACCGCTTGTGCGGGCCCCCGTCAATTCCTTTGAGTTTCAGTCTTGCGACCGTACTCCCCAGGCGGAATGCTTATTGCGTTAACTCCGGCACAGGAGGGGTCGATACCTCCTACACCTAGCATTCATCGTTTACGGCCAGGACTACCGGGGTATCTAATCCCGTTCGCTCCCCTGGCTTTCGAGCCTCAGCGTCAGTTACAGTCCAGAAAGCCGCCTTCGCCACTGGTGTTCCTCCCAATATCTACGCATTTCACCGCTACACTGGGAATTCCGCTTTCCTCTCCTGCACTCAAGGCATACAGTTTCCATCCCCTCACGGGGTTGAGCCCCGCACTTTTAAGATGGACTTATATGTCCGCCTGCGCTCCCTTTACGCCCAATAATTCCGGACAACGCTCGCCACCTACGTATTACCGCGGCTGCTGGCACGTAGTTAGCCGTGGCTTCCTCGCTCGGTACCGTCACCCAAACTCAATATTCTCAAGCTCGGTTTTCGTCCCGTGCAACAGAGCTTTACGATCCGAAGACCTTCTTCACTCACGCGGCGTTGCTCCATCAGGCTTTCGCCCATTGTGGAAGATTCCCCACTGCTGCCTCCCGTAGGAGTCTGGGCCGTGTCTCAGTCCCAATGTGGCCGTTCATCCTCTCAGACCGGCTACTGATCGTCGCTTTGGTGGGCCGTTACCCCGCCAACTGGCTAATCAGACGCAGGCCCATCGACAGGCGATAGCATATTCAGAGGCCATCTTTTATCCGAGGATGATGCCATCCCCGGACTCCATTCGGTATTAGCATTCCTTTCGGAATGTTGTCCCCATCCTGTCGGCAGGTTGCCTACGTGTTACTCACCCGTTTGCCACTCTCACCTTTACCGAAATAAAGGTTCCCGTTCGACTTGCATGTGTTAAGCACGCCGCCAGCGTTCGTCCTGAGCCAGGATCAAACTCTCCGAAAAAACTTGGTCTTTTTCCGCTATGCTGCGTCACGGCTTCGCGCCGCTTCCTCGACGTACGCGAGTACGTCTGCGGGGCGCCGCTTCGCCGTTCCTTGCCTAGCGAAAAAATCCCTGCGTTTTTTTCACTAACTCCGACTGTGGTATCATCACAGTAGAATTAATGAAAATCACTTTGCAGTTTGCAGAGAGCCATGATTGGCTCTTTTTATCTTTGGATACGATTCTTTCGAACCGCATAAAGAAATTGTCGATTGCTTTTACAAATGTAGTTCACAATCGATGTTTCATCAAGATTCCTCTTGATGGACATCTGGCTTGAATCATATAGATGATTCATTTCTGCATTGTTTAGTTTTCAAGGAACACCGCCGAATTTCTTCGGCTGTTCGCCACTCAGTTGAGCTAGCTTATTTAGTATACTCGCTTCAGTGAATTTTGTCAAGCACCGTTTTCATGTCCGCCAGGACTCGGGAGCCGTTCTTCTCCGAACCTTTCACTTGCTGTCCGCTCTCTTCGCGACTTGACCTATTCTACACGAAGACGTCGTGCCTGTCAACATCTTTCTTTTCGTTCTTTTTGTCCACTGGAATAGAACAAAAAAGAGGAGCCGCTTGCCGCAGCCCCCCTTTTTTTGTTCTTTCACTCTGCTTCTGTTTCCAGCTTCATCTCCACCACGGGCGCAACGTCGCGCTTCCTCGCATAGAGCAGGTAGTAAAGCCCTGCGCAGAGGAGCGCAGCTGCACCGCATGCGGCATAGATGCCCTCGAAACCAATGCCGTCCTTGAACGCGCCGAGCGCATAGGGGCCGACGCCGAGACCGAGGTCGAGAGCGATAAAGTACGTCGATACGGCGACGCCGATGCGATACTCGGTGACGAGCTTCACGCAGATTGCCTGCCCATTCGACATGAACGTGCCGTAGCCGAGACCGACGAACACGCCCGCGAGGAGAAGCGTCCAGCTTTGCGTCGTGACGCTCAGGAGCAGAAGCCCGATGGCAAGGCACGCATACGTCGGGTACATCACGAAGTCCTCTCCCTTGCGGTCGAACATGACGCCGGCAACAGGACGTGCGAGCGTGATCGTCAGCGCGTAGACAAGGAAGAATACCGTGCCTGCGCCGATGAGGCCAAGTTCCTGCGCATACGTCGCAAGGAAGCTCAGGACACTCGAATAGCTGATGCCCATGATGAACGCCACGATGGAAATGGACGTGACCTTCGGCTCCAAGAAGTTGCTGATGCTGAACTTCTTAAGCTCCGCCTTCTTCTCTTCCGAAAGCTCCATCTCCGGCACCTTGAGGGCGACGATGGCGGCGAGGCAGACGACGAGCATGGCGACGCAGAAATCAATGATGTAATTGAACGTCATCGTATGCTGCATGAGCATGCCGAGGAACGGGCCGATAGCGGCGGCGAGGCTCATGCTCAAGGCGTAGTAGTTGATGCCCTCGCCGCGGCGCGTCACAGGAATGATGCTCGATACGATCGTGCTCGTCGCCGTCGAAGCAATGCCGTAGCCGATGCCGTTCAGACAGCGCACGATGTAGAGCATGGAAAGGGAATCAACGAAAAAGTACAAGAGCGTCGTGGCAAGATAGAAGACGATACCCGCATAGAGCATGAACTTTCTTCCATAAAGCTCGATGGAATGACCGGCGACCATGCGTGCGAGCAATGTGCCGAGGATGAAGATGCCGGATGCAAGCCCCGCCTCGCTCATCGACGCGTTGAGCGTCTTGATCGCTTCGGATGCGATGATGACCATGAGCATGTAATAGATGATATAGATCAAGAAGTTCACCAAGGTATCAAGGATGAACTCCTTCGTCCATAACTTTTCATGTTCCACGTTTAACAACGACCTTTCTTTGCCGAACGCGCTCCTTAGCGCTGCGGCGATTTCTTAAATTAAAAATGAACTGTACCCGATTATAAGCATCGACCTCCGTTTTGTATAGCGCATAAAAAAGATGGAAGTTATCGCAAAAAGCGATAACTTCCCCAACAATATTCCTTTATTGCAGCTTTCAGATCGTACTCTGATAAATTTGCTGAACATGTTCAACGTAGGTGCGAATATGGCGCAGACGCGGGTTTTCCTTCTTATATACAAGCACAGCGTCGAGCGTCAGCGCGGGGGCAAGGGAAGCGAAACCCGACGTGATGCTGAGCGCTTCGATGAAGCGGCGCGGCAGGAGTGCCCCTGCCGGATTTTCCCGACAAAAATGCACCATCGCATACGGCGTCGAAAGGCGCGCCGCCACTATGGGCATCTCTTCGCTGAAGTAGCGTTCGTAGACGCGGTTCATCGACGACTTCGCGGGGTAAAACACGAGCGGCTGCTTCGCCGCCCAAGATCTTGCCGCATCGCCTTCGGCGGGCGCAAGGCAGGGCGCATAGAAAACGATGTCATCATCGGAAAAATGCACGCACTCCCATCCGTCAAAACTCATTCCTTCCAGACGATATACCGAGGCAACGTCGATGCGGTCTTCCAGAATCCCGCATCGAATCTCATCTTCCTCCATTTCAAAAACATTGAGGCAAATCTTCTCATTCTGCTTCTGAAAGTACGATACATGACGATTCATGTGAACATCGCCCAGAGAGCGCAGTACGGCGACATTCAGCTCGGCAGGAGTGCGCTTTACGCTTTCCTGCATCTCCGCCACCGCGTCCCTCAGCTGCTCGACGCAAAGCTGCGCCTTCGCCAGAAACGCCGTGCCCGCCTCCGTCAAGTCGCTGCCGCGCGTCGAGCGGCGGATCAAAGTGACGCCGACCGCCTCTTCGAGCTTCTTCATCTGCACGCTGAACGCCGACTGCGTGATATTCGCTTCCTGTGCGGCAAGCGAGAAGTTCCTAACCCTGCCGTAAATGATGAAACATTCCAACTGATGTATGCTCGGCAGTTCGCCCATGCCGCAGCCTCCCTTCGACAGGAGAAATCCTCCCGCATTTTCTAGAAAACAAAAAGCGGCTTCTGCGCCTAAGCAGAAAGCCGCCTGAATACCCTATGGTGGAGACGAGGGGGATCGAACCCCTGACCTCTTGCATGCCATGCAAGCGCTCTCCCAGCTGAGCTACGCCCCCGTGGACAAGTTACTTTGCTAGTATACAGCACGAAAGCAAAAAGCGCAAGCCTTTTTTTGCAAAAATTTCATGTGCTCGGATACGCTTTTCGATAGCTGCCGTCGAGGATATGCTGCCACCATGCGCGGTTTTCCAGATACCATGCAATCGTGCGCTCGATTCCATCTTCGAATCTCGTCTCGGGCAACCAGCCGAGTTCCGTATGAATTTTCGTCGGATCGATCGCATAGCGGCGGTCGTGCCCCTTCCTGTCTGCCACATACGAGATGAGGCTCTCAGGCTTCTTCAAGGCGCGAAGGATGACCTTGACGACATCGATGTTGGCGCGTTCGTTGTGACCGCCGATGTTGTATACCTCTCCCGTGCGCCCCTTCTGCAGCACGAGGTCGATGGCGCGGCAGTGATCCTCGACGTAGAGCCAGTCGCGCACGTTGGCGCCGTCGCCGTAGACGGGAAGCTGCTCGTCGGCAAGCGCCTTGACAATCATCAGCGGGATGAGTTTTTCGGGGAAATGGTACGGGCCATAGTTATTCGAGCAGCGCGAGATCGTCACGGGCAGGCCGTATGTGCGGCTGTAAGCGAGCACGAGGAGATCAGCGCTCGCCTTCGAGGATGAATACGGGCTCGACGTATGCAAGGGCGTCTCCTCGGTGAAGAAGAGGTCGGGGCGGTCGAGCGGCAAATCGCCGTAGACTTCATCCGTCGACACCTGATGGTAGCGCGAAATGCCGTACTCGCGGCAGGCGTCCATGAGAACGCTCGTGCCGATGATGTTCGTCTGCAGGAAAATCTCCGGCGTCTCGATCGAGCGATCGACATGACTTTCCGCCGCGAAATTCACAACGACATCGGGTTGCTCAGCGCGAAAGAGCGCGTAGATCGCCTCGCGATCGCATATATTGCAGTGGGCGAAGCGAAAACGCGGTGCGTCCGCGAGGTCGAGCAGGGATTCATAGTCGCCCGCATACGTCAGCGCATCGACGCAAAGAATCTCCGCGTCCTCGTGCGCCTTCATCATATAGTGAACGAAATTGCTGCCGATAAAGCCGGCGCCGCCGGTCACAAGATACTTCACGCTTCTTCCTCCCCATAGACGAAATTGAGCTGGGATTCCCGTTCGGCGAGCGTCGGCGCCGCCTCGTCCTTCGCCGAAAGAACCGTCGGCGCAATCTCCCAGTCGACGCCGATGGCAGGATCGCTCCAAAGAATGTTGCCGTCGCATTCCGGCGCATAGTAATTGTCCGCCTTGTACTGCACCTCGACGTCGTCCGTCAGTGTAATGAAGCCGTGCGCGAAACCGCGCGGAATCATCAGCTGCCGCTTGTTTTCCGCCGAAAGGCGCACGGAAACCCACTTCGCATACTGCGGCGATCCCTTTCGTATGTCAACGGCGACGTCTAAGATCTCGCCGCGCGTGCAGCGCAGGAGTTTCGCCTGCGCCATGGGATTCTTCTGGTAGTGAAGTCCGCGTAGCGTACCCTTTTCCGCTGAGAAAGACTGATTGTCCTGCACGAAGTCGTAGAAGAGACCTGCCTCTTCCATCTTCTTTTTCGACCAGCTCTCCATAAACCAGCCGCGTGCATCGCCGAACACCTGCGGCTCCAAGATAAAGACACCCTTGAGGCGCGTTTCCGTCACATTCATTTCTCGTTCTCCTATCCCTTTACCATGAAGCCCCAAGAGGTCAATCCCAAGGGGCGCGGACCGATTGGCTAGACTTCTGTAAGGCGTGAGGACATATGTACAGCGTGCCTCGTTGATGATGCCGTGCTAGAAACGGGGTCAAAAGAAGCCCCTGTCGTTCTGCTCCACGGCTGAACATATGTCCTGAAAGTTCACCAGCTGCTCCAAATAGCGCCCGTAGTCGTTCTTCATCAAAGGCTGCGCGAGGCGAAGAACCTGCTCCGCATCAATATGCCCCATGCGGTAGGCGATCTCCTCGATGCAAGCGATCTTGAGACCCTGACGATCCTGAATCGTCTCGACGAACGTCGCCGCCTGCAAAAGCGATTCATGCGTGCCCGTATCGAGCCACGCGAACCCCCTGCGCATCTTCTCTACCTGAAGGTCGCCGCGCTCCAAATACGCGCGGTTCACATCCGTGATCTCAAGCTCGCCGCGTGCCGACGGCCTGACCGCCTTCGCGATTTCAACGACATCGTTGTCGTAGAAGTACAGCCCCGTCACCGCATAGTTCGAGCGCGGCGTCTCGGGCTTCTCCTCCAAACTGACAGCGCATCCCGTCTCATCAAACTCCACGACACCGTAGCGCTTTGGATCGCGCACGTAGTAGGCGAACACCGTCGCGCCCGCCTCGCGTGCCGTCGCACGCTGCAGAAGCCGTGCAAGATCGGCGCCGTAAAAGATGTTGTCGCCCAGCACGAGCGCACAGCCGTCGCCGCCGATGAAATCCTCGCCGATGAGGAACGCCTGCGCCAGACCGTCGGGACTCGGCTGCACGGCATAAGAGATATGGATGCCCCACTGGCTGCCGTCACCGAGCATGGCAGAAAACATCGCGCTGTCCTGCGGCGTCGTGATGACGAGGATGTCCTTTAGCCCGGCGAGCATCAACGTGCTCAGTGGATAGTAAATCATCGGCTTGTCAAAGACCGGCATGAGCTGCTTCGACACGACCTTGGTCAGCGGATAGAGCCGCGTGCCCGAGCCGCCCGCCAGAATTATTCCCTTCTTCAGCACAAAATCACCTCTCGAACGACACGGCTTCAATATTTCCGCATCTCAGGCCTTCTGCCAAATCAAGCCCATGAACTCGCTGTGACGCTTCTTTACCTCCCGCGCGACGACGCCCACGATCGTATTGACGAGATCGGCCGAATAGTTCTTCTGCGTCATCGGGATGCAGGCGTCAAGGATGACAGACGTATCGGGCGCAAGATAATACTTGAACAGCTTGTTGCCGTTGTTCAAGCGCATGATGAAGTTCGTCACCTCATAAGCGTTGTCATCGTTCAGCGCCTTCGGCGCGAGATTGGCGCGCACGATCACATAGATCGTATCGTCGAAAATGACCCCGAGCGGCACATACTGTCCCTGCACCTCGACGGTCGAACGAAAAATCACGCTCTCATGCTCATCGCCAAGCTCCTCGCGCTCAAAGCTGTCAATCTTATGCCTCTGCAAATATCGCTTGAACTTCTCCGCTGCCTCTACCATGAAACTTCCTCCGTAAATGCGAAATTCGTATCTTTTTAGTATTCCCCAAAGGCACAGGAAACTCCTGCCAAAAACGGTCTTTCTTTTTTATTTTATTCCCCATACCATCGGATGGGAGATGTATCGAAGATGCAGCCGCGCACGCCCTTTCAGACCTCCGTGATCTTCGCAAAAAATTCCTTGTACTCAAGCCGCAGGATTTCAGCGACCTCCTTGCGCATCGCGGGGCTTTCCATCGTTTCGAGCGCCGCGCGTCGCGCCTTGAGCAGGATATCGACGTCGCGCAGGGCGTCCGCCATCTTGAGGTCAGGCAAGCCATGCTGCATCGCGCCGAAGAATTGGCCGGGGCCTCTGAGCTTCAAGTCCTCCTCGGCGAGCACAAATCCGTCGCGCACGCTCTCCAAAAGGGCAAGACGCTTCTTCGCGGCAGCGGTTCGCGCCGCCGAAACGAGGATGCAGTAGGAGCGATGCGCCCCCCTGCCCACGCGTCCGCGCAGCTGGTGAAGCTGCGCGAGGCCGAAGCGCTCGGCGTTCTCGATGACCATGATGCTCGCGTTCGGCACGTCTACGCCCACCTCGATGACCGTCGTCGTCACGAGGACATCGAGCTTACCCGCGTGGAAGTCCGCCATGACGGCTTCCTTCTCCTTGCCCCGGAGCTTGCCGTGCACGAGGCCGCATCGCACTTCACGAAACACGCCTGCACTGAGTTCTGCGTAGACCTCCTGCGCCGACGGCAGATCAAGCGTGTCGCTCTCTTCGACGAGCGGGCAGACGACGTAGGCCTGCCTGCCCCGTTCAATCTCTTGGCGCACGAAGCGGTAGATGAGGTCGCGCCTCGCGGGCGTGCGCACGAAGGTTTCAACGGGCACGCGCCCCGGCGGCAGGTGTTCGATGCGCGAGACGTCAAGGTCGCCGTAGACCGTCAGCGTCATCGTGCGCGGGATCGGCGTCGCCGTCATGACGAGCATGTCGGGCGTCAGGTGCGCACGCTTTTCGAGCGCCGCTCGCTGCTCGACGCCGAAGCGATGCTGCTCGTCCGTCACGACGAGGCCGAGCGCCGCGAAGGCGACAGGCTCCTGAATCAGGGCATGCGTGCCGATCACGATATCGACATCGTGCGCCTCGATTGCCGCGTACGCCGCCTCGCGCTCCTTCTTCGACAGTCTTCCTGTCAGGAGCAGCAGCCGCACAGGCAAATCTCGCAGCAATTCGCTGAACTTGTCGAAATGCTGACGCGCCAAGATTTCCGTCGGCGCCATGAATGCGCCCTGAAAGCCGTTTTCCACCGTCTTGACGAGCGCCAAGAGGGCGAGCGCCGTCTTGCCCGAGCTGACGTCGCCCTGCACGAGACGGCGCATCGGCAAGGCAAGCTCCATGTCCTGCCGAATGTCGCGCCACGCCTTTTCCTGATCCTCCGTCAACCGAAACGGCAGAGCCTCACGCGCCCCGCGCGAAAGGCGGCTCGCGCCGAGATGGCGCACGCCCTTCCTCTTTTCGCGGCTCTCGCGGCGCAGGAGAAGAAGCCCGCACTGGATGAGGTAAAGCTCCTCGAAAATCAGCCTTTCCCGCGCGAGATGCAGCGCCTCGGGCGATTCGGGAAAATGCACCTCGCGATACGCCTCCTCTCGCGCGACGAGACGATAGCGCTGGCAGATGCTCTCGGGCAAGGTCTCCACGATCTTGCCAATTCCTTGAAAGACTCCTGTGAGAAGCGTGCGGAAAAACTTCTGATTCAGACTGCCCGAAGCCGCATAGACCGGCAGGATGCCCAGAGCCGCTTCCCCGCCTTTTTCCATCAGGGAGAAGTCCTTGACCTGGCTCATCTGCTTCTTGCCGCGCCCGCCGAAGGCATAGTCGATCTTGCCGACAGCGAAGAGCTGCATCCCCGCCTTGAGCTTTCCCTTGAGGAACTTCTGATTGAAGAACGTGACTTGCAGAAAGCCCGTGCCGTCGTCAATATCGACGCTCAGGATATGAATGCCGCGCCCCGTGCGCCTCTCGGCTATATGACGGATGACGCCTGTGACCGCCTGCTGCTCACCGACCGCGATCGCGGCGAGCGGCGTCAGCACGCGCCTGTCTTCGTATGTGCGCGGATAATAGGTCAGGAGATCATAGACGGTAAAGAGGCCGATCTTGTTCAGCGCCTCGTATTTCTTCGCGCCGACGCCCTTAAGCTCCAAAAGGCTTGTCTGCAGCTCCATGGCCGCCCCCTCTCCGAAAGATACAAAACATAAAAGAACCCGCCTCCGCATCGAATCGCAGGCGAGCTCTTTCTTCATGGCACGCTTTTTTGCGCCCCTTCCATATCACGATATTGTCGGAAGCGCTTTCGCCCAAAAGCCGCCCGAAAGCTGCTTAGAGTTTCGGACCGGCAGCGACGAGCACCCTGCCCTCATCATCCGTCTCGTACTTCTTGAAATTCTTGATGAAGCGGCCGGCGAGATCCTGCGCCTTCTTGTCCCACTCAGCCGGATCGGCATAAGTGTCGCGCGGGTCGAGGATCTTCGTGTCGACGCCTGCGAGCTCCGTCGGGATGTCGAACTCAAAGTACTTGAGCTTCTTCGTCGGCGCCTTGTTGATCGAGCCGTTCAGGATCGCGTCGATGATGCCGCGTGTATCCTTGATGGAAATGCGCTTGCCCGTGCCGTTCCAGCCCGTGTTCACGAGGTATGCCTTGGCATCGCTCTGGCGCACCCTCTTGACGAGCTCCTGTGCATACTTCGTCGGCGGCAGTTCGAGGAACGCCTGACCGAAGCATGCCGAGAACGTCGGCGTCGGCTCCGTGATGCCGCGCTCTGTGCCCGCAAGCTTCGCCGTGAAGCCCGAGAGGAAGTAATACTCCATCTGCTCCGGCGTCAGGATGGCGACGGGCGGCAGTACGCCGAAGGCGTCCGCCGAAAGGAAGATGACCTCTTTAGCCGGAGGCGCAGAAGAAATCGGACGCACGATGTTCTTGATGTGATCGATAGGATAGGAGACGCGCGTATTCTCCGTCACGGACTTGTCGGCAAAATCGATCTTGCCATTCTCGTCGACCGTGACATTCTCCAGGAGAGCATCGCGGCAAATGGCGTTGTAGATGTCCGGCTCAGAATCCTTGTCGAGGTTGATGACCTTCGCGTAGCAACCGCCCTCGAAGTTGAAGACGCCGTTGTCGTCCCAGCCATGCTCGTCGTCGCCGATCAAGAGGCGCTTCGGGTCGGTCGAGAGCGTCGTCTTTCCCGTACCCGAGAGGCCAAAGAAGATCGCCGTGTTCTTGCCCTCAAGATCCGTATTGGCCGAGCAGTGCATGGCGGCGATGCCCTTCAACGGCAGGTAGTAGTTCATCATCGAGAAAATGCCCTTCTTCATCTCGCCGCCGTACCACGTATTGATGATGACCTGCTCGCGGCTCGTGATGTTGAAGGCGACCGCCGTCTCCGAATGAAGTCCGAGTTCCTTGTAGTTCTCGACCTTCGCTTTCGACGCATTGTAGACAACGAAATCCGGCTCGAAGTTCTCCAACTCCTCCTTCGATGGCAGGATGAACATATTGCTGACGAAATGCGCCTGCCATGCGACCTCGACGATGAAGCGCACGGCCATGCGCGTATTCTTGTTCGCACCACAGAAAGCGTCGACGACGAAGAGACGCTTGTCGGAAAGCTCCTGCTTCGCGATCTTCTTGAGCTCTTCCCACGTCTCCTGGCTTGCCGGATGGTTGTCGTTCGGATAGGCGTCCGAGGTCCACCAGACCGTATCCTTGGAGTTCTCGTCCATGACGATGAACTTATCCTTCGGCGAACGACCCGTAAAGACGCCCGTCATGACATTCACGGCATCAAGCTCCGTGAGCTTTCCCTTCTCAAATCCCGTGAGGTCGGCCTTCATCTCTTCTTCGAAAAGCTGTTCATAGGACGGATTATGGACGATTTCCTTCACGCCGGTAATCCCGTACTTTGTCAGATCAAGTTTTGCCATGTTTCTCTACCTCTTTCATAAAAAATTGAATTTAAGATATAGTTTCAAACATGCTCTGTTTATCTCTTTCTCGCTTTTCTAGGGAAATCCTGCTTGTTTTCAATTTTTATTTATGAAATTTCACTTGCAAATCCTTATTTCTTCGCAAATCCTTCCGTTACAGCATGCATTTCCGTCTTCTCGCACACTGCGCGATGCAGGATCTCAGCCGTTTTCAGCGATGCCAATCCCTGTGGAATCGGGCTTTCGTTCAAGGAAGCGAGCTTGTCGAGCTGCGCGAATTCGTCGAGTCCCGCACGCTCTTCTCCGAGCGCGTCCAAGACGCTTTCGTTGAACTTGTACGGGCTTGCCGTCGAGACGACGACGAGCGGGCGCTCGCTTCCCGTCTCCTTCTTATACGCCTGTGCCACGCGATACGCGACAGCCGAATGCGTGTCGAGCACATAATGCTCCTTTTCGTAGACTTCGCGAATCGTTTCCTTCGTCGCCGCGTCGTCGACCCAGCCAGCCCAAAACGTCTCTTTAAGATTCTGCAGCACAGTCTCGCCGACCTCGTACCTGCCCTTTGCGGCAAGCTCCTCCATCCAGCCCCTGACCAGTGCCGCATCCTGCGTCTCATGGTAGAGCAGACGCTCAAGATTGCTCGAAATCAAGATGTCCATGGACGGCGAGATCGTTTTGTAAAAATCGCGCTTCTTGTCATAAACGCCCGTCTGCAGGAAATCCGTCAGCACGTTGTTGCTGTTCGACGCACAGATCAGTTTCGCGACGGGAAGCCCCATGCGCTTGGCGTAATAGCCCGCGAGAATATCGCCGAAATTGCCCGTCGGCACGCAGAAATCGACGGCTTCGCCCGCTGCCATCGTCCCCTTTTCCAAGAGGTCGGCATAGGCACTGAAGTAGTAGACGATCTGCGGCACGAGCCTGCCCCAGTTGATCGAATTTGCCGAAGACAGCTTGACGTTCCCGGCGGCGAGCTTCTCTCCAAAGGCCTTGTCGCCGAAAATCTCCTTGACGCCGTTCTGCGCATCGTCAAAATTCCCCTCGACCGCGACGACACGGACATTTGCGCCCTTCTGCGTGCACATCTGCAGGTTCTGGATCTTTGACACGCCGCCCGTCGGATAGAACACGAGGATCTTGATCTGATCGACATCGGCAAAACCTTCGAGCGCCGCCTTGCCCGTGTCACCCGACGTGGCAACGAGAATCAGAATCTCAGCGTCCTCACCCGTCTTCTTGAGCGCCGTCTGCAAAAGCTGCGGCAAGAGCTGCAGTGCCATGTCCTTGAACGCACTCGTCGGCCCGTGCCAGAGCTCCAATACGGGGAACTCCTTGAGCGCGTGCACGGGCGCGATGCGCACGTCGTCAAACTTGTCGCCCCCGTAAGCGCGTGCAATACAGCCTGCAAGCTCCTCTGACGTGTAATCCGTAAGGAAGAGTCCCAGAATGCGTGCCGCGCGCTCCTCATAGGAAAGCTGCCGCATCCCTGCAATAAAATCCGGATCAGCCTTGGGCATCTCCTCGGGCACGAAAAGCCCTCCGTCCGCCGCCAACCCCTGGATGATTGCCTCTGCCGATGCGACGCTTGCCGCCTTTCCTCTCGTACTGCTGTATTTCAATTCCTTCACTCCATTCATCTCTCCATCGACTGTGCCGCTTCTCTCAGCGCGTCAGCTGCGCCGTCGTCGCATGGACGGCACGCTCCAAATCGGCGGGCGCGAGCACGATCTGTTCGCCGCGCCTGCCCGCGCTGACGGCAATCTTGTCCCACGCTTTCGCCGAAGCGTCGAGGAACACGGGATACTCCTTCTTCGCACCGAGCGGCGAGCAGCCGCCGCGCTGATAACCCGTGAGCGCAAGCACTTCCTTGAGGTGCACCATCTCCGCCTTCTTGCTCGCGGCGGCCTTGGCGAGAGCCTTGAGATCAAGCTCCGCCGCGCCCGGAATGCACGCCATGACGACGCCCGCCTTGTCCGTGCGGGCGACGAGCGTCTTGAACACCTGCTCCACAGGCATACGGAGCATCTCGGCCGCATGGACGGCGCTGAGGTCATCCAAGTCGACGGGAAACTCCCGCAGCTCGTACGAAATCGACAGCCCGTCGAGAATCCGCGCCGCATTCGTCTTCTTCTGCCCCTTCATATCGCTCACCGTTTCTGCATCCGCAATCTCAAACAAAAAGCTGCTTCGGATGCAGATTCTATTATACCATAGGTTCACGAGAACTCCTATGGCCGAAGCAAAAGAAGCGTATCAGCGGGAGAAAATACACCTTCTATGTGTATCATTGTTGACGTTGAAACACAAAAGGTATATGATGAACTTATCAAAGGAGTCGATCATGAAAACATCTGAGCTTTTGAGAATCCTCAAAAATCATGCTTGCACGATGGTCGAACATGGCGGCAGGCACGATAAATATTATAGTCCGATCACGGGGCGCGTATTCGTCGTTTGGCGGCACAAAAGGGAAATTCCGACTGGAACGGTGCAGAAAATTTTGAAACAAGCTGGAATCCAGCAGCCGTGATGAGGATACGCTTCGACACACTTTTTTTCGACAGGAGGATTGAAACATGAGCAAATACGCTTTTCCTGCAATCTTTCGCTGGGATGAGGAAGAACAGGTCTATGACGTGACCTTCCCCAATATTGAGAACTGCTTCACCGCTGGTGAAAATCAGCCTGAGGCTTTGGAGAACGCCGCCGATGCACTCGCCCTGATCTTGTGCGATATGGAAGACGAGCACGCCGTCATCCCCCTGCCTGCCCCCCTCGACACTTTGTCTGCCGGCGAAAAAGGCTTCGTGAGCCTCGTCGCTGCTGACACCGACGCTTATCGGGAGATCATCGAGCGCGAAAACAATCCCATCAAATATGCACGCAAACAGGCAGGTCTGAACATCAAGATGCTGGCCGAGCTTCTGGGCGCTCCTTATCGTACGGTACAGGAGTGGAATGCCGGCCGCCGTCTGCCGCCGCCTTGGGTGCAGCGTCTCATCGTTGAGAAAATCGAAGCCAACGCCTGATGCAAAGTCCCAACTTGGAAAGAGGTGCTTCCCCTTGCTGAAAATCGCGTCCGCACAGATGGAAATACAGCCCGGACGGCCTGACGCCAATACCGCGAACATACTGCGCCAGATGGAAGAAGCGAAAGCGAATCATGCCGACATCGTCATCTTCCCCGAGATGGCGATTCCCGGCTATCTGCTCGGCGATACCTGGGAGCAGGACGCCTTCTTGCGCGACGCAGAGGCCTGCGCCGCCGACGTCATCGCCGCGTCTGAGGGCATCGCCGTCATCTTCGGCAGCGTCGCCGTCGATTGGACGAAGAAAAACAATGACGGCCGGCCGCGCAAGTACAACGCCTGCTTCGTCGCCAGCGAAGGAAAGCTCTGCCATCCCGAGGCAATGCCCTACCCCTTCGTCATCAAGACGCTCCTGCCGAACTATCGGGAGTTCGACGACACACGCCACTTCTTCAGCCTGCAGAAGCTCGCGCGCGAGCTGGGCACGACGCCCAAGAGTCTGATTTCTCCCGTCTCGCTGAAGATTCGCGGCAGACGCTGGAAGATCGGCTGCCTATTGTGTGAGGACGGCTGGAGCGACAATTACGAGACGGCGCCGATGAAGCTTCTCGAAGAATACGAGGATCTGGACTTCTACGTCAACATTTCCTCCTCCCCCTACACGCTCGGCAAGGACGAGAAGCGCCGGCGCCTCTTCTCCGCTGCAGCCAAGGCGGCAGGGACGCCGCTCATCTACGTCAACAACGTCGGCTTGCAGAACAACGGCAAGACTGTCTACACCTTCGACGGCGCGAGCGCCGTTTACAGCGCGGAGGGCTTATGCGTCACCGCCGCTCCATCCTACGAGGAAGGGCTGCACTATATCGACGTCGAGGAAATCGCCTCGCTTCCTGCCCGCACGCCCGAAAAGAAGACCGAAATTGCCCAGATTTACGAAGCACTTTCCTACGGCGTCAGAAATTTTCTCGACAGCATCGACATGAAGAAGGTCGTCGTCGGCGCCTCGGGCGGCATCGACTCCGCCGTCGCCGCTGCGCTCTATACGAGCGTCCTCGGCGCGGAAAACGTCCTGCTCGTCAACATGCCAAGCCGTTTCAACTCCGAGACGACGAAGGATCTCGCACACGCGCTCGCCAAAAACCTCGGCTGCTATTACGCCGTCTTCCCCATCGAGGAGTCCGTGCAGCACACGATGGAGCAGATTGCAGCGACACCCATCGAGCTTCTGAAGACGGGCGAAAAGAAGACGCTTGCCGTCTCCTCCTTCCTCGCCGAGAACATCCAGGCGCGCGACCGCAGCTCGCGCATCCTCGCCGCCCTCGCCGCAGCCTTCGGCGGCGGCTTCTCGTGCAACGCGAACAAGGCGGAGACGAGCGTCGGCTACTCGACGCTCTACGGCGACCAGGCGGGCTTCCTCGCCGCCCTCGCCGACCTTTGGAAGCATCAGGTCTACGACCTTGCACGCTACATGAACGAGCATATCTTCAAGCGCGAAGTTGTGCCGCAGGCGACGATCGACATCGTGCCGAGCGCCGAACTGTCCGATGCGCAGAACGTCGACGAGGGCAAGGGCGATCCGCTGCTCTATCCGTACCACGACTATCTGTTCCGTGCCTTCGTCGAGCGCTGGGAAAAGGCGACGCCCGAAGACATCCTCGATTGGTACGTCAAAGGCACGCTTGAGCAGCAAATCGGCTGCGAAAAAGGCCTCGTGAAGAAATATTTCCAGACCCCCAAGGACTTCGTCGCCGACCTCGAACGCTGGTGGAACCTATTTTCCGGTCTCGCCGTCGCCAAGCGCATCCAAGCGCCCCCGATCCTCGCCGTCAGCCGCCGCTCCTACGGCTTCGACCACCGCGAGGCGCAGAACGGCGCCTACTATACAAGAGCCTATCGAAATCTCAAGGAAGCGCTGCTGAAATGAAAACTGCTCGCGCCGAATTATCCGTGAATCTGCAAGAACAGCTTGCGCTTCCCTGCACTTTGTGCTAAAATACTTTTGTTGTCTATGGCGCAAGATTAGGAAGCACTGATAAAATGAAGTCCGTCAGATTGGCGCAGATTTTTCGTTCGATCAAGGAGACGAACCGGACGCATAGTGGTGCTATGCGGAGGATTTGTCGACGCAGAGAGGGCGGAAAAGATACGTCAAGATGGCGGTGCTGAATTTATCAGGGATTCCTTAACTGCGCCGCGAAGGAGGTGTACCCCATGGCAAGTGTTTGCGAAATCTGTGCAAAGGGCGAGATGTCCGGCATGAATGTCAGCCATTCGCATTTGAAGACGAAGCGCAAGTGGAAGCCGAATATCCAGCGTGTACGCGCGATTGTGAACGGCGAGACGAAGCACGTCAACGTCTGCACGCGCTGCCTGCGCTCGGGCAAAGTCGAGCGTGCCATCTGATCTGTGCACAAGGATCCGAACTGATATATCATAAAACAAGCCGCTGAATCGAAAGATTCAACGGCTTGTTTTATTGCAGCGACGCATCAATAGGAATAATTCTGCCCTTCCGAAGCGACGCAGTCGATCTCAATGAGCGCGTCCTTCGGCAGCCGCGCCACCTCGACGCAGACGCGTGCAGGCGGGCAAACTTTGAAATACTTCGCGTACACCGTGTTCATCGCCGCGAAGTCCTCGATGTCCTTCAGATAGACTGTTGTCTTAACAACATCTTCCAAAGAGCATTCAGCGGCTTCGAGAACGGCCTTGAGATTTTCCAGCACGCGCTCGGTCTGCTCGGCAATGCCGCCCGCGACGAGTTCGCCCGTCTGTGGGTCGAGCGGAATCTGCCCCGAAGCGAAGATGAAGCCGCCCGACGTGCGAACTCCCTGCGAGTACGGGCCGATCGCTTTCGGCGCATTTTCCGTGATGATTTCTTTTTTCATGATCGAATCGCTCCCTTCGTCATATACCACATTGGCACATAGTACGCACTACTCCTCCACTTGAAGATCCGGGCGCAGCGAAATGGCGCCGCCCAGGTAGATGTGGCGAATCTCACTCTGCGGCTTGTCCGTATCGACGAGCAAGAGCGCCCGTATGCAGCGCGGCAAAGAATTTTCGATCTCCGGCTCCAGCGTGTCAAAAAGCGGCACTGCATCGAACCCTTTCAAGAATCTCGCACCCGCAGCCGGAAATGCCGACTTGAGATCGGGCGTCGCGGAAAAAATCGCCGCTCCGATGTCTGAAGGATCAATCTTGTTCGTGCGGCACATGCCCATGACCATGAGCTTCACCGCCTGAAATATCTCGTCCTTCGTATCCTTTTCTACCGTGATCGCACCCCTGATTCCACGCATGGGAATCCCTCCTATCTTACTCTTCCTACGATTAAAGCCCCAAAGAAAGTGCGCCTTTCGCGCCTTTCCCCAACAAACAGCGGCCTCGTCAATGACCGCGCAATATGCTCCACAGAAGCCGCGCCGAGAGCACGATCGCCGCCAGATAGCCCAAGACTCCCAGGAACGGTATCTCCATGATCTTCGGCGTCATCTGCGTCGTGCAAATCGTGCTTGAACCAAGGAGAAGCGCCGCACTCAGAAGGGCGATGATGAGCTTGTTGATCATCTTGTTGAGCCTCGCGAGCGGCTCATCGGCGCCCGTCAGCTCAAGGTTGACCTTCGTCTGCCCGCTCAGCGTCATCTTCAGGATGTCCGAGATCTGCTCGGGCAGCTGCAGGGACTTGCGCAAGAGGATGTAGCCCTCGCGCTTCGCCTTGCCGGCTTCCTCACGCCAGTTGAATCCCTTCGCAAAGCTCAGTTCCATGCTGCGCGCCAGAATCTCGACGAAGCTGACCTCGGGGCATACGAGGCGCATGACGCCTTCAATCGTCATGACGCCGCGGCAGAACATGCTGATGCCCGGCGCGATCGCGATGTGATGGGAGCGCAGCACGTTCATGATCTGGCGCGAGAGTATACCCATCTTCAGCGAGCGGAAATCGAGATCGCCGTACTGCGCGATCAGCGCGTCGATGTCCTGGTAGAGTCTCGCATGGTCGATGCGCTCCTGCGGCACGCCGAGCGAGAGCACCGCCGCCTTCATCTCGAAGACGTCATGCTGCGCCAGAGCGAAGATCGCCTTGCGGATTGCCGCGCGATCCTTGTTCGACAAACGCCCCATCATGCCGAGGTCGAGCCAGACGATCTTGCCGCCGCGCACCCAGATGTTCCCCGGATGCGGGTCGGCGTGGAAGTAACCATCCTCGACGATCTGCTTGACGTAATTTTCGCCGAGCCGCTCGCCGATGCGCCGCGCGTCGATGCCCGCCGCCTTGAGTCCCGCCACATCGTCAATCTGTATGCCGTCGACGTACTCCATGACGAGAACGTGCTGCGTCGTCAGATGGCGATAGACCTTGGGACAGCTTACGAAGTCGGCATCCTGATTCGCATGGCGGAACTCCTCGATGTGGTTCGCCTCCATGACGAAATCCATCTCCTGCTTGGCGATCGCCCAAAGCTCATCGAGCACCATGCTGAAATCCACGACGTCCTGCGCAGGGCCAAGGATCTTCAAGATGCCCGCCGCGCGCTTCAAGAGCACGATGTCCTTGCTCATGATGTCGTGCACGCCTGGTCGCTGCACCTTGATGACGACCTTCTCACCGTCCAGGAGCACCGCGCAGTGCACCTGCGCAATCGAAGCTGAACCCAGCGCTTCTTCATCAATCGAGCGGAAGATGCGCGTCCAGCGACGCTGATACTCCTGCTCGATGACCTTCTCTATGACGGAAAACGGCAGGGGGTTCGCCTCCGTCTGCAGTTTCATAAGTTCATCGCAGTATTCCTGCGGCAGAAAGTCCGGACGCATGCTCATGATCTGCCCGAGTTTCACGAAAGTCGGTCCGAGATCTTCCAAGATCAGCCGCAGCTTCTCGGGCGTTATGCCATGCACGATGTCGCGCGCGCGCAGGACTTCAACCATCTCGCGCAGACGCGTCGCCGAGCCTTGATCCTCCTTGCGCCACGCTTCGCGAAAAGCCTTTGCGAACATCGTATCCCCCCTCGGAAGAGCACCCATCGCCATGCCGGACGGCAAAAGCCTTGCCTTAGCTCTTCTTGCCGTACTTTTCTTCGAGCTGCTGGCGCACCGTCTCGTTTTCCAGGAATTCATCGTATGTCGTCACGCGGTCGACAACGCCCTCAGGCGTGATGTCGATGATGCGATTTGCGACCGTCTGAATAAACTCGTGGTCGTGCGAAACGAAAAGTACCGTGCCCGAAAAGGCGATCAGTCCGTCGTTCAATGCCGTGATGGACTCCAAGTCGAGGTGGTTCGTCGGCTCGTCGAGAAGCAGCACGTTCGCGCCCGAAAGCATCATGCGCGACAACATGCAGCGCACGCGCTCGCCGCCCGAGATGACCTTCGCCTTCTTCTGACTCTCCTCACCCGAAAAGAGCATGCGCCCCAAAAAGCCGCGCACAAACGACTCGTCCGGGTCGCGCGAATACTGGCGCAGCCAGTCGACGAGGTTCAGGTCGACGTCATCGAAAAATTCGTTGTTGTCCTTCGGCAAGTACGCCTGCGTCGTCGTCACGCCCCATTTGAACGTGCCCGCATCCGCCTCCATATTACCCATGAGGATCTCGAAGAGCGCCGTCTTGCCCACGGAATTCGGACCGACGAAGGCGACCTTGTCTCCCTTCTTGAGCGTGAAGCTCACGTTGTTCAACACCTTCTCGCCGTCGATCGTCTTCGTCAGGCCGCTGACCTGCAGCAGCTGGTCGCCCGCCTCGCGGTCGGGCGTGAAGGCGATGTACGGATAGCGGCGCGAGGAAGGCTTGATGTCGTCGAGTGTGATCTTTTCGAGCAGCTTCTTGCGCGAGGTCGCCTGCTTCGACTTCGATGCGTTGGCGCTGAAGCGCTGAATGAAGGTTTGCAGCTCCTTGATCTTCTCCTCTTTCTTCTTGTTCGCATCTTTCGCCATCTGCAGGGCGAGCTGGCTCGACTTGAGCCAGAAATCATAGTTGCCCGCATAGAGCTGAATCGATCCGAAGTCCACGTCAGCGATATAGGTGCAGACCTCATTGAGGAAATGGCGGTCATGCGAGACGACGATGACCGTGTTCGGGAAGTCATCGAGGAAGGCTTCGAGCCAGTTGATCGACTCGATGTCGAGATGGTTTGTCGGCTCATCGAGGAGCAGCACATCGGGACTGCCGAAAAGCGCCTGCGCCAAGAGCACGCGCACCTTCTCCTTGTCCGTAAGATCTGCCATCTTCTTGTGATGCTTCGAAGGCTCGATGCCGAGGCCGTTTAAGAGGCGCTCCGCCTCAGGCTCTGCATCCCATCCGTTCATGTCGGCGAACTCCGCCTCAAGTTCCGAGGCCCTCATGCCGTCGGCATCGGAGAAGTCCTCCTTCTGATAGAGCGCATCCTTCTCATCCATGATGGCGACGAGACGCTCGTGACCGAGCATGACCGTGCGCAAAACCTCGACCTCGTCGAAGGCGTAGTGATCCTGCTTGAGCACGGCAAGGCGCTCGCCTGGCGTAATGTCGACCGAGCCTTTCGACGGCTCGATGTCGCCCGCAAGGACGCGCAGAAACGTCGACTTGCCCGCGCCGTTCGCGCCGATGATGCCATAGCAGTTGCCCGGCGTGAACTTGATGCTTACATCCTTGAACAAAACGCGCTTGCCAAACTGCAGCGTCAGTCCGCTTGTACTAATCATAAGATCCGATCCTCAACCTTCCCTATACTGTTTTCTTCGCTTGCAAAAGAGCCGCGCGTTCCATGCCCGTGAAATATATTCACTGGCGCAGGATGTCGCGGAAAAGCTGCATGATGCTCTGACCGTACGTATGGCCGGGCACCGCCCAACGTCCATTGAGATCCGTCCATGTGCCGAGCGTGCGAGCGCCGTACGTCGAGCGCACGAGGTCGTAGCGCGGATCGACGATGGGCAAGGCGGGGCGGCGCGTCGACGCGTAGGCCAGAAGGTGCTGAATATGCGCGCGCACACCCAGCTCCGACGTAGAAAAGTACGCGCCCTTGACCGTCGCGCTCGTCGTGCCGAGACCGCAGTAATTGTTCTGATCGGGTGTGACCGTGCCGCCGTAGCGGAAGAATCCCGTTTCCTTCAGTGCCTGCGCAAACGCCACATCGGGCCTCACACCCTCGCGTGCGCCTTCCTTATAATAATACGAAACGAGCGCTTCCGGCGAAACGGAGATGTCCGGATGCGGGTTGTTCATCAGCAGGTAATCGACGCACTGCTTCTCCGTCGCCATCGCCGCGCCCAAGATAGCATCCGCCGTGCGCGGTGCCGTCACGAGAACGCCCGGCGTTTTTTCCACCGGCTTCTTTTCGGGCGCAGGAGGGTTCAAGATGTCCTTGATGCGCTCGGAAAGCGGCTGCTGCGCGTGCGCTGCCTGAACCTTCGTCTCCTTCGTCCTGCCCTGCTCGATGCCCTGATGCATTTCCACTTTCGTTTCCACCTGCGGATCATGCAGGCGTCTGGCGTCCGCCGCCGATGGAAGCGAAAAAGCAAATGTGCCGAGCACGAGCGCCGTCAAAACTGCCTTACCCTGAAAAGACCCCTTGAAACCCAATGCAATTCCTCCTAGAAATCACGGCGTATAGTACGCGAAATAAAGTGAAAAAGCCCCCGCGAAAAAGAACAGTACCGGATGAATCTTCTTCCCTCGTCCCGAAAAGACCTCCAAAAAAACATAGACGATCATCCCTGCGCCCAGTCCTGCAACAAGACTAGAGGACAATGGCGTCACGAGAAGCACGGCGAAGAACGCGACATGTTCCGACGTCTGCTGCCAGTCGAGCCGCAGCTCCCGGAGGAGCAAGCAGCCCGAAAAAATGAGGAGCGGCGCGAGAATCGCCGAAAAGTCGAGAACGGCCGCCGCCACAGGCTCCAGGAACAGAACGAGAAGCAGAACGGCTGCCGCCGCACAGGCAGCGAGCGGTGTGCGTGCGCCGACGGCACGCGCCGCCGCGGACTCCTTCGCCAAGGTGACGGGTCCTGCACCGAGGAGCGATGCGACAACATTTCCTGCGGCGAGCACAAGGAGCGTGCGTTTTTCGGCAAGCCCGTGCACCTCTTCCGCCTCTCCGAGTGCGGCGAATGTGCCGCACGTATCGAAGAAGAGGAAAAGCCACAGCGCCAGAACGACGCCCGAAAGCTCTGCAAGATGTGCAAAATCGAGTGCAAACGCCGTCCGATCAAGCCCCTCGGGCAGCAGGAACGGCGCCTCGGGCAAAACGAGGAAGCCTTCGAAGAGAGCGAGCAGCACAGCCGAAAGAACGCCCCAGAACGCCGCCGCACGAACGCCCATCGCCCAAAAGGCGAGCGATACCGCAAGGCCTGCGAGCGCGACGAACGCCGCCGGCTCAGAAAGGCTGCCAAGCATCGTCACCGTCAGCGGCGAGCCGACGACGAGCTTGCCCATCTGAAGCCCCGTAAAGACGACGAGCAAACCCACGCCGCCACGCGCCGCCTCTGCAATTGCACGCGGCATCGACGCGAGGAAGATGCGGCGAAGCGGCGTAGTCACCGTCAGAAGGACGAGGAGCGCGGCTATAAAGCATGCGGCAAGAGCCTCCTGCCACGCGACGCCAAGCGGATAAATGACGCCGTAGGCGAGCCAGACGTTGATGCCGAGCGCAGGCGCGACAACGATCGGCTGACGCGCAAAAAGCCCCGCAGCGAGCGTCGCCAAACACGCAGCGAGAAGCGTCGCCGCATAAGCTCCGACAAAAGGCGCACCCGCCCTCGCCCAAAGTGCGGGCACGACGGCAAATGCCGCCAGAAGAGCGAGCGCCGTCAGCACGCCGCCCAAAACCTCCCGCCGCCACTGGACGCGCTCATCCTTCCATGAAGGAAAAGAAAAAATCTCGGCCCGTCCTCCCTTCTCAAAAAACCAATCCGCTCCTATTGTACCACAAGACCGCCAAGGCTTTCAATCCTAAGCAGGAGCTTTTTGCTGAACCCTCAAGAGTCAGACAGAAGGCGCAGACCGATCGACTGGCGAGAGCGGCGCACCGTGCCCACGATGCCACGATAAAAGGCTCGACCTGCTTGCAAAGAAGCAGGTCGAGCCTTTCGCCGACTCTATTCACTTTCTCCGATGAGTCATCAACCCATCGGCAAACTTGCTTGGTTGCGGGAAGAGGACTTGAACCTCTGACCTTCGGGTTATGAGCCCGACGAGCTACCAACTGCTCCATCCCGCGATAAAAATGAAAATGGTGGGCAGGGATGGATTCGAACCATCGTAATCCGAAGATGACAGATTTACAGTCTGTTCCCTTTAACCACTCGGGCACCTACCCATATATCAAGACGGCTTGCGCCGCATCTCGCGTTGGTTGCGGGAAGAGGACTTGAACCTCTGACCTTCGGGTTATGAGCCCGACGAGCTACCAACTGCTCCATCCCGCGATGTTTTGTCACACCGTAAACCATCGGCTGACAAGAAACAATTATACTATAGTGGAAGAGCTTTGTAAAGGGCGCAAAAATATTTTTCATGAACTATGAATCTTAGGTAAATTTCCAAAGTAAATCCCACATAATAGGTCACTAACGGGATTTACTCTGAGAAGAATTTATGGCTGAATTTAGTGTGAGAAATCTCTCTACACAAAGGAGGCTGTCATCATGAAGCAAGCAGACAACAACAAGAAGAACAAGCACCTTACTGCACAAGACCGCCAGGAAATCATGAACGGGCTCGACAGGGGATTGTCCTTCAAGGCGATCGCCCTGCTCGTTCAGAAAGATCCTACCACCATATCTTACGAAGTGAAGCGACATCGCAAAGAGCACCGCAATGCGTTCGTGCAAACAGACGAACTCTGCCCCTTGCTCGAAAAGGCACCCTTCGTCTGCAACGCCTGCCCCAAGCGCCGTTCTGCTAACTGCCGCTTCCTCCGCCTTCTCTATGTCGCTCCGCAGGCACATGCCGAATACGAAGCGCTCCTGCACGATGCACGCGAAGGCATTCCGTTGAACCGTGCGTCTTTTTACAAGCAGGATCGCATCATTTCCTCTTGCATTGAGAAGGGGCAGCACATTTATCATATCGTCGCTTCTCACCCAGAGCTCAATGTGTCTCTCAGCACAGTTTATCGGCATTTTTCCAAGGGATATTATTCGGCTTCCAAGATTCACCTTCCACGCGCCGTAAAGTTCAAGCCTCGCAAAAAGAAGCGGGCGGATGTCGTTCCTTCTGCCATAAAGAAGGAACGCACCTATGCGGATTTCCTCGCTCATATGGAACGGGAAGGGCTTAGCGCACATACGCAGCTTGATACCGTTATCGGAGTTTCAGGCGGCAAAGTCATCCTCACCGTCCACTTCACTGCGTTCAATTTCATGTTCGGGCTTCTGCTCGAAAACAAGACGGCTGTGCAGGCTGCCTTGAAGTTCCAAGAGGTCAAACGAACTTTGACTGCAGGCGGTTTTGCTTTTCCTGCCCTTATGCCCGTGATGCTTACGGACAACGGTGGAGAGTTCTCCGATGTTTTCGCCTTTGAGAACAATCTTGAGGGGGAAAAGGAGGCCTGCCTTTTTTCTGCGATCCCATGCAGTCTTACCAGAAGGCGCAAATTGAGAAGAATCACACGCTTTTTCGCGATATTGTGCCGAAGGGGTCTTCTTTCGACCATTTCACACAGGATACCGTCAATTTGATTTTTTCGCACATCAATGGCGTCCGTCGCAACATTTACAGCGGCAAGTCTCCCTATGAGATGTTTACGTTCGCTTTTTCCGAGGAACTGGCTGCTCTTTTGGGCATCTCGTATGTTGCGCCGGAAGATGTCGTGCAGTCTCCTAGACTTCTAAAGGGCTGATCTTGCGCTGCACATCTTTCTCATAGTAAATCCCGCCAGGGTGGAACTTACTCTGAAAAGCCTCGCTTTTCGGAGTGCGAAGCATGTCCTTCTTTCTAGCTTATCCCTTATGGTTCGGTCGCTTTTAAGACGATATTGTGCTCAGGTCATCCATTGCATACAAATTCTGATGCTTCTCGCACTTACTCCTATCGGCTTTCTTAGACTAAATCCCATAGACTTACATCAGCGGAAGTTACTTTGCGAATTTACGACTATGAATCTTAGGGTAATTTTTAGGGAACTGCTCGATTTCCTATTGCAAGTAAGCCAAAATTCATAGTATTTTCTCATAGTACAGTAAGTAAAACGTCTATTTTATAGGGCGCACGTCTTGCCTCTCACGAAATATTATAGTATAATTTGACTACGTTGAAGTAATTCTTGCAATAAAACATGCAAAGAGGTGCAGAAATGAAATTACGAGTAAAACTTCTCCTTTGGGTCGGAATTCCCTTCTGCATCATCTTCTTCGCGGTGTCCGTATTCAGCTATTGGAATGCGAGCACGCTTCTGGAACAATCCACAGAACGCGAGATGATGACGCTTGCCGAGCTTGATGCTAAGCAAATCAACGAAATGGTCGAAGCCCAGCGCGGCACGCTGGACGGCTTGACAGAAGCGTGGTCGGACGGTCTTCCCAGCAACGAAGCATTTGCCCCCATCGGCAAGCGCTTCATGAATCGCGAGAATGTCAACACGCTCTTCATCGGCTTTCCCGAGCGCGACTTTCTCGACAGTGAAGAAGGCGTCGTGCCCAAGGCTGAATTCGACGCGACGATGCGCGATTGGTACAAGGAAGCCGTGCAGAACGACGGCGTGCAGCTTTCCGATGTATACATGGACAACTTCACGAACGACAAGGTCGTGACCCTGAGCAAAGCCGTGCGCAGCAACGATGAACTCCTCGGCGTCGTCGCAGCCGATGTGCGCTTTGAAAGCATTGAGAAGAAGGTCGCCTCCTTCAAGATCGGCAAGACGGGAGAAGCATTCATGCTCGATGCGGACGGCCGCTTCATCTGCCATCCTGTGCTGACGCTCAATGACAACATAAAGGATGAAGGTCCCAATAAAGAGAAAACCTATCTCTCCAGAGAGCCGCTCTTCTTCGAGGGAAGCTATCAGGACGTCGCCATGTTCTATGCCGTACAGCCCGTCGGCAATACGGGATGGAATCTCGTCCTCTTCGTGCCGCAGGAAGAAGTATTCGCCGACATCGCCCATCTCAAATGGACGATGATCGGCTGCGCCCTCTTCGCTCTGGCTCTGATGGGCACGATTCTCTTCACCATCGCCCGTTCCATCTCTCTTCCCGTCGAGACGCTCGAATCCGTCGCCGCCAAAGTCGCGAAAGGCGACCTCTCGGCAAAGCTTACGCCGACCGATCGACAGGACGAGATCGGCAGTCTGCACAACAGCTTCTGCCAGATGACGCAAGGTCTGCAGACTCTCATCCGCCAGACGGCGCAGACGGCGGAGCAACTCGCCGCCTCTTCCGAAGAGCTCACGGCTTCCGCTGACCAATCGGCACAGGGCGCGCAGCAAACGTCGACGGCCGTCGTCAAAATCACGGGCGACACGCAGGAGCAAGGCATGGTCGTCAATGACTCCCTGCAGGCCGTCGGCGATATAACACAGGCGATGGATCAGATCAATGCGGGCGTCGACGACGTTTCCCACGCTGTAGAGCGCGTGGAAGCGGCGACGACCGAGGGACAGCAAGGCCTGAACGTGGCGGTCGAAGGAATGCAGATCCTCGACGAGAGCGCCAAGGATGTGGCAGATGCCGTCACCGCCCTCTACGAAAGCTCCAAGCGCATCTCGGAAATCGTCGAGATGATCACCAACATCGCAGGACAGACGAATCTTTTGGCGCTGAACGCCGCCATCGAAGCGGCGCGTGCAGGCGAACAGGGCCGCGGCTTCACCGTCGTGGCGGAAGAAGTGCGAAAGCTTGCCGAGCAGTCGGAAAACGCCGCGCAGGAAATCACCGCCCTGATCACGGACAACGCAAAGCGCATCGAAGAGACCTTCAAGGTCATGCAGGAGCAGAAAGAGCGTGTCGGCGAAGGCGTCGAGCAGGTACATCAGGCGAGCGAGCGCTTTGATCGCATCGCCGCCGTCGTCAAGGAACTGTCCGAAAAGGTCTCAGGAATCCTGACGAGCACGCAGCAGATTCACACGCAGAACGTACGTATGGAAACCTCTGTACAAAAGCTCAAAGCCGTATCGGATTCGGTGCAGAGCGAAGCAGAAAATGTCTCCGGCATATCTCAGGAGCAGGCGGCTTCCATGCAGGAAATCGCCACGGCAAGTTCTACGCTGGCGAACATGGCGCAGGATCTGCAGAAAGCTGTAGGCAAGTTTCACATAGGCTGAAACGTGTAAATGATATCACCGGCATCGTTCTTCAAAAACGATGCCGGCACATAACGAAGAAGGGTGCAGCGGGAAAAATTCCACTGCACCCTTCTTCATTGCTATTCGACAGAGCATGCTGAATCCCGCCAAACTGCACCGAACAAAGACTCCGCCACTGTGCGCTCTCTACCGCTTGCCGAGATGCGAACGCCTGCCGGCGTTCGTCTTCGTACCGCTCTTGGAGCGTGCCGCAGGGCGTCCCACGCGCTTCTTGGCGACGCGGCGTGCACGCTGCGCCGCCTTGCCGCGCTTGGGCGGCGGTGCGCTCTTCGCGGGCGCTGTACGCTCTTTGTCTGCGTTCTCCTGCTTCGCCGCTGCCGCTTTCGCCGCCGTCTTCCGTCGCACGTTCTTGCCGCCGCTTCTCTCCGACTTTTCCTTGGTGAGGCGAGCCTTGATACCCGCCTCAATGCGGCGCAGCTGATCGTACTGATGCGCATTGACGAAGGTGACGGCAAGCCCCTTTGCTCCCGCACGCCCCGTCCTGCCGATGCGGTGAATATACCACTCCGTATCCTGCGGCAGATCATAGTTGAAGACGTGCGTGACGCCTTCGATGTCGAGTCCGCGCGCCGCGATGTCGGTGACGACGAGGATCTGCAACTTCGCCTCGCGGAAACGGCGCATGACGAGGTTGCGCTGCGTCTGCGTGAGGTCGCCGTGCAGCTCGTCGACGAGGTAGCCGCGCCCCGCGAGTTCCAGCGTCACATGCGCGACCTTCTGCTTCGTATGGCAGAAGACCATCGCAAGGTACGGCTGATATTTGTTCAGCAGCTCACAGAGCTTGTCGAGCTTCGTATCCTCGCGCGTGTCGACAATGACCTGCTCGATATTCGCGAGCGTCACGCACTCGGGCTGCACCGTAATCTCGCGCGGCTCCTTCATGTAGCGGCGCGTGAGCGCCCGTATGCGCTCGGGCATCGTCGCCGAAAAGAGCATGAGCTGGTGATCGCCCGCCAGCGCTTCGAGCATCGTTTCCACATCCTCGACAAAGCCGAGGCGCATGAGCTCGTCGGCCTCATCGAGGACGATCTTGTTGACCTGTGAGAGTTCGACCGAGTGACGGCGCAGGTGATCGAGAAGCCTGCCGGGCGTCGCGATGATGAGCTGCGGCTTCTGTCGGAGCTTGTCCTTCTGCCGCTCGATGTCCTGCCCGCCGTAAACGAGCGCCGTTCGTATGCCGACCGCATCCGCAAGCGTCTTGGCGACGCGCGCCGTCTGCATGGCCAGCTCGCGCGTCGGGCTGACGACGAGAGCCTGCGCCACCCGGGCATTTCCCTTGATGCGCTCAAGCAAAGGCAGCAGGAAGGCGAGCGTCTTGCCTGTGCCCGTCTGCGCCTGCACGATGGCGTCACGTCCCGAACGCACGGCAGGAATCGCCTGCTCCTGCACGAGAGTCGCTTCGCGTATGCCCTGACGCGCGAGAGCGTCGACCAACACTTCCGGGCAGTGAAGTTCTGAAAAATTCAACTCGAAAGTACCTCCGTTCCCGTCTCCGTGATGAGAATCGTCTTTTCCCACTGCGCCGAGAGCGAGCCGTCCTTCGTGCGCACCGTCCAGCCATCCTTCTTGTCGACCGTCACCTTGTACTTGCCTGCGTTGATCATCGGCTCGACCGTCAGCACCATGCCCGGCACGAGCAGCATGCCTGTGTCGACTTCGCCCACATGCGGCACGAAAGGCTCTTCGTGGAAGTCCTTGCCCACGCCGTGTCCGCCGAGCTGCGTCACGACGGAGCAGCCGTTGGCGCGCGCGTGCGCGTCGCACGCCGCACCGATATCGCCGAGGAAGTGCCACGGCCTGGCCGCCTCAATGCCGAGGTTCATGCACTCCTTCGCCACCTCGACGAGACGCGCCGCTTCCGGCGTCGTCCTGCCGCCGACGATGTACATGCGCGACGCATCGGCATAGTAGCCATCCAAGATCGTCGTGATGTCGACGTTCACGATGTCGCCTTCCTTCAAGATCGTTTTCTTCGACGGTATGCCGTGGCAAACGACGTCGTTGATCGAGATGCAGACGCTCTTGGGAAAGCCCTCGAAATTCAGGCACGCGGGAATGCCGCCGTGATCGATGATATAGTCATGCGCCGCCTTGTCGAGCGTCGCCGTATCGATGCCCGGCTGCACCATCTCGCCCATGAGATCGAGCGCCCCATCGTTGACGACGCCGCTCTTTCTAATGCCCTCGATGTCCGCCGCATTCTTGATGATACTGTGCGGCGGGCGCACCTGCCCGCGATAGATGTCGAATTTCATCGAGCGAATACGCTCATCGAAATCCATGTGGCATTTCTTGTACTTCTTGCCGCTGCCGCACCAGCACAAATCATTTCTCGTCATTTCATTGCTCCTCGCACGCATGACGCAAAGCGTCATGCAAAATCATGGCGCACCAAGGCTATATCCAGTACACCCTTTAAAAAGTCCTTCCCATTATAACACATTCCGTCCTGCACTGCGAACCATTATCCCTAAAAAACAGATGCCGCAATCCCCTCTCGTGAGGGAAACTGCGGCACCGGATGAAAATGCTGCCTTTTTCACGCAAGGCAGGCGTCAAGTCGTCGCAACAGAAATATCAAGCTCGACGATATGACCGCCGAGATCCATATCGACGGCAAGGTAGCCGTCACTGCTGATCTTGATCTGGAAGTCCTCACCGATGGAAAGCGACGGCGTGGAGATATCGACCTCCAAGCCGAGTCCTGCGATATGCGTCGCCGTGTTCGCCGTCAGCATGTTGCTGAGCTCGGAAATCGCACTCTGCGCCATCTCATCGAAGTTCTCGACGGGCATGCCCATCATCATCGTGGAGGCGATGAATTTCGCCGTGTCCTCCGTCATGTTGTAAACGACGTTGCCGCGAATCTGCTTCGTGAAGCCAACGATGACAGAAACGCCGAGACTCACGGCATTCTTCTGCTTTACCGTGACCTTGGCACGCTTCGGCTCGGGGAAGCCGATCTGCGGCATGACAGCGGTGAAGGCGTCAATAAAAGGGTTGACAAGTTTTGCATCCATCTTTCTTTATTCCCCCTCCGCAAATCCAAGATTCAAGCAGATGTTTCCGATCTCCGTCTTCGCGACGACCTCGAACGAGGTGAGCTTCGGATTGGCAATGCGGATGTTCGCGCCGCTGATCGTCCCCGGCGGAGTCAGGCGCATTTCCTTGTCGCGGAAGATATCATTGACCTTCGATACGCCGCGGCCGACGATGATGTTCGCCGCCTCCTCGACCGAATCGTTGATCTCGTCCTCCTCGATGTCGTCATGCTCATCCATCGCGAGCATGCGCAGAGCAAAGCGGCGCATGGTATCAGTATCCATGTGGACGACGGCGCGTCCCATGGGCGAACCCGTGAGTCCGATGATGACCGCGATGCCCTTGATCGTCAGATAGGGGCTTTCATCGACGGAAATCTCGATCTCGCTCTCCATGCCAAGAAGACTGAACAGACTGCGCTGAAGCCCTTGCGCAAACGTCGCCACATAAGAGTCGCGCAGCATCGTGACGGCGCTCCCCTTCTTCTGGCACAGGATGATCAGCATATCGACGATCTCATTGGGCTTCACAGGCTTCTGCAGGAAAGCGTGGATGCCCGCCTCGCGCCCCTGCGTCATGAGGCTCGCATCCTTCATCGCACTGATCATGACAATCGTGGCGTCAGGATCAAAGGCGAGGATGCGGCGGCTCGTCTCAATGCCGTTGGCATCGGGCAGGTTCATGTCCATCGTCACAGCGGCCGGACGCGTCTCCTTGTATTTCTCAACGGCCTCGGCAGCGTTGCTCGCTACGGCGCAGACCTCGAAGCCCGCCTTCTTGAGGATGCCCTCAAGCATCGCCTGGCTGACGCGCGAGTCGTCGACAATCATGATCTTGATTTTATTCACTAAGCTCACCCTATTCTTTCCGTCCAATAAGATATTGCCTAAAAAAAGAACATACTCCCTTATATTATCCTATCGGCCAAAGTCACTAAAAGATTAAGCACTTTCTCAACCTGCGCCCATGCGCGAGAGTATGACGCGGGCAACGTGCACGCCGCTCGCACCCGCCTGCGAAAGGCCGCGCGTGACGCCGGCGCCGTCGCCGACGGCAAAGACGTTCTTGAGGCGCGTTTCCAGCTCATTGGACAGCACGATGCGCGAACTGTAGAACTTGACCTCGACACCGTAGAGCAGCGTGTCGTCATTCGTCATGCCCGGTGCAACGGCGTTGAGCGCCTGCACCATCTCCATGATGTTGTCGAGATGGCGCTTGGGCAGGATCAGCGAGAGATCACCGGGCGTCGCATGAAGCGTCGGCTCCATGAAGCTGTGACTCATGCGGTGCGCGTTCGTGCGCCTGCCCTTGACGAGATCGCCGTAACGCTGCATGATGATGCCGCCGCCGAGCATATTGGAAAAAGACGCGATGCTCTTGCCGTACTTGTGCGGCTCGTTGAACGGCTCCGTGAAGTGATTCGACACCAGGAGCGCAAAGTTCGTATTGCGGCTCTGCATTTTTGGATCGCTGTACGAGT
This sequence comes from Selenomonas sputigena ATCC 35185, assembly GCF_000208405.1. Classification (NCBI taxonomy): domain Bacteria; kingdom Bacillati; phylum Bacillota; class Negativicutes; order Selenomonadales; family Selenomonadaceae; genus Selenomonas; species Selenomonas sputigena. Next base: position 896,022 of record NC_015437.1, on the reverse strand, counting down.
GACCGTTGACCGTCATGATGCCGCCCGTATTCTCCATGACGACATGACCGTGCGGATTCATGCAGAAAGTTCGCACGGAATCGCCGTAGCGCTTCGTGCGATAGACGAGTTTCGCCTCATAGACCTCCGACGTGATGTGGTCGAAGATCTCGTCGGGCACTTCGACGCGCACGCCGACATCGACCTGATTGTTCTTCTGCTCGACGCGCAGCCGCCGACACTCCTCGGAAAACCATTCGGCGCCCGAGCGTCCCGGCGCAACGACGAGATACTCGGCGGCGATGCGCTCGCCGCTTTCCAGTTCCAAGGCGTTTTCTCCCTCGCCGTCGGAAAGGATATTCCTGACGGGTTCATGGAAGCGGAACTCGACGCGATCCTTCATGTACTCATACGTTTTTTCGAGCATCTTCAAGTTGTTTTCCGTGCCAAGGTGGCGCACGCTCGCTTCCAAAAGATGCAGATCATGCTCCAAGGCGAGCTTGCCGATGCGGCTTCCCTTCGTGCTGAACACCTTCGCGGGAGCGCCGTGGCGCATGTTGATCGCATCGACGTATTCGATGAGACGCATGACCTCGGCGGAACTGATGTACTCGCCGAGCCAGCCGCCGAACTGCGTCGTGAAGTTGTACTTGCCGTCGGAAAAGGCGCCCGCGCCGCCGAAGCCGCGCATGATGCTGCAAGGCTTGCAGCCGATGCAGCTCTTGACCTTGCCCGCCGCAATCGGACAGCAGCGATGATATATGTCGTTGCCGCTCTCTAAGACGACGATGGAAAGGCCTGGCTTCTTCTCCGCCAGCTCATACGCCGCGAAAACGCCCGCCGGACCCGCGCCCACAATGGCGACATCGTATTTTTTCACCTCGCCGCCTCCCATCCGCTCACTCTTCTACAATTGGTATTATATAGGAAGAAGTTCCTTTATGCAAGGGATTCGTTGCATAAAGGGCCGCTTTTCATTATAATAGGGAGGTGCTATTATTATGAACGTGAAAGATGTTATTAGAGAGAACAGGTTGGCTTTAGGCCTTACAATGAAAGAAGTTGCCGACAAAGTCGGTGTGAGCGAGGCTACCATATCGCGTTGGGAAGCGGTGAAATCGCCAATATGCGAAGAGGAGCTATTTTTCCCGTAAAATTATTTAACGAACTCTCAAAGGAGGACTATCCCATGCTCAAGAAATTCGCACTCGCCACCATCGCGACCATGGCGCTCTCGATTGCCACGCCCGCCCTCGCGTCAGACTACCTCGCGAACACGAAATCCGGCAAATTCCACTTCGCCGACTGCCGCACCATCAAACACCCCGACGCGCCCCACTTTGTTCCCTACGATTCACGCGATGAAGCAATCGCAGACGGCTACAAACCTTGTGGCGTATGTGAGCCGTAAAAAGTCACCGATTTAGGAGACAACCGCCATCGAATCCGACACGGTTAAACCCCTCGATTTCGACGGGTTTAGCTTGCATACAGACAACTGGATATGCTATACTATGGATGGCTGGAATGTGGTGGTGATACCATTTCCGACATGCAAAAAGCCCCCCAAGTTTGCGCCTTGGGGGGCTTTTCTATTCCCATATTGCGAGCAGGGCTTAACGCTCAGGCTTGTTGCCATTTGCTCTCTCGTCAAGCCATCTGCAGAGGTAGTGGCTGACTATCCCTGCCGCGACGGAGATAAGGAACGTGGTGGTGACATTTTCCATTCTTCCATGCACCTCCTTCCCGTGCCGGGATGAAGTGGCAACGCATCAAGTATAGCATACTTCACCGCAAAGAAGAAGCGTATGAATCGGCGTAAAAAGAGGCGAAAAATAAAGGCATCCAGCAGACGCCCTTATCGCATCACGGCATCTCCGCTTTACTTTTCACCCGATTATGACATTTCACTTGACTTTATTTGTCAAGTAAAAGCGTAACTTTCCGTAAAAAGGGATGAAATGCAACAGGAAACGGCTCGCATCTTCGGTGAGATTGTAGGCAAGTGATTCCGTAGACAAGCTGTAGACAAATGTGAAACCAACTGTCACGAAACACTTAAATTTCAAGTGTTTCGTGACAAATTCCCTCTTATTCATTATAATAGGGAAGTATATCCGTAGAATTCATCCGTACTTCCTTTAGGGGGACTTATCTTGACAAACAACATGGCGATCATCATCGCATTCATCGTCTACCTCGGCCTCATGATGCTCATCGGCATCTACTACTATCGGCGCACGCGCTCCATGGCGGACTACATTCTCGGCAACCGCAAGCTCGGCGCGTGGGTCACGTCCTTGAGCGCCGAGGCCTCCGACATGAGCGGCTGGATGCTCATGGGACTGCCTGGCTTCGCCTACATCGCGGGACTCAATGCGGGCTGGATCGCCTTGGGGCTTGCGCTCGGCACCTATGCGAACTGGAAGTTCGTTGCCGCACGTCTTCGAAAATATACGGAGCTTGCCAACAATTCGCTGACGCTGCCCGATTTTCTGCAGAATCGCTACGAGGACAAGTCGAACCTCCTGCGCATCATCCCCGCCGTCTTCATCTTGCTCTTCTTCATCATCTACACATCGTCGGGCTTCGTCGCAGGCGGCAAGCTCTTCGAGACGATCTTCGCGCTTCCCTACACACAAGCGCTGTTCCTCGGCGCTTTCGTCGTCGTCTTCTACACGCTCGCGGGCGGCTTCCTCGCCGTCTGCTGGACAGACTTCATCCAGGGCGTCATGATGTTCTTCGCCATCCTGCTCGTGCCCGCCGCCGCCTCCTACCTGCTCGGCGGTCCGTCCGTGACGCTCGCTGCCATCTACACGATGGAGCCGTCGTTCTTCAATCCTTTCCAGAAGCCTGACGGTTCGACGCTCGGTTTCATTGAGTTCATCTCGCTCATGGGCTGGGGACTCGGCTACTTCGGTCAGCCGCACATCCTCGTACGCTTCATGGCAATCCGCTCATCCGCCGAACTCGGACGCGCCATGCACATCGCCATGACGTGGGTCGCCATCTCGCTCGCCGCTGCCGTCCTCGTCGGCATGGTCGGACGCGCCTACCTTACCGAGCCGCTCTTCGGCACGGCAACGGAGACGGTTTTCCTCGTGATGACGGATTCGATCTTCAACCCCTTCATCGCTGGACTCATCCTCTCCGCCGTCCTCGCTGCCATCATGAGCACGGCATCAGCGCAGCTTCTCGTCGCAGCTTCAGCCTTCGCGCAGGATTTCTACCGCTCGCTGCTTCATAAGAACGCGAGCCAAGGCGAACTCGTCTGGGTCAGCCGCCTCTCCGTCCTCGCAATTGCCGCCCTCTCTCTGACGCTTGCCATGAATCCCGAGAGCCTCATCCTCGACATGGTCGCCTACGCATGGGCAGGCTTCGGCGCCGCCTTCGGCCCCGCATTGCTCGCCTCGCTCTTCTGGCGCCGCGCCACGAGAAACGGCATCCTCGCGGGCATCATCACGGGCGGCGTCACCGTCCTCGTATGGAAGCAGTTCGCTCTCTTCGGCCTCTACGAGATCATCCCGGGCTTCATCTTCTCCCTATGCGCCATCTACATCGTGAGCCGCTTGGACAAAGAGCCTGCAAAGAGCATCACGGACACGTTCGACGCCGTGGGAAAGAGCGAGATATAAACCGTATATCACCGAAAAAAAGAACTGCTGTCGGAAGTGCAAACGCTGCTTCCAACGGCAGTTCTTTTCTTCAATGCTTCGCCATATAGCGTGCGATGGCCGTGCGGACAGCGGCGCGGGCGGCGGGCGGTGCCGTCGGGACGGCGGCATTGCCCTTGCCCTTGCTTTTTTCCTTTTCTTTCGCAGCGTCGGCATCTTCTTCCGGCTGCGCCTTTTCGGGCGGCAGCGGCAGGAGCCCTTCCTTCATCTGATTGATTTCTTCGAGCTTTTTCTGCTCTTCCTTCATCTCCTGCACGGCTTCATCTGAAGCCTCCTGGCGTCCGACCTCGCCGAACTTCAGCAGCTTCCATTCCAACCATTCCGCCAAATCCTGCACATGCTTAAGCCATATATCGAGTTTCGAGGCGCTGGCATCCAGCTCGTCAAACTCTCTCTGCAGCCTGTCCCTGATCCCCAGAGGATCCGCGACGCGCTCGCCTTTCATGGCAGCGATTGCTTTTTCAAAATCCTTTTTGAGCCGTTCATTCAGCTCATCCGCACTGGCATTAAACCAGTCAAAGTCCTCGTCCTCATCCTTCGGCAGAGGTGCGCGCAGACGGTCGCTTTCGATCTCCTCGCGCGCCGCGGCGGCCTTCTTTTCCAGCTCCCTCTTCAAATCGTAAATCATCGAGATCTGATCGTCGTACGAAGTCGCGACGATATGCGACAGGAGCTTTTCCTTCTCCTCTTTCAGCGCCTTCTTTTCATCATCCGTCAGCGTATCGTCCTTGAGCAGTTCCTTGATCGCAACGACGCGCTCCTTTTCCGCCTTGACGCCCTGCCGCGTTTTATCGACATCGGCGATCCTGTCGCGCGCTGTCAGGGGCTCAAAATCCTTTTCGTCTCGCAGGATCTCCTTCGCGTCCTTTTCCGTCAGCTGCAGGATGCGCGCTTTCCTGCTGATCAGCACCTCAGCGGCCGCGCCGAGCTGCGTCTTCTCCTTCTCCTTGCCCTTCAATGCCATGGCAGAGGATGGCGCAGATACAAAAGAAGCGCTCGCCTCGCGCCCGCGCACGACAGTTCCGATTCTCATGCTCATTTCCTCATCCCTTCCCTGTGCTGAGAAAACAATCTTCCGCTGTTCTTCTTTATTTCATCGAAAATTTCTTGTTGTTTCTTAAGTTGCAAACATGATATGATAGATGTTCAGAAAGGAAGGAGCGAATCCTATGGCACAGGCAGTTGTAAATTTTTCTATGGATGCAGTCTTGAAAGAGCAGATGGAGCAAACATGCCATGCGATGGGTCTGACAATGGCATCCGCCTTCACGATGTTTGCTGCAAAAGTCACGCGAGAGCAGCGCATTCCTTTTGAAGTATCCGCCGACCCCTTTTACAGCGAAGCTAATATGGAGCGGCTGCGAAAATCCATCGCCCAAATGGAAGCAACCGGCGGTACAAATGACCATCTTACAGCAAACAAAAGGGGCTGTCACACTTAGATTAGTGCGGCAGCCCCTTTTTCATAAGGAAACTTCTCCTCGTCTTGGAAGCATCATAAGTCCTTCACAGAAGTTCTGTCATGCGCTTGAGTGGCTTCGACGTGTCGAGATGACCGGCCAGAGAGTCGACTTTCTTTCCTTCGAGGAGGATCTGCACGGACTTCACCTCGGGGAACTCGGTCAGGGTGTTGACGATGGATCCGACGAGCATTTCTTCGCCCGTCGAGCCTCCTGCAAAGTTCTTGACGAGGTCTTCGCTGAAATCGACGGTCGCAATGCCGTCCTTGACTGCGACGCTCTTGAGCTTCGTCTTCTTGGGGATGATCGTGATGACGCCCTTCGCCTTCGTGCCCGAGAGCAGGGATTCCATCGACGCCTTGTACTTGCCGTCCTGCGTCGTCTCGACCGTGCGCATCTCGGCTACGAGCTTCATGCCGTTGTCGTCGGGATAGTAGACCTTGATGCCGATCTTTTCTGCCGGCTTGGCCGAGCCGTTCTTCGCCCCCGCGTCCTTCTTGTCCGTCGCCGCCGGCTTGTCCGCCGCCGGCGTGTCCGCACCCTTGGATTTGTCGTCTGCGCCGCAGCCCACAGCAAGGAGAAGCGTCAGAAGCATGAGGAGCGCGAGCATGGATTTCATGATTTTCATTCTAAAAAACCGCCTTTCTTTTGCTTATCCGCCCACAAAGAAGCGGCTCAGCCCCTTCGCTATGGCAAATGCCATCTTGTTTTGAAAATCCTCCGAGGTCAAGAGAGCTTCTTCGCGTTCATTCGAGATGAAAGCAAGCTCAACAAGAGAGGCAGGCATGCTCGAATGCTTGAGCACGTAGAGGTTTGCCTCCTTCGCACCGCGATCCCGCAGGCCGCCCGCCGCAAGAAGCTCTTCCTGCAGGATGGCGGCGAGCCTGCCGCCCTCGATCGATCCATAGTACGAATACGTTTCCGTGCCGTTCGCCGTCGGGCTGGAAAAAGCGTTGCAGTGGATGCTCAAGAACAGCTCCGCTCCCGGCGTGCGCTCGGCGACATCGACACGCGCCTGCAGTTCCTCTCCGTTCGAAGCGTTCGGACCGTAGACGTCGCGATCCGTCGTGCGCGTCATCACGACGTGCGCACCTGCACCTTCCAAGAGACGCTGCACCTTCTGCGCCACCTGGAGAGCCACATCCTTTTCACGCACGCCATTCGGGCCGACCGCGCCCGAATCACTGCCGCCGTGTCCGGGATCGAGCACGATCGTATGCCCGGCGACGCCTTCGATGCCATCGGGTGCAACAAAAGCCGGCACAGGAGCAGCGACGGGCGTCATCACGTCAATGACAAGGCGATCCGGCTTCTTCGCGCTGCGATCGGCAGGCAGCGTGTAGACGGCGTAATTCTGCTCCTCCACCTCCGAGGCGAAGGAAACCATGATCTCCACGCCGCGCCGTCCCTCCTCGCGCAGCGTCATGAAGCGTCCGAGTGTGCCGTCAAGCGTCGCATCCGTGCGCATGGCGCCGAGTTTCGCATCCTGCACGGCCACGATCAGATGCTTGGGCTTCGCCGAATCTTTCTGAACCGTATAGGAAACATCCGCACGACTCATGCCGATCTCGATGCGCAGCACGCTGCGTCCATCCTCCTCGACCACCTGATACTGGAGGTCATTGAGTTCAAGCGCCCGCGCGGCGAAAGCCTCGGGGGCAAAGAGCATGAGCGCCATAAGGAAAAGGCTGACGGACAAAAAAAATCGTTTGAACAAAAAAACCACTCCTATCGTCAATCTCATAAGAGCGTCAAGCTCCGAGTTTCCATCTCACTTCTCAATCTCCCTTGAGACTCTGCAAAAGCGCCTCCGCTTCTTCGCGCGCCGCCTTCGTGCGCTCCTCGTCAAAGGAAATCTCCCAGCGAATATAATCGCCCTCAGAAAGCCCTGCGGGCAGTTCATCCGCGGGAAAGACAACCTTCTTCTCTTCCTCTCCCACGAGGAGAACCGCCTTTTCTTCCTCGAAGCGATCGATGACGGCAAATGCCATTTACTTTTCCTCCTTCACGCTGTAGGTCTTGCCGTCCGAGGTTACTGCAATCGTGCCGCCTTGGTCGGTGCGATAGACCTTGATGTTGAACTTCTTGTATCTTTCGAGGACTTCCTTGTGCGGATGCCCGTAATCGTTGCCCGCGCCGCAGGAGATCGCGACGACCTCGGGCGCCGTCGCCTTCAAAAATGCCGCCGTCGACGATGTCTTGCTGCCGTGGTGCGGCGCCTTGAGGACGAGGCTCTTGAGGTCGGCCGCGCTGTGGCGCGAGAGCGTCGAGTTCTCCGTCTCCTTTTCTGCATCGCCCGTGAAGAGCATCGTGAAGTCGCCGTATTCGAGCCTGCCGACAATCGAGTTGATGTTGAGGTTCGGCTTGCCGTTCTTCTTGCCCCCCTCCTTCACCATCTCGGCCGTCGGACTCAGAACGTGAAACGAAACGCCGCCGCCAAAGTCGAGCACATCGCCGTCGACAAGCGCCTTGTAGGGAATGTTCTTCGACTTGATGGTCTTCAGGTAGTCGCGGTAGAACTTCGTCGTCGTCGGCTCGCCGTTATCATAGACCGCCTTGACTTCGCAGTTCTTGAAGAGGACGGAAGCGCCGCCCAGATGGTCGGCATGGGGATGGGTGATGATGAGCTTGTCGACCGTCTTAATGTTTTCTTTCTTGAGCGCCGCTTCGAGCTTCGGATGTTCGTCGAGGTCGCCCGTGTCGATGAATATGGTCTGATCTGCCGTTCGTATGAGGATAGCGTCGCCCTGCCCGACGTCGAGCACCTTGACGTTTAGAGCGCCGCCCTTCGCCTGCGCCGCTTCCTGCGCCGCGTTCGGCGCTCCCATGCAGCCTGCCAGCAGCGTGCAGGCAAAAACGAGTGCGGCGAGCATACCCAGCATTTTCTTCATAAGGTTTCTCCTATCGTTCATCTAAGCTGTCACACTTCAATCGTTCTGCAAGATGCAGTGTTCGATTCCCCACGCCGCACCGTCTTCCAGCACCGTGGGCACGACAGTCTCAGCATGGGGCAGCAGACTCTCGTTGGCGTTCCCCATGACGAGGGCGTGCGCGACGGTCTGCATCATCTCAATGTCGTTCTCGCCGTCGCCGAAAGCGTAGCTTTCTTCCACGGGAACGCCGATGTATTCGAGTGCATGAAGGATGCCCGTGCCCTTCGATTCGTGCGCGGAATACAGCTCGAAGTTCCTGCCGTGCGCCGCATCGACGAGACCCGTGACGCCCGGAAGCTGCAGGAAGTCCGCAAAGGACGTGCGCTCTGCAGCATAAAACTCCATCTTGTAGGTCACAACATCGCGCCAAGAAAAGTCACGGCGAAAGAAGTCAAGCGGCACGTCGAAGCTCCTGAAGAAGGCTTCCAGCCCCTTGCATTCCGCGCCCATGTAGGTGAAGTCCACGCTCTCCTGGCAAAAGTCCAAGCCCTTCTCCTGCGCCAGACGCACGATGCGGCAGACGAGCGGCGGTGGCAGAGGCTTCTGAAAGATGATTTCACCGCCGACCATGACGACGGCGCCGTTCATGAGCACGAAGCCGTCGAAGCCGAGGTCGAGCAGCCCCTGCTCGATGAAGCTGTACGGACGCCCCGTGGCAACGAAGGCATAGTGCCCCGCTTCCTGCAGACGGTGGATCGCCGTGCGCACCGCCTCAGTGGGCAGCGGCCTCTTGTGCGTGACATCGATGATCGTGCCGTCGAGGTCGAAGAAAACCGCCTTTCTCATTTCTCTTCGCCGACCTCGCTCTTCTTCTCATGCGGCAGATCGAATACGACGCGCATGACGAGGAACACGGTCCACAGCGCCATCGAAACGAGATAGGCGATGTCGATGGTCTGCAAATTGTCATAGTCGAGCGTGGCCATGAGCCAAACGGCCACGACGAGGATGAACCAATCGAGCTTGCGTATTCTTTTCAGCTTTTCCATGCATTTCACCTTTCCCCTTGCTTTTCCTGCACGCTTTTTCATCGGAAAGCTCACGCGACCCCACCGTCAAGAGGCGCTTGCCGCCCAATTTCCGAGCGCCCTCCCCCTGCATGTGAAAAAGCCGCTCCCATGCCAAGCGCCTTGGCTGAAAGCGGCTGCCCTCTCTATTTCCGCTGCATCTGGGCGTCAAGGGCATCGTGCATACGATGATTGATCGTGCTCAAACCTCGGTAGACCGTCGTGATGTCAACCTCGTCCCCGCGGTTTTCCATGTAGCGCTCCAGCTTGCGCTTCACGCGCTGCAGCGCATTGTCGATGGACTTGACATGGCGGTCGAGGTCGACGGCGATCTCCTGATACGACTTGCCGTCGAGGTAGCTCATGAGCACGCGCCATTCGAGATCGCTCAGGATCTCTTCCATCTTTTCCTCGATGTCGACGAACTCTTCCTGACTGATGACGAGCTCCTCCGGATTCGAAACGCGTGCTCCCGGCAGAATATCAAGGAGCGTGCGGTCGGAATCCTCATCGTAAATCGGCTTGTTGAGCGATATGTATGAATTCAGCGGGATGTGCTTCTGGCGCGTCGCCGTCTTGATCGCCGTGATGATCTGGCGCGTCACGCAGAGCTCAGCAAACGCGCGAAAGGACGAAAGGCGGTCGTTGCGGAAATCGCGAATCGCCTTGTAAAGGCCGATCATGCCCTCCTGCACGATGTCCTCGCGGTCAGCGCCGATGAGGAAGTAGGAGCGCGCCTTCGCGCGAACGAAGTTGCGATACTTGTTGATCAAGTAATCCAGAGCGATGTTGCTGCAATTTTCCTTGATCCTGGAAATGACTTCCTCATCCGTCAGGCCGTCAAATCCTTCAAACCGTGTATCATTGCCGCTGTCTCTCATTTCCGCTTCCATAGCATCGACCCCATTCGTGTTGTTTTCCACTTCTGAAGAAAACGATGTCCCCCAGAGGGGCTGCCGATCCTTCGGCTTCCCCTCGACTGCTTTGATTATACTCCACAGATGCCCGAAACGTCAAGCGCGGCGCGGCTTTTTCCGCCTTTAGCGCGTTTTGCTGCGCATATTTCTCATTTGTCCGTGCCTTTTCCCGTACATTTCAGCGGCTTCGCTTTCGCAGAGCGTCGAGCTTCGCCGCCGTGCGGCTGTCGATGCGCGAGCCGACTTCGTTGCGCGAAAGGGGCAGCGTCACTTCGCCCAAGTACTCGTCGGCAATCTTTTTCTTCGTCTTCTTCACGCGCCGCCAAAGCTCCGTCGATGAGATGCGATAGGCGCCTGCGCCGAGGATCGCCGACTGCTCGGCGCCGTCGGAGGTCACGACGTGCACCTCGCGCGAGGTGCGCACGGATTCATAGGCAAGGCGCTCGATGCAGCTGTCCGCCGTCACGCCTTCGCCCGTGTAGATGACCTCGAAGTGCGGCGCGACCTGTTCTCTGTGCTCTTCGCCGCTTGCAAAGAGAGCGTCAAAGACGACGGTCATATCGTATTTTTCGTAAGCGCCGTATTCCATGAGCAGGTGAAGCAAGCGGTCACGCGCTTCTGCAAGGTCGCCCGCGCAGGAGGCCAGCTCGGGCAGCGCATGGATGACGTTGTAGCCGTCGATGATGAAGTGTTCACGCTTCTTCGCCATCGCCTTACGCCCTTCCCAAGAGGCGCGCGCGCCTCGCCTCGTACATGAGGAGCGCCCCGGCGACCGAAGCGTTGAGTGAGTTGATCGCCCCGTGCATCGGGATGCGCACGAGAAAGTCGCACGTCTCCTTGACGAGGCGGCCGAGTCCCTTGCCCTCGCTGCCGATGACGATGCACAAAGCCCCCGTCAAGTCGGCATGGAACATGTCCTCATCGCCCGCCATATCGGCGCCGACGAACCAGAGGCCGCGCTCCTTGAGGCGCTTCATCTCCTGCACGATGTTGCCGATGCGCACGACGCGCACATGCTCGACGGCGCCTGCCGAGGTCTTGGCGACCGTCGCCGTCAGCGCGCAGCCGCGGCGCTCGGGCACGAGCACGCCGTGCACGCCCGCCGCGTCCGCCGTGCGCAGGAGCGCGCCGAAGTTGTGCGGATCTTCGATCTCATCGAGCAGCAGGAGGAGAGGCGGTTCGCCCTTTTCCTCGGCGCACGCGAAGACATCATCGAGCGAGGCGTAGGCAACGGGCGCAGCATAGGCGATGACACCCTGGTGGCGCATGTCGGGCGCGAGCTGGTCGAGCTTCTCTCGCTTGCTCGCCCGCACGGGCACGCCCTGCTCGCGTGCAAGCGAGAGAAGCGGCGCGAGCGCCGCCTCCTTCGCGCCCTGCGCGACGAGGATGCGATTGATGCCGCGCCCTGCCTTCAGCGCCTCGAAGACGGCGTTCCTGCCGACGAGAATCTCATCGGCAGAAGGCGCATCGCGCCGCTCTTCCTGCCTCCCGCCGCGCTTCAAGACCGTCCGCTCTTCCTTCGCAGGCCGTTTCTTCTGCTTCGTTTCCATCGCTTCGCACCATCTTCCGCTCTTCATTCAGCGCACTTCGGGCTTCACGATATACCTCGCGAGCCACGGCTCTTCTTCGACGAGGAGGTCGCGCATCTTGAGCATCATGTTGCGGATCTCCCACTGTGCGCCCGGCGTCGTCACGCGCTTTTCGTAGACGTCCATGAAGGAACGCAGGTTGAGCGTCGTCACGAAATTCGTGCATGCCGCGCCCGGCAGCACGAAGCGTGCGTCCTGCTTCGCCACGCCGATCGCGAGAAGATCGTCGTAGGCCTTTTGAATCACCTGCATCGTTTCCATATAGCGCACATACGCCGCTTCTTTCTCACGAATCGTCTCGGGCACGACGTGGGCGAAGATGCCGTCCGCCTGCTTTTCCGACTGCTCCGAAACGTAGCGCTGGCTCTGGACGCTCAGCGACACGCCGATGCGGTGGCGCGAATACTGCGCGAGAAGCGTGCGCGAGACGCCCTTGACGGCAAACGTCATCGAGCAGTGCTCGACGACCGAGAGGTGCTTGCTCGTCATGATGCGCTCCAACAGGCGCAGCATATCCGCCTCGCTCTTTTCCTCGGCCAGAAGCTCGATGGGCGAATCCGCGCTGTAGCAGGTACGCGCCGCCGTCCAGCACGTTTTGAGGTAATTCGGCGTCTTTGCAATCAACTGTATTTCCAAGGCTCTTTTCCTTTCATCTTCGTAAGGCGTGCCGTCATTCAGCCGCCCCTTTCTTCACGCGCCGTCCGCGTTTAGCGGCAATCTCCGCCATCATGCCCTGCGCGATGGCCTGAAACGCCCATTCGGCGATCTCGTCCAAACGCTCCGTATCTTTTTCCAAAAACAGCGTGCCAAGAAGCGCCTCGAAGCCTGTGCTCGCATGGTACTCGGCGACGCTCGCGCGGCGCGGCGCATGGCTCTTCGCGTTCCTGCCGCGGCGGAAGATGCCGCGCTCGCGCTCCGTCAGACGCTCCTCAATCGCGTGATATGCCTTCGCCTGCCAGACCGCCGAGACGATCTGCGCGGCGAAATCGCTCAGGACGTGCACCTGCGACTGCTCGAAGGATAGAAGGCGCGTGCGCACGAAGAGATGGAAGTAGGCATCACCGATGTAGGCGAGCACGAGGGGGCTGGCGAGGCGCACATCGATTCCTTCGTAGCGCTCGGCGATGCCGCCCTCGCCGTCGGGCGTGAACATTGAACCGACGATGGCGCGAAAGCGATCAAACCTCATGCGCGCTTCCACCTTGCGCCCTGCGGCGTATCCTCGATGACGACGCCGCGAGCCTTGAGTTCGTCGCGCAGATGATCGGCGAGCGCCCAATTCTTCTCCTCACGCGCCTTCTGGCGCAGATTGAGGAGAAGTTCCATAAGGCTGTCGACAAGTCCGTCCGCCGCCTTTTCTTCCTTCGCCTCGAAGATGCCGATGACTTCCGCCATCTCGGCGTAGACGGCACGAACCTTGGCGAAGTTCGCCGCGTCGAAAGCAGCTGCGCCCGTCGTGACCTCGTTGTAATAGATATTGATTTCCTTCGATAGGGAGAAAAGGTGGCTGATGGCGAGCGCCGTATTGAAATCGTCGTCCATCGCTTCATAGAACGCGGCCTTGGCTTCCATCGCCGCTGCCAAAAGCGACTTCGCGCTGCCAGAGCTCTCGTCCTTGCGCGACGAGAGCTCTGCGGCATTGTCCCACGAATTCTTGAGGCGTGCGAGGCTCGTCTTCGCCTCCACCAAGCGCTCGTCGGTGAAATCGAGCGGACTGCGGTAGTGCGTCTGCACGATGAAGAAGCGCACGACCTCTCCCGCGTATTTCTCCAAAATGTCCTTGACCGTGAAGAAGTTGTTTTTCGACTTCGACATCTTCTCGTCATGGATCGTGATGAAGCCGTTGTGCAGCCAGTAGCGAGCGAAGCTGTGGTCGTCGCCCGTGCATGCCTGCGCCTGTGCGATCTCGTTCTCGTGATGCGGGAAGATGAGATCGCTGCCGCCGCCGTGGAAGTCGAACGTCTCGCCCAGATACTTCATCGACATCGTTGAACACTCGATGTGCCAGCCCGGACGCCCCTTGCCCCACGGACTGTCCCAAGACGGCTCTCCGGGCTTCGCCGCCTTCCACAGCGCGAAATCCATCGGATGATGCTTGCGCTCGTCGACGCCGACGCGTGCGCCCGCCTGCATGTCGTCCAAGGAGCGGCCGCTGAGCTTGCCGTAGCCCGCGAAGCGCTCCACGCTGTAGTAGACGTCGCCGTCGAGCGCATAGGCATAGCCCTTCTCGATGAGCTTTTCGATCACGGCGAGCACGTCCGCAATATGCTCCGAAACGCGCGGATAGGCGTCGGCGCGGCGCACGTTGAGCGCGTCGATCGCCTTGAAGTATTCTGCGATGTAGTGATCGGCGAGTTCCTTCCACGTCTCGCCCGCCTCCTTTGCACGGCGGATGATCTTGTCGTCGATGTCCGTGAAGTTCTGCACGTAGTGCACGGCATAGCCCTTCTTCTCGAGATAGCGGCGCACGACGTCCCATGTGACAAAGGGACGCGCGTTGCCAATATGCGGGTCGTTGTACGGCGTCACGCCGCAGCAGTAGATGCTCGCCTTGCCCGGCTCAAGGGGCTTGAATTCCTCTTTCTCGCGCGTCAGCGTATTGTAAACCCTCAGCATTTATTTTTCCTCCATTCGCTCCAAAGAAGCGACAGCGTAGGCGGATATGCCTTTCTCCTCGCCCGTAAAACCGAGCTTTTCTTCCGTCGTCGCCTTCACATTCACCTGATCAAGCTCCAAATCGAGCTTTTCGGCGATGTTACGGCGCATCTCCTCGATGTAGGGCGCGAACTTCGGACGCTGCGCCACGATTGTCGCGTCGATGTTGCCGACGCGATAGCCCTTCGCACGAAGCATTTGTGCGACATGCTCCAAGAGCTTCATGCTCGACACGCCTTTCCAGCGATCGTCACTGTCGGGGAAATGTCTGCCGAGATCGCCGAGCGCCGCTGCGCCCAAGAGGGCGTCCTCGACGGCGTGCAGCAGCACATCGGCGTCCGAATGTCCCAGAAGCCCATATTCATGCGGGATGTCGACGCCGCCCACGATGAGCTTGCGCCCTGTCACCAGACGGTGCACGTCGTATCCCATGCCAAATCTCGTCATATCGTCACCTTCATTTCAGCTATAATTTCTCAGAATGCGCCAAAAGCGCCTCCGCCATCCACAAATCTTCAGGCGTCGTGATCTTCAGATTGCCGTAGTCGCTCTCAACAACGAAGACCGCCTCGCCGATTCGCTCGACGAGACTCGCGTCGTCCGTGCCAAGAAAGCCGTCCTGCGCCGCCTTCTCATAAGCTCGCTGCAAAATCTCGCGGCGAAATCCCTGCGGTGTCTGCACCTCCCAGAGACTTGCACGCGACGGCGTCGCCTCGACGCGTCCATCCTCACCGACAACCTTGATCGTGTTCTTCGCGCGCACGGCAGCGATGGCCGCGCCCTTCTCACGCGCCGCAGAGATGACCGCTTCGATTGCAGCAAGGCTCACTAAAGGCCGCGCCGCATCGTGCACGAGCACAATGTCGGCATCTGCGGCGAGATGTGCCATGCCGTTCGCGATCGAATACTGGCGCTCAGCGCCGCCTTGAACGACGCGCCAGGGCTTCAAGCCCTGCGCCTTCTCCAGCATCTCCTCGACAAAAGCGATCTCATCCTTGGCGACGACGACGATCAGTTCGGCGACTGCAGGTACGGCGGAAAAGCGCCGCAGCGTGCGAAGCAGGATCGGCACGCCGGAAAGTTCCAGAAGCACCTTGTTTCTGTCCGCCTTCATGCGCCTTCCTGCACCCGCCGCCGGAAAAATCACGGAAACCATAAAGCCTCCTTGCATATACTGCTTTATAAACGCGCCGCCGATAAGTCGCATGACCTATCGGCGGCACTTCTCTTTCACCAATGTCTGGGCTTTGCAAAAATCATGCGTCCGGCTGCTGTCTGCAGCGCCGACGTGACCTCCACTTCAATCGTATTGTTGATATGGCGGCGGCCGTTCTCGATGACGATCATCGTGCCGTCATCGAGATAGGCGACGCCCTGTCCCGGCTCCTTGCCTTCCTTGACGACGGAAACGCGCATCGTCTCGCCTGGAATGACGACGGGCTTCACGGCATTGGAAAGCTCGTTGATGTTGAGGACGGGCACGTCGCGCAACTCTGCAACCTTGTTCAGGTTGAAATCATTCGTGATGAGCTTGCCGCCCACGACCTGCGCGAGGCGCACGAGCTTCGAGTCGACCTCGGCGATGTCGTCGAAGTCCTGGCTCGTGATCTCGACCTCCATCTTCGATTCCATGCGTATGCGCTGCAGGACATCGAGTCCGCGCCTGCCGCGCACGCGTTTCAACGCATCTGAGGAATCGGCGATATGCTGCAGTTCTTCCAAGACGAACTCAGGGATGAGCAATGTACCGTCAATGAAGCCCGTCTCACATATATCGGCGATGCGTCCGTCGATGATGACGCTTGTATCGAGCAGCTTGTAGAGCTTGGACGATTTCTGTTCCTTGCCGATTTGCCCCAGCGCTTCCTTGGCCTTCGCCTGCGCCTTCGCCTCGCGGCTCTTGCTGATCAGATTCGGCAGCGTGCCGAAAAGATCGCCGACTTCCTTGCGCTTTTTGATCGTGATATGAATGCCGAGATAGCCGAACACGATGCTGAAAACGACAGGAAAATATGCTCCGACGAGCGGAATCTTGGAAAACGCCGCTCCCAATAAATTTGCAATGATAAGTCCGATGGCCAGCCCCGCTGCGCCTGCGATGACATCATGAATCGGCATCTTGTTCAGCTGCGTTTCGACCCAATAGGTGAAGCGTTTGAGCGTAGCCGTGAAAAGAGGCGTCGTGATGAAGCCGAGAACCCCGCCCAGAACAGCACCGACGAGGATGCAGACGAGCGAAGCGAGCGTCAAGCCGAAGAGTCCGAGATCCAGCTTGAGAACTTCCGTGCTCAGAAACAAGGTCAGAAGCGGACTGGCAAGCTGCATGAGCGCTCCGCCGAGAATGGCGAAGATCAGCGTGATGAAAAAACGCAATACTTTTTCGAGCAATAAACATCCCTCCCCATATAATGGAAATGACAAAGCCAAACAGATTTATCATACTAAATCTATTCGGCTTTGTCAAAAGAAATCACTCTCGAATCGCCGGGGTCTTCCCAGGGATCGTCAGCATCAGGCAAAATCGTTTTCCGCAAGGATGCCATCCATCCACGACTTGACTTCCTCGGGCGATTTGCTGCAGGCATAGACAAGTTCACTGACGATGATCTGCCGCGCGAGATCCAGAAGGCGCCGCTCGCCGCTAGAAATCTTGCGCAGGCGATCCTGCAGGACGAGATTCCGCGCGACAGCCGCCACATCGCATATATCGCCGCTCTTCATGCGCTCAAGATTCGCATGAAAGCGCTTGTTCCAGCTTCCCGTCGCACGCTCGGGAGCCATCTGCAAAATGTCCTTGACCTCTTCGACCTGCGTTTCGGGAATCACGTCTCGAAGACCCATATTATCCACGTTGTCCGTCGGTATCATGACCTTCATGTTGCCCAATGGCATTTGAAGCACATAATAGGATTTGCCCTCGCCGAGCACCTCGCAATCCTCTATGCCGGAAATCACGCCCGCCCCATGCATCGGATAGACAACCGTGTCACCAACCTGAAGCAATACTACACCTCCTGCCCTTCCCCATGCAAAACGCATGGAATTAAAAAACTATCCGCATACATTATAGCACAAATCTTCAGAAGTTGGAAGAAAATAATTAGTTTATCATATCCCTCATTTCATGTCAATCGGATTTTATCATATCCAGGACAATTCTCTCACATTATGAATCCATATCATGTCCATGCCTATGCCCCAAGGCCGCCGCCCATTCGTGACTGATGAGTCCGCCATGGGCAAAAAGTTCGACGATGTGTGCATTCGTCTCACGAATCGCCCGCGCCTCCTCTTCCGTGCCGCCGTTTCGGATGCAGGCATGGTAAGATTTTTTCAGCTGACGGTTGATGCGGTAATACTGCTGTGTGCGAAAATACATGAGTTTTCCCCTCTCTTCTGCGCTTCTTATCCGCGCGGTGGTCTGTCTTCCTCTAGTATAGCAAACTACACGCACAAACGTCCAGTTTTTGGACATTGTGCGCCGCCCTTACATGAAAAAGCCAATCATTCTGCGCCCTTCGGGCTTGACCTCTTGGGTTTTCATAGCAAAAGCAGCCCGATCGACCAAGCAAAAATAAATTTTCTCCAAATGCTTGACAACCTTCTTTTCAAGGAGTATATTATGCTTCATCGAGGTTACAACTTAACAAACCACGATGCAAACCACGATGCAAAAGAATACATCGCCAAAATTCTATGACGGGAAAGAGTATTCGTGATACGCTGTCTTACAGAGAGCCGCTCCTGTGCTGAAAAGCGGCAGAAAGCCTCGCGAAGAAAATCCTCCCCGAGAAGCAAAGCTGAAATCGAGTAAGCCGAGCCGTCCCTTCCGCGTTAGAGGAAGCGCGTATGTTTGTACGCGGCAAGCGCCCGCTTCACGCGGGAATCTGGGTGGTACCGCGGATAATCCTCCGTCCCTTTCGAGGGGCGGAGTTTTTGTTTATCATCCTGCATTATTTTAGGAGGAATCATTATGGAAAATTTGGATCTCGCCCGTCTCAGACGAAAGCGCGACCTGCGCATCATCCTGCCCGTCTTCCTCGTGTCCATCATCGCCTGCATCGACCGCGTGAACATCGCCTATGCAGCGCTGACCATGACGCAGGATCTCGACTGGATCACGCCCGAAATCTTCGGCGCAGGCGCGGGCATCTTCTTCATGGGCTACCTGCTCCTGGAAATCCCCGGCGCACTCATCGCCGCCCGCTTTTCCGCCGCGAAGTGGATCGCACGCATCATGTTCACCTGGGGACTTGTCTGCATCTTCATGGCATTCATGCAGACGCAGACGGAGTTCTACCTTTGCCGCTTCCTGCTCGGCGCCTCAGAAGCGAGCCTTTACCCCGTCATCTACTCCGTGCTCTTCGCGCGTTGGTTTTCCGAAAGGGAGAGAGCGCGCGCCAATTCCCTCATGCTGACGTCACTTCTCATCTCAACGATCGTCGGCGCACCACTTGCGGGATTCCTGCTGCAAACATCCTTCTTCGGCATGCACGGCTGGCAGGAACTGTTCATCTTGGAGGCAGTGCCCGCCCTCCTCTTCGCCGTATTTTTCTTCTACTTCGTCAAGGACAAGCCCGACCAGGTTTCCTGGCTCAGCGCAGAAGAAAAGGAATACTTGAACCGCCAGTACGAAGAAGAGCAGGCGCGTATGCAGAGCGTCAAGAAGTACACGATTTTTCAGGCT
Source organism: Selenomonas sputigena ATCC 35185 (assembly GCF_000208405.1). Taxonomy (NCBI): domain Bacteria; kingdom Bacillati; phylum Bacillota; class Negativicutes; order Selenomonadales; family Selenomonadaceae; genus Selenomonas; species Selenomonas sputigena. The sequence continues at coordinate 877,121 of NC_015437.1, read as the reverse complement.
TTCTCCGATCCCAAGGTCTTGAAGCTCTGCTTCATCTATTTCATGTGGGTCATCGGCTTCTGGGGCTTCAACTTCTGGATGCCGACGGTACTCAAGGGGCTTTCGGGCTGGTCGACCGGATTCCTCGGCGGCGCCATCGCCATTCCGATGACAGCGGCGCTCCTCGTGCAGGTCATCATCGGCAAGACCTCGACGAAGACGGGAGACAAGGTCTGGCACGTCGCGGGCGCTCTCTTCGTCGGCGCCGTCGGGCTAGGGCTAAGTCCCTTTGCCGATAACATGTATACGGCGCTCTTCCTCGTCTGCCTGTCCGCCATCGGCATCTACGCCGCCATGGGCGTCTGGTGGACGATCCCGACGAGCTTCCTCTCCGGCTCCGCCGCCGCCGGCAGCGTCGCCCTCATCAACTCCTGCGGCAATCTCGGCGGCTGGGTCGGCCCCTACATGATGGGCTGGCTCAAGACGGAGACAGGCTCCTTCGACACGGGCTACTTCCTCATGGCGCTCTTCATGTTCATCGCGGCGCTCACCGTGCTGACAATCCAATATAGTTGGAACGGCAAGCGAAAGACGGCACAAACGGAAAGCGAACATCCGCTTACGCTGCAGCAGGAAACGTAAACCAACCAAACAAAAACCGCCCTTGCAGTCGAAAATCGACTTGCAAGGGCGGTTTCTTATGTAGCTTCTGCTGCGCCCAAATTACTTGAGCTCGACCGTTGCGCCGGCCTCTTCGAGCTTCTTCTTGAGCTCTTCTGCCTCTGCCTTCGCGATGTTCTCCTTGATCGGAGCAGGAGCGCCGTCAACGAGTTCCTTCGCTTCCTTCAGGCCGAGACCCGTAGCTTCGCGGACAGCCTTGATGACGTTGATCTTCTTGTCGCCTGCAGCAGCGAGAACGACCGTGAACTCGGTCTTCTCTTCACCGGCAGCAGCCGCCGGAGCAGCGCCGGCAGCAGCAACAGCGACCGGAGCCGCGGCACTGACACCAAACTTCTCTTCCATAGCCTTGACGAGTTCGGAAAGTTCGAGGACGGTCATGCCCTCAATGGCCTGCATGATTTCTTCTTTAGTCATGATTGTACCTCCATAAAATTGTTTTCTTCAAATATATTCAGCCTGCAAGCGACGGGCATCTGCCCAAGCGCTGCACTCTATAAGGTTCAGGCAGAAGCCTGCTCCTCCTTTTGCTTGCGGATCGCCTCAAGCACATAGACCGCGTTGCGGATGACTCCCTGGAGCACGTTGACCGTACCCGCAATCGGAGACTGCATGCTGCCCAAGAGCTTTGCGAGAAGAACCTCGCGCGACGGCAGATCGGCCAAAGCCTTGACCTCGGCGACGTCGATGACGCGTCCGTCGAGAAGACCCGCCTTGAGCGTCAGGATGCCGGCATCCTCAAGCTTGTTCTTCTTCATGAACTCGCAGATGACCTTCGCCGGCGCCACAGCGTCGTCAGCGGAAACGGCAAGAGCCGTCGTCCCCTCCAAGTGATCGCAAAGTTCGTCGAGACCGAGTTCCTTCGCGGCGATGCGCGTCATCGTGTTCTTGACGACATGATACGAAACGCCTGCCTCACGAAGCGTGCGGCGAAGCGCCGTGTCCTGCGCCACCGTCAAGCCTTTGTAGCTCGTAAAAACGGCGCCCTTCGCTGCCGAAAGCCTTTCCTTCAGCTCGGCGACGACCGCTTCCTTCTTTGCATTTACCTTTGCATTCATTCTTGCACCCCCTCTCAATGAGATTTAACAAAAATAAAACGGCTCCCAACTGTATGCCGGAAGCCGCATCTTTTGAAGCAATGCGCCTGAATCCGACCTCGGCGGGCGAGCAACTTGCTCGTTAGATGGAAGATCCATACCTGCTGTCTACAGTCATTCTATGTAGTTGTCGAATCAGGCCATCGTAGCAACCGGAATGCCGGGACCCATCGTGGAGCTGACCGTGATTGCACGGATGTACTGCCCCTTCGCCGCTGCCGGACGAACGCGGACAAGCGTATCAATGAGCGCCTGATAATTCGCCTTGAGCTTATCGACATCGAACGAAGCCTTGCCGATCGGGACATGGATGTTGCCTGCCTTGTCCGTACGGTACTCGACCTTACCGGCCTTGATCTCATTGATTGCCTTCACAAGATCCATCGTGACCGTACCGAGCTTCGGGTTCGGCATGAGACCGCGAGGACCCAAGACCTTACCGAGACGACCGACCGTTCCCATCATGTCGGGCGTAGCGACGGCGACATCGAAGTCGAACCAGCCGCCCTGAATCTTCGTGACGATCTCGTCCGAGCCGACGTAATCAGCACCTGCATCCTCAGCTTCCTTGACCTTCTCGCCCTTGGCAAAGACGAGAACCTTCTTCGCCTTGCCCGTGCCGTGCGGCAGAACCATAGCGCCGCGAACCTGCTGATCGGCGTACTTCGGATCGACGCCGAGACGGACATGCAGTTCGATCGTCTCGTCGAACTTTGCCGTCGCAGTCTTCTTCACGAGTTCCATGGCCTCAGCGACACTGTAGAGCTTTCCGTCTTCCAAAAGCTTCGCGGCATCCTGGTATTTCTTGCCGTGTTTTGCCATTCAAAAATTCCCCTTTCGTGGTCATAGCGGATTTTCCCTGCCACGAGCATGAGCGCCTCAAATCAATCGACGATTTCAATGCCCATGCTGCGAGCCGTTCCCTCGATCATGCGCGTAGCAGCTTCGAGGTCTGCCGCATTGAGATCCTGCATCTTCGACTGCGCGATCTCCTGCGCTTTCGCGCGCGGCACCTTGGCGACTTTCGTCTTGTTCGGCTCACCGGAAGCTTTTTCAATGCCGGCAGCTTTCTTCAAAAGAATTGCGGCGGGCGGCGTCTTCGTGATGAACGTAAACGAACGATCCTCGAAGACCGTGATTTCGACCGGAATGACAAGACCAGCCTGTTTGGCCGTCCTCTCATTGAATTCCTTGACGAAAGCCATGATGTTGACGCCTGCCTGACCGAGCGCCGGGCCTACCGGAGGAGCCGGACTTGCCTTGCCGGCGACAACCTGCAGCTTGACGAGCTTTGCGACCTTCTTTGCCATACTTTTAACACCTCCTTAAAAGGGGTTATACTGCGGTCAGCACCTGCGGCGCTGCGGCAGCTAAATCTTTTCAACCTCATTGTACGAGACTTCGGCCGGAGTTTCACGCCCGAACATCTCGACGAGCACCTTGACCTTGCCCTTCTCGGGAAGCACCTCCGCCACCGTAGCGGCGAAATTCTCGAAAGTGCCCGAATTGATGCGGACAGCCTGCCCAACCTCGAGATCGATATGGACGACGGGCTTCTCTTCCTCCGCCCCCATGGATTTCAAGATATGCTTTACTTCTGCTTCCGACAGCGGAATCGGCTTCGTTCCCGAGCCGACGAAACCCGTGACGCCCGGCGTGTTGCGCACGACGTACCACGAGCGGTCATTGACGATCATCTCGACTAAGGCGTAGCCGGGAAAAACCTTCTTCTTGACGAGCTTCTTCTTGCCGTCCTTGATTTCGGCCTCCTCCTCCATCGGGACGATGACATTGAAGATATTGTCCTCCATCCCCATGGTATGGACGCGAGACTCAAGATTCGCCTTGACCTTGTTCTCATATCCGGAATAGGTATGAATCACATACCATTTCTTCTCAGATTCCATCGCGCCTCCAGCCTTCTATCGCAGAATAAGTTGAAACAGCCTTGCAAAAAACGTATCGCATACCCAGATCAGCGCACAGACGACAACGACCGCCACTCCCACAACGCCGGTATACGTCACCAGCTCCCTGTGAGTCGGCCATGTCACCTTCTTCATCTCCGCCTTGACCTCGCCCAAGAAACGGAAGAGGTTGAAACCGCCTGAAGAAGACTGCGGCGCTGACGATCTTTCATCCGCCAAAGCATTCACACCCCGTATCATATTGCTGCAAGCCGCAGGGCTTACTTCGTTTCCTTATGCGGCGTATGCTTCTTGCAGAACTTGCAATACTTGTTGAATTCAAGCCGATCGGGATCATTCTTCTTGTTCTTGTTGGTCTGATAGTTGCGGTTCTTGCAAACCGTGCAGGCCAACGTAACGGCATTGCGCATGTTTCAGCACTCCTTCCATAAAATCACTAACATACTTTATCACACTTAACACCGAGTGTCAACAATGTCCGGGAAAAATCCTTCCTTCTTCTCGTCGAAAAACCCAGCAAATTCGTTCTATGGGAGATTCCTCGTATTTTATATATCGTCGGCAGGAAAACAGAGTCTAATCTCGTAATAAGAATGTAAACGAATACGAGTCTATTTCCTTATGCTTCATCGTATTCATCATGACAATTCTGCCATGAACACTTGGAAAGTCGCACAAAAGATAATCCTTTTGCCGATATCCAAGACACCGCAGGGGAAAAAACGGAAAGGAGTCACTATCATGAATTTGAAAACAAGAATGATCGCCCTGATCGGCACGCCTGTCCTCCTAGTCTTCATCGTCATGGCGGGCATTGTCTATGAAATCCTCATGGATTCCATGGAACAGGAAATGATGGAAATGGCGACCCATCATGCGAGCGACATCAACGGGCAGCTGATTGGCAAGAAGGAAATGCTCGCCGCTGTGACGCGCTCCTGGGATGCGAAGCTTCCCTCACACGAGGACATGCAGACGACGGCGAACCATTTTGCCAATAAAAACGGCATCGGGGATTTCTTCATCGGCTTCCCGAATCAGCCCTTCATCGATGGTGCGGACAAGACATCAGACCCCACCTTCGATGCGACAGGACGCGCCTGGTACAAGGATGCAACAGGCTCTCAGGAGGTCATGATCTCGAAGATCTACCTGACGAAGACCGATCACAAGCCCGTCGTGAGCTTCAGCTCGGCATTTCGCCAAAACGGTCAGGTCGCTGGCGTCGCGGGCTTTGACCTCTCTCTCGACGCCGTGAAGGATTTCGTCTCCGCCATCAAGGTAGGAGAAACGGGCGGCGCCTTCCTTCTCAACGAGGACGGCAACTTCATCTCGCACAAGTCGAAGACGATTGACGACACGATCCTCGACCAGAAGGAAAACGCCGACGCGATCAAAGCCTTCTTCAAGGGCAAACCAACCATCGCCTCCTGGAGCGAGGATGGTACGACGATGCTCTTTGCCTCCGCCCCTGTCGGTGATACGGGCTGGGTGCTTGTCCTCGAAGTGCCGAAGTCGGAAATTCTCGCTCCGATCATGAAGATGGGCGCGGTCGTCGCCGTCATCATCATCCTCTCGATCGCCATGCTCATCTCCATCATCCTCTACATCACGCGCTCGATTGCGACGCCGATCACGGAACTCGGCAAGATCGCCGAACAAGTGGCAGAGGGCAATTTGTCGCATAAGTTCAGCGATACGGATCGTCAAGACGAAATCGGCCGGCTGCATCAGAGCTTTGCCAAGATGTCCAAGAACCTGCACGACCTCGTGCAGCGCTCCCTCAAGGCCGCCGATCAGCTCGCTGTATCCTCCGAGGAACTGACCTCTTCGGCCGGGCAATCCGCCAACGCTTCGCAAAGCGCTGCAGAAGCCGTGACCCATATCGCCCAGAGCGCACAGGAGCAAAATGACATCGTCGACCGCTCCATCGACTCTGTCAATGCGATGTCCGATGAAATGAACCAAGTCGTCGATGTCATCCACGACGTCGCGGCCTCCGCCGCCGAAACGCACAAGGCGACGACGGAAGGCCAGAGCGGACTTCACGTCGCTGTCAAGGGAATGGAAACCATCAATGGCAGTACGGAGGAAGTCGCCGATGCCGTCAACTCTCTCTACGAAGGATCGAAACGCATATCCGAGATCGTCGAGATGATCACCCAGATTGCCAGCCAGACGAATCTCCTCGCCTTGAATGCCGCCATCGAGGCCGCACGCGCCGGCGAGTCGGGCAAAGGCTTCGCCGTCGTTGCTGAAGAGGTGCGAAAACTCGCCGAGCAATCAGAAACGGCAGCGCAGCAGATCACGACGCTCATCACGGAAAACTCTTCCCAGATCGAGCGTACCTTCTCCATCATGCAGCAGCAGAAGGAGCGCGTCGGCGAAGGCGTCACGCAAGTCAACGAAGCGGGCAAAAAGTTCGACCGCATCGCCGAACTCGTGCAGGGACTCTCGGAGCGCGTCACGAGCATCGAGACGTTGACGCAGCGCGTGCGTCAGGGAAGCGCGCAGACTGTATCTTCCGTACAGGAAATCAAGAGCGCCTCGAACGATGTGCGCAGGGAGGCAGAAAACGTCTCCGCCGTCTCGGAGGAACAAGCCGCATCGACGCAGGAAATCGCCGCTGCAAGCCAGACACTGTCGCAGCTCGCCCACGAGCTGAAAGAGACCGTCGGCCGCTTCCACGTCTGACGACTGCACCTTTACAATCAATCAAAATGATGTATAATATAAGGTATAATTATAGAAAGAGGTGACTTATTTTGACAGAGCAGGAACTGGAGAAGCTGGTCGAGGCGAAATTTGCTGAAGCGGACAAGGCCTTCGAGGATCGTCCGAAGAAGTTCTTCATCACGCAGAACGGCCGCGGCGTCGTCGACGGCGGCGAGCTCTACAACAAGGTCTACACCGACGTGCTGCGCGTTGCGCAGCAGGCTTGCACGGCGATCTTGAAGGAAGCGCTCAAGAAATAAGCCGAACATAAAAAATCCCCATGCTCCTGCATGGGGATTTTTTATATCTTGCGGCTGACTGCCTACTTCTTCTCTTCCTTCTTGACCGCCGTCGAGCGCACATAAAGCTCGCGCAGCTGCTTGGCGTCGACCTCGGACGGCGCGTGCGACATCACGTCCGAAGCGCTCTGCGTCTTGGGGAACGCGATGACGTCGCGGATCGAGCGACGTTTCGCCATGAGCATGACGAGGCGGTCGAGACCGAAAGCGATACCGCCGTGCGGCGGCGTGCCGTACTCGAAGGCGTCCATCATGAAGCCGAACTTCTGACGCGCCTCTTCCTGCGTGAGCCCGATGGCCTCGAAGACCTTCTCCTGCAAATCTCCCTGATAGATGCGCAGGCTGCCGCCGCCGATCTCGACGCCGTTCAGAACCATGTCGTAAGCGTTCGCCTTGACCCTTCCGGGGTCGGACATCAAGTACTCGACATCCTCGCGGCGCGGCGCCGTGAACGGATGGTGCATGGCCTTCCAGCGCTTCTCTTCCTCGTTGTATTCAAACATCGGGAAGTCCGTGACCCAGAGGAATTTCAGCGCATCGGCATCGATGAGGCCGCGGCGGCGCGCCATCTCAAGGCGCAGTTCGCCGAGCGCCTGTGCGACGACGAGCGGCTTGTCCGCGATGACGAGCAGGAGATCGCCCGTCTTGGCATGGCAGGCCTCCTTGATCTTCTCGAAGACCTCATCGGCGTAGAACTTCTTGAACGGCGATTTCACGCCCTCTTCCGTGTACTGAATCCACGCGAGACCCTTCGCGCCGTAACCCTGCACATACTGCACGAGACCGTCCAGCTCACGGCGCGGGATATTCGCATAGTCCTCGACGTTGATGACCTTGACCTGTCCGCCGTTTTCGAGGACGGAGGAGAAGACCTTGAAGTCCGAACCCTTGACGTACTCCGAGATGTCCATGAGCTCCATGCCGAAGCGAAGATCGGGCTTGTCTGAGCCGAATCGCTCCATCGCCTCGTCCCACTTCATGCGCAGGAACGGGGTTTCGAGCTTGATGCCGAGCGTCTTGTCGAAAAGCTCCGCGACGAGCCCTTCCATCAACTCCAAGATGTCGTTCTCATCGAGGAAGGACGTCTCGATATCGAGCTGCGTGAACTCGGGCTGTCGATCGGCACGCAGATCCTCATCGCGGAAGCAGCGCACGATCTGGAAATACTTTTCGAAGCCTGCGACCATGAGAATCTGCTTGAAGATCTGCGGCGACTGCGGCAGTGCGTAGAACTTGCCGGGATTCAGACGGCTCGGCACAAGGAAGTCGCGTGCGCCCTCGGGCGTGCTCTTGCAGAGCATCGGCGTTTCAATCTCAATGAATTCATGACGGTCTAGGAAGTCGCGCATGATCTTCGTCACGCGGTGGCGCAGCATGAGATTCGCCTGCATCTCGGGGCGGCGCAGGTCAAGATAGCGATACTTGAGGCGCAGCGTTTCGTCGACGTCGATGTTGTCCTGGATGTAGAAGGGCGGCGTCTTCGCCGTATTCAGGATGCGCAGCTCCTCGCAGACGACCTCGATCTTGCCCGTCTCGATATGCGGATTGACCGTATCCTCCGAGCGCGCGCGCACCTTGCCGCGCACGCCGATGACGAACTCGTTGCGCAGGGTTTCCGCCTTGTGGAACGCTTCCTTGCCCATCGCCGCCTCATCGTAGACGACCTGCACGAACCCCGAGCGGTCGCGCATATCGACGAAGATCAGACCGCCGTGATCCCTTCTCCTCGATACCCAGCCCGAGAGCACGACCTCGGCGCCGACATCACCCTCACGCAGCTCGCCGCAATGGCGTGTCCTCTTCATGCCTTCCAATGTTTCCATCAATTCTTCACCTCAACACATAATGCAGGAACAAAATCCTTCAAAGCGAGCTTCTTCTGCTCGCTCGTCTTCATATCCTTCAAGAGGGCAGAAGCCTCCTTGACCTCATCTTCCCCTAAGATCGCCACGAAGCGGGCGTTCTTCTTGTTTGCCTGCTTCATCTGCGCCTTCATGCTGCGCCCTGCGAAGTCCATGGCAGCGGAGAGCTTCGCCGCGCGAAGCTCATGCAGAAGCTTGAAGGCAGGAATCTGCGCCGCCTCGCCCAAGGCGACGACGAAGACGTCGACCGCTTCCAGCTCCTCGGGCAGAAGCTCCTGCTTTTCCAAGGCGAGCAGCACGCGCTCAAGCCCCACGGCAAAGCCGATGCCGGGCGTCGGCGGTCCGCCGACCTCCTCGACAAGCCCGTCATAGCGGCCGCCGCCCGCCACGGCGCTCTGTGCTCCCAAGGGCGTGTACTTGACCTCGAATGCCGTCTTCGTATAGTAGTCGAGGCCGCGCACGAGATTCGCATCAAGCTCGAAAGGAATGCCCGCCGCCGTAAGATACGACTGCACCTCAGTGAAATGCACACGGCACTCGTCGCAAAGGCAGTCCGTGATGCGCGGCGCACCTTCTGCGAGCGCATGGCAATGCTCGTTCTTGCAGTCCAAAAGGCGCAGCGGATTGCGCTCGAAGCGCGAGCGGCAGTCCGTGCAAAGCTCTTCGAGATGCGGGCGGAAGAACTCCTGCAGCCTCTCGCGATAGACGGGACGGCACTTGGGACAGCCGACGGAATTGAGATGCAGCTTCAGCTCCTGCAAGCCGAGCGCACGCAGAAACTCGACCGCCAGCACGATGATCTCCGCGTCAACTGCGGGGTTTTCCTCGCCTAGGGCTTCCACGCCGAACTGGTGGAACTCGCGGTAGCGCCCTGCCTGCGGCCGGTCGTAGCGGAACATCGAGCCGATGTAGAAGAGCTTCACGAGAGCGTCGGCGGCATAGAGCTTGTTCTGCAGGTACGAGCGCACGACGGACGCCGTATTCTCGGGCCGCAGCGTAAGGCTGCGCTCGCCGCGATCGGTGAACGTGTACATCTCCTTTTCCACGACGTCAGTCGTCTCGCCGATGCCGCGCAGGAAAAGCTCCGTATGCTCGAAAATCGGCGTGCGGATTTCACGGTAACCATATCGCGCACATAGCTCGCGGATCACCTTCTCCACATGCGTCCATTGTGCGACCGTATCAGGCAAAATATCCTTCGTGCCGCGCGGTCCGTTGATCAACACGTTTCTTCCTCCCCCTCGTTTCGGTAAGCCTCCGCTAAAAGAGCGGATCGCTTCGCGATATAATCGTCGATATCGCGCACATAAGTATGAAAATCCTTGGCGTTGAACGACGCCTTGAGCCTCTTCGTGCGGAAATTCATGATCTTGCTCGTCGCGGCGCAGCCGATGCCTAGGATCGTCTGATGCTCGTCCATGATCTGCATATTGTACATGCTCTCAGCGCCCGGACGCGCACAGCCGACATTTTCCATCTGCCCGCTCATATAGCCCTGCCGATAGAGATAGTACGGCAAAAAACCCTTGTCCTGCACCTGCTCCATCGCCGTCCGAAACATCGCCTGCACCTCGGCGTCATTCGGAAGCTCATATTCTTCCAAGTGCATCTTAAGCTTCGAGCCGCGCTTCAAGGCGAGCGAATGAAGCGTCACGTCGTCAGGGGCGAGCGCGAGAACCTTCGCCATCGTATCGGCGATGTCCGAGCGCGTCTCCCCCGGCAGGCCGAGGATGACGTCCATATTGATGGAAAAATCTCCCGTCTCGCGCAACAGGCGGAACATGCGGACGATGTCTTCGGGCGTATGCGCCCTGCCGATGCGCTCCAATGTGCGCTGCTGCATCGTCTGCGGATTCACGCTGACGCGGCTCACGCGATGCTCCTTCATCGAGAGCGCCTTTTCCGGCGTCATCGTATCGGGACGTCCCGCCTCCACGGTAAACTCGCCCGTATGCTCGCCGTAAAATGCTCCCTCGACGAGGGAAAGCACGCGCTCGAAATCCGCATTGCTGAGACTCGTCGGCGTGCCGCCGCCGATGTAGATGCTCTGCACCTTCAAGCGATGACGCTCAATCTCGCGCTTCGCTGCCGCGAGATCCTTGTCCCATGCGGCAAAAAAAGCGCTGAGCTGCTCATCATTCGGCAGGATGTAGGCGGGAAACGAGCAGTAAAGGCAGCGCGAGCGGCAGAACGGTATGCCAACATAGACGCTGATCGTCCGCTCGTCCGAGGTCTGCAGGAACGGTCTCTGGCGAAACGCCATCGCCGTCATGTACGAAGCCTTCTCCAAAGAAACCTCGTAGTCCTCCACGAGTCGTGCGACGATCTCCTCACGCGAAAGTCCCGCCTCGATGAAGCGATGCACGATCTTCGTCGGGCGGACGCCGTGCAGGATGCCCCATGCCGCCGCAGGCATAGCGAAATGCGTACGAAAGAGACGGTAGAGGTTGAGCTTGACGAGGCGATGGACAGCCGCCATCGCCTTTTCGCCCTGCCTTGCGGCGCCCCCTATAGAAAAGCGCCGTTCCTCCCCCGTCTCCTCCACAGCAAGAAGTTCCGTATGAACTGCAGGCACAGGATCCATGGCAATTTCATGCCGCACAGACAATACGGCAAAATCCGCCTGTTCCTCGCCGCACTCCTCTTCAAGATCCAACACCCGAATCTTGAAGAGTTCCAAAAGCTCGCGCACGAGCTTGACGATGACCTCCTCTTTTCGGTCGAGCAAGAAACGTCGAACAATCAATGCTTGCGGCACTCCTTGCAGTAACCGAACAGCTTGACTTGATGATCCTCGATCTGGAAGTCGCATTCATCGGCAACCTTCTTCTCAAGATTCTCCAGAAGATCCTCAGAAAACTCGGTGACCTTGCCGCAGCTCAGGCAAATCAAGTGATGATGCTGATGCTCGCCAGGATTGAGATCCGAGATCTCGTAGCGGCTGCAGCCGTCGCCGAACTCCATCTTCTGCAAAAGCCCCAGCTCGACGAGAAGCTCCAAGCTGCGATAGACAGTAGCCAAGCCGATTTCCGAATGATTGGCGCGCAAGATCATGTGCACGTCCTCCGCGCTGATATGCTGGCCAGGACGATCCATGAAAACCTGCAGAACGATCTGCCGCTGCGGCGTCATCTTATGCTGACGTTCCTGCAGCCTCTTTCTCAGATCCTCCATTGTTATTTTAGCCATGACCATACTCCTTTACGATTTGTTGCGAAACTACACGCACAAACTTCCACTTTGTGGACATTGTGCGCCGTCCTTACAGAAGCCTGACCAATCGGCCTACGCCTTCGGCTTGACCTCTTGGGGCTTCATGGTAAACTACACGCACAAACGTCCACTTTGCGGACATTGTGCGCCGTCCTTACATGAAAAATGAGCAGACATTGAAAGTATCTGTCAATTCAAAGTCTTTATAAGCTATTGTAGCAAAAAGTATCAAAGAATACAAACATTTATTCAATCCGTTCAAACTTCACAGAAAAGGTTCATTGTAAAATAAAATCAGACACGAACAGGACAGGCTCCTGCACCTGTTACTCTTCTGCCGATCAGGAATCCATGAGCGGCAAAATGCAGTCGCAAGACGCCGCATCTCCTTGCTTCTACATGAAACCAAAGCCATTGATATAAGGATTGCACTTTCTCTCATGCCCGATTGTCGTCGCCGGGCCATGCCCACAGTATACGGCAAGTTCGTCGGGCAGCGTCATGAGCTTTTCTTTAATGGAAGTCAGGAGATCTCGGGAGGAAGAGCCGGGAAAATCCGTCCTGCCGACGGATTCAGCAAACAGCGTGTCGCCGCTGAAAACGCGATCCTCCATGAGGTAGCAGACGCCGCCCGGGGAATGTCCGGGCGTATGGAGCACGGTGAACTTCATGCCGCCGATCTCCAAGACCTCGCCGCCCTTCAAGAGAATATCGGCGGGGCGCGTCATGATCGGCGTGCCCATAAAGGCGGACAAGTTCTTTTGCGCATCGAGGAGCATCGGCGCATCAGCCTCATGGATATAAAGCTTCGCGCCCGTTTTCTCGCGCAGAAAGTCGATGGCGCCGATATGGTCGGCATGGGCATGTGTGTTGAGAATCGCCTTGAGGTTCAGTCCATCTTCTTGGATATGCTGCCATACAGTCTCTTCGCTGCCGCCCGGATCGATCGCTATCGCCTCTTTGCTTCCTTCCTCATGCAGAATATAGCAGTTGACGCCGAGCGCCCCTACCACGAGCGCCTTCATGTTCAAACTCATAATTCATCATCCTTTGCTGACGTGCCCAGAGAGCGCGATACGCTGTAGACGTCCTTCATGCGGCGGATCTTCGTCATGATCTGCGCCACCTGCTGCGAGTTTCGCACATCAAGCCCCATATTGACGATTGAGGTTCTGTTCGTCTTGTTCGTCTTCGCCGTGAGTGAGCTGATGTTGACCTTCATCTCGGCCGGCAGGGCGAAAAGTTCGGCAAGCATGCCTGTCTTATCGTTGCAGACGATCTCGATCTGCACCGTATATACCTTGTCGAGGCCGACATCCCAGTTGACCTCGATGACGCGCGAGAAATCCATATCGTTCAAGAGATTCGGGCAGTCCGAACGATGCACGGAAACGCCGCGCCCGCGCGTGATGTAGCCCGTGATCGGATCGCCTGGAATCGGATTGCAGCAGCGTGCCAGACGGACGAGGAAGCCGCCCTCCCCTTCCACGAGGATGCCGTGGCTCGCCTTCTTCTTGCGGTTCTTGAGCGGCTGCTTTAGTTCGCTGAGCATTTGGGAAATATCGGGCGGCGTCGCCTTCTGCAGATCCTGCTTGTGCATTTCGATGAGCTTTCCTAGGATGCCGTTGAGCGTTATGCCGCCGTAGCCGATGGATGCCAAGAGGTCATTTACCTGCGGTATATTGAGCTTCTTCGCCAAAAGTTCAAGGCGCTCGGGTTTCAAGATCTCCTTTGGTACATAGCCGAGATGCTTGGCCTCCTTCTCCATCATGTCCATGCCGCGCGCGATATTTTCTTCCTTGCGCTGCTTCTTGAACCACGAGCGTATCTTCGTGCGCGTCTCCGAGGACGCAACGATGTTGAGCCAATCGCGGCTCGGCCCGTTGTTCGATTTATTCGTAATGATGGAAACGATGTCGCCGTTCTTCAGCTTGTATTCGAGCGGCACGATCTTGCTGTTGACCTTGGCGCCCACGCAGTGATGCCCGACTTCCGTGTGGATGCGGTAGGCGAAATCTATGGGAATCGATCCTTTGGGCAGATCGACGACATCGCCCTTAGGGGTGAAGACGAAGACCTCGTCGGAAAAGACGTCGACCTTCAGAGCCTCGAAGTATTCGCGCGGATCGTCCAACTCATGCTGCAGGCTGACCATCTGACGCAGCCACGACATTTTCTGATCGTACTCGCGCGTCGCGCCGACGCTCTTTCCCGCTTCCTTGTACTTCCAATGCGCGGCAACACCGTACTCTGAAACCTTGTGCATGGCAAACGTGCGGATCTGAATCTCAAGCGGATAGCCGCGGCAGATCACGGTCGTGTGCAGGGACTGGTAGCCGTTCGACTTCGGCATGGCAATGTAGTCTTTGAAGCGGCCGGGCAGCGGCTTCCACATCGCATGGATGATGCCGAGCACGCCGTAGCAGTCCTTGACGGAGTCGACGAGCACGCGCAGAGCCGACAGGTCGTAGATCTCGCTGATGTCCTTCTGATCGCGCTTCATCTTCTTGTAGATGCTGTAGAAATGCTTGGCACGTCCCTGGATTTCCGCCGTTATATGCGCTTCTTCGAGCTTTTCCACGATTTGCTCGTGCGCCTCGTCGATGAACGCCTGCCGCTCCTGCCGCTTCTGCTTGACGCTCTCGACGAGATCGTAGTACGCCTTGGGATCGAGATAGCGCAGGCACAGATCCTCAAGCTCCCACTTGACATTCGATATGCCGAGGCGGTTCGCGAGCGGCGCGTAGATCTCGATGGTCTCCCGCGCGATGCGCTTCTGCTTGTCCTCGCGCATGTACTTGAGCGTGCGCATGTTGTGCAGGCGGTCGGCGAGCTTGATCATGATGACGCGGATGTCCTTCGCCATCGCGAGAAACATTTTGCGATAGCTTTCGAGCTGCTGCTCTTCCTTCGACTTATATTGGATCCTGCCGAGCTTCGTCACGCCGTCGATGAGCATTGCGACCTCATCGCCGAAAAGCTCGCGCATTTCATCGAGCGTATGCGTCGTATCTTCCACGACGTCATGCAGGATGGCCGCGCTGATCGTGATGTCGTCGATCTGCAGATCCGTCAAAATCTTCGCGACAGCCAGCGGATGGATGATGTAGTCTTCACCCGAAACGCGCTTCTGTCCCTTGTGTGCGGCGTCCGCAAGTTCGTACGCCCTTCGGATGAGGTCGGTGTCCGCATTTGGCTGATAGCGCTTGACCGCTTCCAAGATCGCATCGATCGTCACGGGATTCATTTCACTCATTGCACTCCACCCGGCTTTCCTCGGCATTTTACGGGCAAACGTCCATGCTCGCCCGCTTTAATCTCATGTTATATATTATACACCATCGCGCAAGGCTTGAACAAAGGGCATCGCCTCACAGCGGATTTCCTTCACGGAAGATGCGCGACTTCTGCAAGTCGAGCTTCTCTTGCGGCGGGCAGAACGCATATCGTCCGTCGTCAGGCAGCAGGATGCCGAGTTCTTCGAAAATCTGCAGCGCTTTTTGAAACGTGAAGATTCCCATGACGGGGAAATGAAGCAGATACTCTGCCAGAAGTTTTTCCGCATCTGCCGGCAGACCTTCGCCCGCTCTTTGACGTGCGAGCAGGAAACGATAGACCGAGGCCAGCGCGTCACGGTCGGGATGCTTCGCCTCGGCGCGTGCCGGACGAAAATCTTCAAGCATGAGCTGCAGAGAGCGCTTCTCGCGCCATACATGGTATTCGGGAAAATACGCGATGTCGATGCGCTCGCGATTGACGAGCGGCGCCTCCTCGCCCTTGCCCCAAGCCAGAACGTCAATGCTCGCGTCCAAGCCGTCAAGCTCAAACTTCAGGTGCTGCCCCTCCTTGCCGATCTGCCGCGCATAACTGCCGCGAACGCCGTGCGTCGAAAAGAGCGGCTTGGGATTTCCCATGCCGTACGGCTCCAAAAGCTTGATCTCCGTCATCAGCTGCTCCGTAATCTTCTCGGGTGCAAGTTCCAGCTCGATGTCGAGAATCGGCACGAAATCCTCTTCCGTCAGCACCTTTGCCGCATAAGCCTCCATAGCCTCACGGAAGGAAGCGACGTCCGCCGAGCGAAGCGAAAGCCCCGCCGCCTGTGCGTGGCCGCCAAAGCCCAGAAGATGCTCCCCGCAGGCAGAAAGAGCTTCAAACATGTGGAAGCCGCGTATGCTGCGGCACGATCCCTTGCCGATGCCGTCTTCTTCCGCGATGATGACCGTCGGACGGTAATAGCGCTCGACGATGCGCGAGGCCACGATGCCGATGACGCCGGGATGCCAGCCTTCTCCATGAAGCACGAGCACATGCGCTCGCTTGACGTCAATCTCCTCGATCTGTTTTTCTGCCACCTGCAGGATCTCCTGCTCCACGGCCTGACGCTCGCGATTCGCCGCATCAAGCTCCTCCGCAATCGCCTGCGCTTCCTCCCCGTCCTCCGTCAGGAGCAATTCGACGCCGCGCAGCGCGGACGCCAGGCGTCCCGCCGCATTGAGCCGCGGCGCGAGCACGAAGCCGATATGTCCGGCCGTGATCTCCTTCTCTTGGAGTTCCGTCACAGCGAGAAGCGCCTGAATACCCGGACGCTTCGATTTCTTCAAGACGCGCAGACCTTGCTGCACGATCTTCCGATTTTCCCCGAGGAGCGGCACAACGTCGGCGACCGTGCCCAGGGCGACGATGTCAAGATCGCCCGTGAAGGCCTTGCCGCGCATTTTCTGCCAAAGCGCTTGGCAGAGCTTGAACGCCACGCCCACGCCCGCGATGTTCTTGTCGGGATATGAGCAGTCTGCACGATGCGGATCGATGACGGCGAGGGCTTTGGGCAGTTCCTTGCCCGGCAGGTGGTGATCGGTGATGATGAGATCGACCTTGTCTTTTGCCGCTGCCGCCTCCTCGACGGCGGAGATGCCGCAGTCCACCGTGACGATGAGCCTGGCGCCCCCAGCGATGATCTCATCGAGCGTTTCCTTGTGCAGCCCGTAGCCGTCCTTCTGACGATGCGGAATGAAGTAGTCTGCAGCCGCGCCGAGCTGACGCAGATTGCGGCAGAGAAGCGAGGTCGCCGTGATGCCGTCGACGTCGTAATCGCCATAGACGACGATGCGCTCCTGCGCTTCGATCGCCTGCTCTATGCGCGAGACGGCCTTTTCCATATCCCTCATCAAGAACGGATCGTGAAACGGCTGCTTTTCCGGATGAAGGAACGCCCGCGCCTCTTCGTCCGATGTGATGCCGCGATGCAGAAGAAGCGCCGCCGTGAAGGGCGTCGTGCCGATGCGCTGGGAAAATTCCACAGCTCTCGCCGATGTATCAGGCAAGAGCGACCATTCTTTCTCCATTGTCCTCCTCCCATCTGTCGCCGATGGAGCAACCTACATAAAAGGGGCTGCTGCACAGACCTTTCAGCCTGTGCACAGCCCTTTCATCAGCTTGGCGTTCCGCCGCGCAAATTATGAACAACGATCACTTCGCTGCAGCCGCACTGCCCGCCCTGCGGCGCTTCTCCGAGAAATTGCGCAGGACGACCCAGATGGGGCTTGCAATGAAGATGGACGAATAGCAGCCGGCAAAGAAACCGACGAGAAGAGCGAACGAGAAGTCCTTCGTCGTATCGCCGCCGAACCAGTAGAGCGCGAACGTCGTGAAGAGCACGGTGCATACCGTGTAAATCGAGCGCGTCAGCGTCTGATAGATGCTCGTATTGACAAGCTCGTTGATGTCGCCGCCGCGCCTAAAGTGCAGCTTCAGATTCTCGCGGATGCGGTCGAAGATGACGATGGTATCGTTGATCGAGTAGCCGACAATCGTCAGAAGCGCCGCGACGAACGAAGAATCAATCGGCCGCTGTGTCAAGGAGAAGACGCTCAGGACGATGAGGATGTCGTGAACCAGCGCCAAGATGGAGGAAATGCCGAACCTGAACTCGAAGCGGTACGAGACGTAGAGCACGATCATGACCCACGAGAGCGCGAGCGCCCAAAGGGCGTTCATGATAAGCTCGGCGCCCATCGTCGCGCCGACTTTCTCCTCTCGTAGCACATCGTAGTCGCCGAGCTGCTGCTTGAGCGACGCCATGACGGCCTTGCGCTCCTCTTCCTCAAGGTCGACGCTTCGCACCATGACCGTGGGCGCAGCTTCAGCATTCGCCGCGTCGCCCGAGAACTGGATCGTGCTGTTGTCGAGCCCGTACTCGCGCAGGACGCCGCGCACATCCGCCAAGGTCACTTCCTTCTGGAAGCGCAGCTCGATGATCGTGCCGCCCGTGAAGTCGATGCCGAGGTTGAAACCCTGCGTGCACATGCTGAAAATGCCGGGCAGAATGACGCACAGGGAGAGGATGAACCAAATCTTCGTGCGCTTTACAATGTCGAACTTATGCATCTTTCTTCACCCCGCTTCCGCCAGTCAATCCCGTCGCACCGTAGACGGCGGGATTCTTGCAAATATTCGAGGCGATGAGGAGCTTCAGCATGTACTGCGTGAGCGTGATCGCCGTCAGCATGCTGAGCACGACGCCGAGTCCGAGCGTGATGGCAAAGCCCTTGATCGTTCCCGTGCCGAAGAAGAACAGCACGAGCGCCGCGATGATCGTCGTGATGTTTGAATCGAAGATCGTCGTGAAAGCGCGCTTGAAGCCCGCCTCCATCGAAAGGCGCAGCGTCTTGCCCAAGCGGAATTCTTCCTTGAAGTGCTCGAAGATCAGCACGTTCGCATCGACCGCCATGCCGATGGACAGGATGATGCCCGCGACGCCCGGCAGCGTCAAGGTCGCATCGAGCATCTTCAAGAGGAAGAGCAGCAGGATGACGTAGGCCATGAGGCTGAGATCGGCGATGAGACCCGAAAGGCGATAGAAGAGAATCATGAACACGAGGACGGCGGAAATACCGATGACAAAAGCGAACTCGCTCTTGTCCTTCGAGTCCTGTCCGAGCGTCGGCCCGACCGTGCGCGTCTCGATGATATTGACCTTGACAGGAAGTGCGCCGCTTCTCAGAAGCATCGCGATGCGATGCGCCTCTTCCTGACTCTCCTGTCCCGTAATCTCAGCTCTGCCGCCCGTGATCGGCTCGCGCACATTCGGGTTCGTCAAGACTTCTCCGTCGAGCAGGATGGCGATGCGGCGGCCGACGTTCTTCGTCGTCAGATCGGCGAACTTCTTCGCGCCCTCGTCGGAAAACTCCAAGTTGACCACATATTGATTCTGCTGGTTGCGGGCGTCCTGCGCGTTCTTCAGGTCCGTGCCCGTCATGACGGTATTTCCATCCTCGTCCTTGAATTCGAGCATCGCCGTCTTGCCGATCGTCTTAATGGCAGAATCGGGATCTTTGATGCCCGGCAATTCGATGATGATGCGGCGCTCGCCTTGGCGCTGGATCAGCGGCTCGGTCAGGCCAAGCTCGTTGACGCGCTTCTCCATGATTTTGACGACGCGCTGCATCGCATCGTCGTTGACCTGCGCTTCCGGCGTATCGACCGCTTCGAGCACGACATGCGTGCCGCCCTGCAGGTCAAGGCCTTGGCGTATGGAATTTGCCAACGGCGAGACGAAGGCGAAAAAAACGCCGACGATCACCGCGATGACCGCGATGAGCTTCAGTAAAGCGTCCTGTCTCAAATTTTCCCATCTCCTCTGATACATATTATTCTTCCGCACTCAAGCGCAAGGCGCAAAAGACACGGTTCAAGCCCCTTTTTCACGCAGGAATGCGACGACCATCTCCAAGACCTCCGCCGCCGAAAGATCGTCCGTCTGCAGATAGAGATCAGCATGTTCCCGCGCGTCACGCAATCGCTCGTGCTGCACGACAAGACGCTCCTCGGTCCACGAGACGCGGCGGCGCTTCTTGATTGCAGGAAGCGTCGCATCGATCATCACGAGGATGTCGGGACGGTGCTTGTTCCAAAAAGCGCGGATGCACGAATGCTCCTGCGCCACGTTGTATGCGTCAAAGCCCGCATCCTTCAGTCCCTGCACGAGCGTCGTCTTGCCCGACGCACAGACGCCGACAACAGCAATTCGCATAGCTTTCTCCCTTGGAAGCGCAATGGCTTCATTCTACCGGACCGGCTACTACCGGAACGGCTACGACTAGAACGGATACGAAGCGGAAAGCTGCTCGATCTTCGGCGCATCGGCTGTGGCTTCCGCTATGCCCATGACGACGACCGTCATATCGTCTCCCGCCTTGTCCTTGTCCAAGGAGAGCGCGTATTCCAAGATGCTCTTGGCGATGAAGTCGCAGTCCTCGGGCGCATTGTCCTCGATGATGGCAAGGATCTTCTTCATATCCATCGACGCGCCGTCGTACTTCTTTCCCGCGTGCGCGATGCCGTCCGTGAAAGAGACGACGATCATGCCCGGGGCGAACGGCAGTTCATAGACGAGGGGCTTCATGTGGCGGTTGACGCCGATCGGCGAAACCTCATCGTCGTAGATCGTCAGGTACTCGTCCGTCTTGACAATCGTCGGACAGTTGGAATTGCGGCTGATGACGACCGTTTCCGATTCCAAATCGGCGCTCAGGAGCGTCAGCGTGCACGACACCTTCTTGTCCTTCATCGCGTAGAGGTAGTCGTGCACGGCGCGTGCGACAGCGCCGTCGCGTGCGCCGTCAGCGATGAGTGAAGCCGCCTTGTTCACGACCCAGCTGCTCGTATGGTGCGCCGCCAGCCCGTTTCCCTGCCCGTCGGCAATGACGGCGGAAAGTCCGCCGTAAGGCCGCTCAATGATATCGAAGCTGTCGCCGCAATGCTGCATCGCGTATTTGTTGATCTTCGCCATGCCCACTTTTATCTTCATCAATGCTTCTCACCTGCAAAGTATAGTTTCGTTCTCCGTAACAATCGCGTGCATCATGACGTCATGCGCCTCTCGGGGAACCTCGTCCATGATCTGACAAGAAAATGCCACGGCGATTCGCTGCGCCTGCGGCGCCTTCTCGCCCAAGAAGCGATCATAGAAGCCCGCGCCAAGGCCGAGCCGCGCCCCGTCGCGCGAAAATGCCGCACCAGGCACGAGCACGCAGTCAAGGCTCTTTGGAGCGACGATCTCGCGCCGCTCTTCACGCACGGTCGGGATGTCAAACGCTCCCGGCACGAGGTCGGAAAGCGCCCGCACGCGCACCGCTTCCATCACGCCCTTGCCGACGATAAGCGGCACGGCGACGCGCTTTCCCTCGGCCAGCGCCTTTTCCATGAAGCTGTAGAGCTGCACCTCGTCCGACATCGCAGCGAAGGCGAAGACTGTCCGAGCCTCGCGGCAAACGTCGAGCGACATCAGTCTCGCTTCTATGGCCTCGCTGAACATCCGGTTCGTCTGCGCCAAAAGGCTGCCGCGCCGCTTCAAGGCCTCTTGCCGCAGGCGCTTCTTCGCCTGCAAAATCTCCTCGGCTGTCATGCGTCAGGATTTCTCCTGCGCCCCGCCATCCGTGACATTCGCATGGATGGACGCACGCGACACCTCGATCTCCACATGCTCGGCGATCTTCATCTTGACCATCGTATCGTGCACCTCGGTCAGCGTGCCGTAAATGCCGCCGATCGTCACGACGCTATTGCCGCGCCTGAGTCCGTCGAGCATCTCCTTGCGGCGCTTCTGCTCCTTGCGCTGCGGCCGGATGATCAAAAAATAGATGACGAGCACCATGAAGATCAAAGGGCCGTATGTATAAAGGGCATTCATCATATTTGCATCCATGGTATTCCTCCTAGTCAAGGAATCACTGACAGATTCAGCTCTTCCCCAAAAACCTCACAGTTCATTTCTTTCGACGCATCTCGCCGTTTCCCTTTATTGCGGGGAAAATTCCTTACTTCTGATAACGCGCGAGAAATTTTGCGCGAAAATCACTGAACGCATCGGCGAGAATCGCCTCGCGCATCTCACGCATAAACGCCTGCAGGAAATAAAGATTATGCAGCGTCAGGAGGCGCAGGCCGAAGATTTCCTCGGCGCGAACGAGATGTCGGATGTAGGCGCGCGTGTAGCCGTTTCGGCAGGCGTAGCAGCCGCAGCCCTCTTCGAGGACGGAAAAATCGCGCGTGTAAGCGGCATTCTTCATCACGAGCCGGCCTTCATGCGTCATCGCCATGCCGTTTCGTGCTACGCGCGTCGGAAATACGCAGTCAAACATGTCAATGCCGTACATGACGCCTTCGAGGAGATAATCGGGCGTGCCGACGCCCATCAGATAGCGCGGCTTGTCCTCGGGCAGAAGATGCACGGTGAGTCCGAGCATCTCGTACATGAGTTCCTTAGGCTCGCCGACGCTCAGACCTCCGACGGCATAGCCGGGAAAATCAAGCTCCACGAGATCGGCCACGCTCTTTTCGCGCAAATCCTTATACATGCCGCCCTGCACGATGCCGAAGAGCCCTTGACTCTCGCTCGTCATCGCATCCTTGCAGCGCTTGGCCCAGCGCGTCGTGCGCTCCGTCGAAGTCTTCGCATATTCGTAGTCGGCGGGATAAGGCACGCACTCGTCGAACGCCATGACGATGTCCGAGCCGAGCGCCATCTGCACCTCCATCGAAACTTCGGGCGAAAGGAATTTCTTCGAGCCGTCGATATGCGAGCGGAAGGTCACGCCGTCTTCGGTGATCTTTCGCAAGTCGCCGAGACTGAATACCTGGAAACCGCCGCTGTCCGTCAGGATTGCGCCGTCCCAGTTCATGAAGCGATGAAGTCCGCCCGCCTCTCGCACGAGATCCATGCCCGGGCGCAGGAAAAGGTGATACGTATTGGACAGGATCACGCCCGCACCAAGCTCTTTGAGTTCGTCAGGCGAAACGCCCTTGACGGACGCCTGCGTGCCCACGGGCATGAAGATCGGCGTCGGAAAACTGCCGTGCGGCGTGTGCAGAATGCCGGCGCGTGCTCCCGTCGCCTCATCCTTCTTTATCAATTCATAGGTAATGGCTGTCAAAAAGTCGCCTCCTCTTTCGCAACGCTTTCGGCACGGCATGTTCAGGAACCACAGATAAATTCCGCCGCCCATCTTCGCACATCTACGCTGTCCTCTCATCGTCGACAAATCCTCGACGTAGCACTGCTACGCCTGCGGTTTGTCTCCTCGATAGGCGCAGCGCATCTGTGCAAATCTGGGCAACTTCATTTTATCCGCGTTTCCTTAAAAACATCGCATCGCCGAAGGAGAAGAAGCGATACTTTTCGCGCACCGCTTCCTCGTAGGCGTGCAGTACGAACTCTCTCCCCGCGAAAGCGCTGATGAGCATGAGCAGCGTCGACTTCGGCAGGTGGAAATTCGTCACAAGGGCATCGACGATCTTGAAGCGATAGCCCGGATAGATGAAGATGTCCGTCCAGCCGCTCTTCGCTGAAATGACGCCTTGCGCCTCAGCCGCCGATTCCAACGTGCGGATCGATGTCGTGCCGACGGCGATGACACGGCCGCCCGCCGCCTTCGTGCGGCGAATCAGCTCCGCCGTCTCCTCGGGCAGTTGGTAATACTCGCTGTGCATCTTGTGCTCTTCGATCTTTTCCACGTTCACGGGGCGAAACGTTCCGAGTCCGACGTGGAGCGTGACGAAGCCGATATGGACGCCCTGCGCCTTGAGTTCGGCAAGCTGCTCCCTCGTGAAGTGCAGACCCGCCGTCGGCGCAGCCGCCGAACCTTCCTCACGGCAGTAGACCGTCTGGTAGCGCTCCTTGTCCTCCAATCTCTCATGGATGTAGGGAGGCAGAGGCGTTTCGCCCAAGCGATCGAGGATTTCCTCGAATACGCCTTCATAGCGGAACTTCACGATGCGCCCGCCGAAATCCGTATGCGCCATGACCTCAGCACAAAGTTCGTCGGAAAAGCGGATGACCTGTCCAACCTGCGCCTTCTTGCCAGGGCGCACCAAGGTCTCCCACGAATCCTTGTCGAGGCGGCGCAGCAAAAACACCTCGATATGCGCGCCCGTCGGCTCGCGCCTGCCATAGAGACGCGCGGGAAGGACGCGCGTATCGTTCAGAATCAAGGCGTCGCCTGGCGCGAGGAACTCGCCCAAGTCGTAGAAATGACGGTGCTCTATCGTCTTCGCCACCGGGTCGAGCACCATGAGCCGCGATGCGTTGCGCGGCTCGATCGGCTTCTGCGCGATCCGTTCCTCCGGCAGTTCATAATCAAAATCCTTGAGCAGCATATTTTCCGCTTCTCCTCACGGTTGAATCTCCAACTTCGTTCCTGGATAATAATGTGCCAGAATAGCGTCATACTTCATGCGGCCCGCAAGCCTCTCTGCGCCATGCTGTGACAGTCCCAGGCCATGACCGCTGCCGAAACCGGCGATCACGATCTGCCCCTTTTCCCGCTTCACGTCGAAGAGCGTGCTTTTGAGTCCAAAGAGGGAGCGCATCTCGCTTCCCGTCAGCTCCACAATTCGTTTCGAGCCTTCGATCGTCATGTGCGAAACGCGTCCCGAAGGCGTGCGGTAGGCGTCGCCCCTGCCGATGACGAGCGGGGAAAGCCCGATCTTCTTCAAGCTTCCCACCTCCTTGCCTGCGGCGGCGAGCTTCCTGAGGAAATCCGTTTCCGACAAGATCACCTGCCACGGGCTTGTCCTTTGCACATCCTCCTTGACGGGAACGAGATACGGCACACCCGCGCCCCAAAGCGCCTCGCGGCTTTCCGTCATGCCGCCCGAATCACTGTGAAACAGCGTTTCCGCCGGCTTTCCCGCGTAAAGGAGTACCTGATTCGCCGTCTGCGCGACCGCCGCACGCGTCGCGGGCGTTTCCGCATCGACGCCGCCGTAGACTTGGCAATGTGTCGTCGCGCAGACGTCGTAACCTTCCGACCGATGGCGTCCCTTGCTGCGAAGGGCATAGGTTCGCGCCGCCACCGCCTGCGCCTTCAAGGCTTCTATATGCCACGAAGCGGGCATCTCCTCGGCGAGCACGCCGTTCACATAGTCGTCAAGAGAAAGCTGCTCGATGAGGTCAAGCCCCTTGCTCTCGACGCGCACGAAGAAACTGCCGCGATAATGCCCGGCACCAATTTGAAAGACGCCCTCGGCACGCTGCGGCACAAGGCGCAGGGATGCGCCGGAGAGGCGCTTGCCATCGAGGAAGATTCCCGCCCCGCCGCCCTCCAGCTTGATGGCGGCATTCGGCGCGATCGTCGTCAGCACCTTGCTGCTTCCGTCCTCGACGATGGAAAATCCAGCGTCCGACGAGATGAGCACGCTCTTCTGCCCGAGGAGCAGCCCCACGCGAATCTCCTGCAAAGATGCGTGCGCTTTCTCCTGCTTCACCTCTTTGGACGCCGCCTCCCTCTGCGCCTTCCCTGCACCCTGAAAGTCGATCACGCGGCCCGCCGACGCCGTATGGGAGCAGCAGAAGAACAAGCCGCACAAAAAGAAAAGAATTGCGCCGCACCACATGCCGCTTCGCTTTTCTGACAAGACCAACGCCCCTTTCCCTTCCCTGCACGATAGGAAGCACGGATAAATGCAACGATTCCTATAGTATATCACAGAGAAGCGCACCGCGCCACCGGGAAGGACGCGCACACAAAAGAAAACTGCCGCACATTCCGTACGGCAGTCCTTGAAAAGCGACGTTTTCTATTCTTTCTTCTTCACTCAAGGATCGTGATGCGCCCCGCGCCGGCAGGATTCTCGTAGCCCTTGCCGACGATGCCGCCCTGCTCTTTGACGTAGTCGGCAATCGCGTCGATGTCGGAGAACGCCGTGTCACGCAGCAGCGGCGTGCCGTCGAACATCGTCATGCCGTTGCCGCCGTTCCTCATGATGTAGGAATTGCTGACGACCGTATAATCCTCCGTCAAGTCGAGCGGCACGCCGCCGACCATGACATCCTTGACGCGATAAGCTCCATCGACACGAACAAAACCGCCCTGCTCATTTTGAACCACCGACGACGGCACACGCGCGTCGATGGTATAGGTAAGTCCTGAAACATGGAAAAAGCCGCCGGATTCTTCGGGATACTTTGCCGCCCCCATTTCGAGCGCATCAAGAAGCTGCTGCCCCGTGACACTTCTGACGACAAGGTTGTTCGTAAAGGGGAACAGCGCTGCGAGCGTCTTATACGTCACTTTTCCTGTCGAAATCGGCTCACGAAAACCGCCGCCATTGACGAGCGCCACATCAGCATGAACCGAGGCGCGAAATGCATCTGCAACAAAATCGCCGAGATTCGTCTCACCGCTGCGCACGCGGTATTCACCGTCGACATCGGTCACGAGGTCAACGGTCGTCGTGCCGACAGGCTTGGCAAGCTGCCTCTCCACCTGCGCGAGTTCCTCATCTACAAGCCGCTTGACATCGGCATCGACCGCCGTCAGCCCCTTGACGAGTTCGCCCGTGATCGTGCCGTCGTCATGGACGGTGATCTTGCCGACGCTCGCAAGCTTCGTGCCCGTCTGCTCGACGAGGACGTCCTTGCCGTCCTTGTTCTTGTCGACGCGCGTGTACTGCTCATGCGAATGTCCGTCGATGATGACGTCGATCCCTCTCGTATGCGCAGCCACAGCGCCGCTCGACCAAACAGGAACGGCGCCCGTCGTGCCCAGATGGGCGACGAGCATGACGTACTGAGCACCCTCTGCGCGCGCTTCATCGACCGCCTTCTGAATCCCCTCATAGAGCTTCGAGCCGTCCTCATCTTCGAGGAAGCTGTAGACGAACTTGCCATTCTCATCCTGAAACTCCTTCGGCGACGACGAAACAATCGTTTCCGGTGTCGTCACGCCGATTAATGCGATTCTTTTGCCATCGAGCGTGACGATCTTATGTGTCTTGAATACAGGCTGATTCGTCCTCTTGTCGATGAAGTTGCAGCTATAGTAGCCGCACTTGAGCTGCGATGCAAGCTCCAGGAAGCGATCCATGCCAAAATCGTACTCGTGGTTGCCGGGGATGGCGAAATCGTAGTCGGCACGGTTCATGATGCGGATGATCGCCGCACCGCGCGAGAGGCTGCCGAGCGGCTCTCCTTGCACCGCATCGCCCGCATCGACGAGGATGACCTCTGGATTTTCCTTCTGCAAGTCGTGCTTGTACCGCGTGACAGCAGCGATATGGATGTTCTTTGCGACACCGCAATGCACGTCATTCGTGTGCAGAATGACAGCATCCGCGTGCACGATCAGCGGCAGAGAGGCAATCCAGGCCGCCGCGAAAAGACCGCCGATGAGTTTTTGCATCTTGTTTCTCATGAAGACCTCCTATTCTGACAGACCTCTTGACCGTGACACAAACTCTTACAAGTGAATTATATCATGGATGACCTGCAAACCCGACATTTTATATGACGAAGACAGCGCTCACTCTGGTCGGATGCACATCACCTTCAAATGCTTGAGGTAGAAACGATACAAAAAATAGAGGCACAGCGATGTCACCGCCCAACTGATCGGATAGATGATCATGAGCGTCTCGAACGTCGGACGATGCGGGAAGACGAGCCAGACCCACGAGAGGCGCACGCCGCAGATACAAACGAGCGTGACGATAGCCGGCATCAGAGAGTAGCCATAGCCACGCATCGAGCCGGAGAAAATGTCGATGAATACGGCAAGAATCTCGGGTACGACGACGTAGACGATGCGTATGACGCCGATCTCGACAACGGCAGGATCGCCGTTAAAGATGCGCAGCAGCGGGCGCATGAAGAGAAGTATGAGTGCGCCGAGAACGAGCATGGCGACGATATTCAGGCGAAGACTCCAGCGTGTGACCTCGCGGCAGCGCGGCAGATTTCCCGCACCGTAGTTCTGGCTGACGAAGGTCGTACACGCCTGCTGAAAGGCCGCGATCACACAGTACATGTTGATCTCGATCGTGAATGCCGCCGCAGACGCCGCCATGACCTCCGCGCCGAGACTGTTCAAAGCCGCCTGAATGACGAGGTTCGCAAAGCAGAAAACCATGCCCTGCACGGCGGCGGGCATGCCGATGACGAAGATGCGCTTCGCATGGTGACGGCGCACGCGCAGGAGACGAAAGTCGAGCCGCAGGACACCCTCTTCACGGCGCAAGGCACGGATGAGCAGGGATGCCGCCACGAGATACGAGAGCACCGTGCCCCACGCCACGCCGTCAGTGCCCAGTCCCAGGACAAGCACGAAGCCCAAGTCAAGGACGACGTTGAGAGCGCTCGCCGCCAGGAGCGCGATGAGCGGCGTGCCCGTATCGCCATGACTTCGGAGGATCGCCGAAGCAAAATTATAGACGCTCATAAAGGGCATTCCTACAAGAAATACGCGCAGGTAAAGCTCCGCCAGCGGCATGACGGCATCGGGCACGTCAAGCAGGGAAAGCAATGGCGCAGCGAAAAGCTCGCCCAGCAAGGCCACACCTATGCCTGCAAGGATCGAAAGTGCAAGAGCCGTATGGACGGCACGGCTCGCCTCCTTGAGGCGACGTGCGCCGATGTACTGTGCGATGACGACATTGGCGCCGAGAGAAAGTCCGAGAAAGAACGTCACAATGAGTCCGACAATGGGCACGTTGTTGCCGACTGCCGCCATCGCCTCCGTCCCGACGAAGCGCCCGAGCACCGCGACGTCCGCCGCATTGAACATCTGCTCCAAAATGCCCGTCAAAGCGATGGGCAGGGCAAAGACGATGATCTTATCCCAAAGCGAACCTTCAAGCATATTGATTTCTCTTCGATGAATCCCCAGCAAAAAACTTCCTTCTTTCCCTTGTCGCAGCCTAGCGCTTCAAAAGCACACCCTTGATTTGCGCCGTTATATCCTCTCTGCCCTTATGGCTGCGGACGGACAAGCCGACATCATACAGCCAAAGACAAGTGTTTTCATCTATATCTATTCTAAGCTCCTGCGTGAATTTTCCCGTTCCTCTCGCATCCTCCTTGTGCGCGTATGCCAAAAGCTCCTCGAGATACACAGAAACATCGAATCGTTCCTTTGTTCCGTCCCCCTTGTCCACGAAAATCACGCCATCCTCCACAGCAGGATTGTCAATCCGATAAGCTTTCTTCCAACCATCTACAGGAATGCAGACAGGATTTTCCGCTTGAAACTCGAACCATTCGGTAGTTTTTTCCCTCTTCTGCATCCCACGCAGTTTCGCAAGCGTCTCACGCATGCCCGGCGTTTCGAGAAACGACGTCTTCTTCTGATCGGTCAGATACTCCGAAGCGCTCAAGAGCCTGTCACGCGCCCCTTCAGCAAGTGCGGGATTTTCCACGACTTCGCCATCCTGCAGCATGTCGTTTTCCTCAAGCACGCCCCAAAGGCGCGCTTCCTGCGTGCGAAGCGGCACATCGACGATATTGAGCGGCGTCAGCGTGAATGCGGCAATCATGAGTGCCAAGACAAGAAACGCCGGACGTGGCGAGCGGCGCAGGAAAGCAAGCACGAGCAAAAAGATACCAAAAATCGTGCAGAGGATCGACGTATAGCGCAGCACCGTCAGGCCGTACGGCTCGACTCGCTGCCAAACAGCGATAGCCTGCACCGCAAGAATCGGCAGAAAGAGCAAAAGACCCCAGCGCAGGAAATGCCGTAGCAGCAAATAGCGTGCATCATTCGCAAAGCAGAAGAAAAACACGCTAAAGGCTAGAAGAGCCAGCGAGGCAAACCAATTCATCATACCGACGGGTATCGCCCAACCATAGATGATCTTTGCCACATAGAGATAGAGAATCGCGAGCAGAATCAAATAGACGGGCCAAAGCACGCGCATGAGGAGAGCGCGAAAGAGCGCGGGCGTCCCCATGTTTTTCCCCTGCTCAGGCAAGCTCGCGAGAAAGACCTGCATCCCGATAAAAAGAAAAGAGAACTCTGCAATGAGAAAATACAGCGTCGTATGCAATCTGCCTTCCAAAGAAAAAAGCAGTGAATCGAACGCCGTCAAGCATGTACTGAGAGACACGATCAAAAGAGTGCCGACAAGCCATGCCTTAGAGATTGCAAAAAACACAGCAAGTGCCGGCTCCTCGCCTTCGTTCTGCGACTCAAGGCAGTAAAGACCGACAGAAGCAAAAACAAGCGCTGGCCCTGCCGTCTTGAGCAGAATATAGGGATCCGTCCAAGCATGTCCCTGCACAAGAATGAAGAAAAACACAAATACGACAACCGGCAGCAGCACCTCGAAGCCATGCCGCTCCTGTCCGCGCCGCTCCAAGAAAAGTCGCAGGGCAGCCGCGAAGATGCAGCCGATCGCCGCCGCTGCCGCCGCGCAGCCAATCTCCTCCGTATACCAATCTTGTATCTCATACACATGGCAGTATGTAAGCACACCCACGCAAACAAACAGTACAACATCAAGAATCATCGCTGTGCGAAAACGCTGATAGCCGCCCTGCACCGACCGGCAGAGCCTCTGGCCCATGTCCTTTACGCCCATACCTGCACCTCCGCCATCATCGCCCTATCCCTTCTTTGCCTATTCGCCTTCCGTTTCATTCTTTCCTGCTGCACACACATTATACTTGGATTTCAAAAGCATCCGCCTCGTACCATGAAAACCTTTGTAACTTGTATGTAACTTTCAGCCCGAAAATTAACATATTTTGTCAATCTTACGGCAGCTTCAGCACGCCGAGATAAGCAAAAAAGCCCGCCAGCACTGGACTGACGGGCTTTTGTAACTTTCTATTCGGTTCTTGCTGCTTAACGCTTCGAGAACTGCGAAGCCTTGCGGGCTTTTTTGAGACCGTACTTGCGGCGCTCCTTCTCACGCGGGTCACGCGTGACAAAACCTGCCTTCTTCAATGCAGGACGGAGTTCTCCATCGAGTTCCATCAGAGCACGCGTGATGCCGTGGCGAATTGCACCTGCCTGGCCCGACGCACCGCCGCCCTTGACGTTGGCAATGACATCGTACTTGTCCACCGTATCAGTGAGATTCAGCGGCTGACGAACGATGAGTTCAAGCGTCTTGAGACCGAAATACTCTTCCATGTCGCGACCGTTGATTGTGACTTTGCCGTCACCGGGAACCAAGCGAACGCGAGCGACCGAGGTCTTTCTGCGACCTGTGCCGTAATAGCTGACTAATGCCATGGATTAAAGCTCCTCCTTCCAGAAATCAACGGATGTCGAACGCGAGCACTTCAGGCTTCTGCGCTGCATGGGGATGTTCAGAACCAGCATAGACATTGAGCTTGCGGTACATCTGTGCACCGAGGCGATTCTTCGGCAACATGCCGCGCACCGCTTTCTCAATGACCTTCTCCGGAGCGTTCTCCATGAGCTTCCCTGCCGCTGTGAACGTCGTGCCACCCGGATATCCGGAATGACGGAAGTACATCTTATCCGTGAGTTTCTTGCCTGTAAAGACCGCCTTCTCCGCGTTGATCACAATGACGAAATCACCCGTGTCAACATGCGGCGTGAAGGTCGGCTTGTTCTTGCCGCGAAGCACCTTGGCGACTTCCGCCGCCAAACGTCCTACTGTCTGGCCGGCAGCATCGACAACATACCACTTGCGCTCGATATTCGCTGCATTCGCCATAAATGTCGTCTTCATGCGAATCCTCCCTCAACCTATTGCAATGCATTATTTTCATGAATGATGGCCTGCCGGCGCTCCGGGGCTAATGGATGCGCTTGCTACGACTCATACAGAAGTATTTTACCACGAAAATTTAAGAAGTCAAGTCCAATGGAAGCAGACAAATCCGTTTCTAGTCTCCGCTTTCATTATACAACTAGCCTTCATCTCGCAACTGGCCAACATAACAAAAACCCCTCGCAGGGGTTAAAAAATGGTGGCGGCACAGAGATTCGAACTCCGGACACTGCGGGTATGAACCGCATGCTCTAGCCAACTGAGCTATGCCGCCCTATTATGATGGAGCTGATGACCGGGATTGAACCGGTGACCTTATCCTTACCAAGGATACGCTCTGCCGACTGAGCTACATCAGCAAATCGACAACAATAGGATTATACACGATACGTCATGGCTTTGCAAGGGATTTGCGAAAATTTCTTTTCCCTGCCACGAAAAGGTAAATTTCCAAAGTAAATCCCACATAATAGGTCACTAACGGGATTTACTCTGAGAAGAATTTATGGCTGAATTTAGTGTGAGAAATCTCTCTACACAAAGGAGGCTGTCATCATGAAGCAAGCAGACAACAACAAGAAGAACAAGCACCTTACTGCACAAGACCGCCAGGAAATCATGAACGGGCTCGACAGGGGATTGTCCTTCAAGGCGATCGCCCTGCTCGTTCAGAAAGATCCTACCACCATATCTTACGAAGTGAAGCGACATCGCAAAGAGCACCGCAATGCGTTCGTGCAAACAGACGAACTCTGCCCCTTGCTCGAAAAGGCACCCTTCGTCTGCAACGCCTGCCCCAAGCGCCGTTCTGCTAACTGCCGCTTCCTCCGCCTTCTCTATGTCGCTCCGCAGGCACATGCCGAATACGAAGCGCTCCTGCACGATGCACGCGAAGGCATTCCGTTGAACCGTGCGTCTTTTTACAAGCAGGATCGCATCATTTCCTCTTGCATTGAGAAGGGGCAGCACATTTATCATATCGTCGCTTCTCACCCAGAGCTCAATGTGTCTCTCAGCACAGTTTATCGGCATTTTTCCAAGGGATATTATTCGGCTTCCAAGATTCACCTTCCACGCGCCGTAAAGTTCAAGCCTCGCAAAAAGAAGCGGGCGGATGTCGTTCCTTCTGCCATAAAGAAGGAACGCACCTATGCGGATTTCCTCGCTCATATGGAACGGGAAGGGCTTAGCGCACATACGCAGCTTGATACCGTTATCGGAGTTTCAGGCGGCAAAGTCATCCTCACCGTCCACTTCACTGCGTTCAATTTCATGTTCGGGCTTCTGCTCGAAAACAAGACGGCTGTGCAGGCTGCCTTGAAGTTCCAAGAGGTCAAACGAACTTTGACTGCAGGCGGTTTTGCTTTTCCTGCCCTTATGCCCGTGATGCTTACGGACAACGGTGGAGAGTTCTCCGATGTTTTCGCCTTTGAGAACAATCTTGAGGGGGAAAAGGAGGCCTGCCTTTTTTTCTGCGATCCCATGCAGTCTTACCAGAAGGCGCAAATTGAGAAGAATCACACGCTTTTTCGCGATATTGTGCCGAAGGGGTCTTCTTTCGACCATTTCACACAGGATACCGTCAATTTGATTTTTTCGCACATCAATGGCGTCCGTCGCAACATTTACAGCGGCAAGTCTCCCTATGAGATGTTTACGTTCGCTTTTTCCGAGGAACTGGCTGCTCTTTTGGGCATCTCGTATGTTGCGCCGGAAGATGTCGTGCAGTCTCCTAGACTTCTAAAGGGCTGATCTTGCGCTGCACATCTTTCTCATAGTAAATCCCGCCAGGGTGGAACTTACTCTGAAAAGCCTCGCTTTTCGGAGTGCGAAGCATGTCCTTCTTTCTAGCTTATCCCTTATGGTTCGGTCGCTTTTAAGACGATATTGTGCTCAGGTCATCCATTGCATACAAATTCTGATGCTTCTCGCACTTACTCCTATCGGCTTTCTTAGACTAAATCCCATAGACTTACATCAGCGGAAGTTACTTTGCGAATTTACGCCTGCCACGAAAAAGCCGCAGTGCCATGAAGGCGCTGCGGCAAGAAGAATCCTTTTTTAAAAATCGTCGTCCATGCCCGTCGTGTCGATGCCGAAAATCAGCTTGTCGATCGTATGGATGAGCTGGTTGATCTCGGGCTTCGAAATCTGGGCACTTGCTCCGAGGTCGTCGCCCTTGCGACGCATTTCCTCGGAAATCAGCGACGAGAATAGGATGAGCGGAATCGGACGCAGACGATCGTCGCCGCGCACGAGCTTCAGCAGGCGGTGTCCGTCCATCTTCGGCATCTCGACATCCGAGATGATGATGCGCACCTTCTCGAAAATCTGATCAGGCTCCGTCTTCTCCGCAATGCCCCTGAGGAAGTTCCACGCCTCCTCGCCATTGCCGAAATCGCGCACGAACGTATATCCGGCACCGTGCAGCGTATTGACGAGAAGGTCGCGCAGGAGCACCGAGTCCTCCGCCACAATGATGTGCTGCGTGGCGCGCTTCTGCTTGATGTCCTCCGTCGTATCGTCAACCGTCGTGAGCTTCTGATTGATCTCGGGATTGATCTCCGCCATGATCGTCTCAAAGTCGAGCAGAAGGACGATCTTGCCTTCCATCTTCACGAGACCGACGACGCGCGACTGATCGCCGACTTCCGGCGCCGGCTCCATGTTCTTCCACGAGATGCGATGGATGCGCGAAACATTGTCGACAAGGAATCCCATGTCGTAGCCGTTGATCTCCGTCACGATGATGTTCTGCGAGCGTCCCGCCGCCTGTCCGCTCATGACGCCGAGGCAGCGCGGCAGATCGACGAGCGGCACTGCCCTGCCGCGCAGGGTAAACAGTCCGTTGATGTACGGATGCGCCTGCGGCATCGTCGTCACAGGAAAATCCGATGCCTTGATGACTTCGCGCACCTTCGCGACATTGATGCCGTAATCGACAGCGCCGATGTTGAACTCGATGATTTCAAACTCATTCGTGCCGGTTTCCAGCAAAATGCCCTTTTTTTCTTCTGCCATGAAAAATCCGCCCCCTATTTCATACTTTCAAAGACACAATTCGTTAAAAAGACCTGAAATCCTTCTTTTATTTGCGGGGAATCACGGATTATTTTCGCGCTTCCCCTCGCCCTCCTCAAGCGAAGCCCCGTCTTTAAGAAGCGTCCAGCCATCCTTCTCCTCGACGCTTCCCACCTTGAGCAGATGCCCGAGAGCACGCTTGAACGCCGCCTTGCTGATCTGGAACTTCGCCTTGATGATCTCAGGCGTCGTCTTGTCGCTGTAGGGCATCCTGCCCTTGTGCTCCTCAAGGTAGGCGAGGATGCGCTCGGCGTCCGTGACGAGCGCCTTCTCCTTCGGCTCACGCAGGGAGCCGTTGAGCCTGCCGTCCGTGCGCACATAGGTGATGCGCACGGTGACTTCCTCGCCCACGCGCGGCCGCTCGCGCATGTCCTTGTGGGGAACGAACACGATGTAGCGCTCGTCGGTGAAAATAAACGCGCCGCTCTCCGTTATGTTGTAAATCGAGCCGGATAGATGAGCGCCGACGCTCACATCTGTCGCGGGCTTCGAGGCGCGCCGCAGTTCGTCCTCGACCTCCATCGTCACGGCGAGCCTTCCCGATTTGTCCGTGTAGAGCTTCGCCCAGACGACCTCGCCGATCTGCGGCCTGCCGCGCATTCCCGCGTAGGGCAGAAAGATGCCGCGCTCAGCGCCGACATCGAGAAAAGCGCCGTCGCGGCTCACGTTGATGACCGTGAGCCGTGCGATCTGCCCTTCCTTCATGCGCGGCGTCCTCATGCTCGCCGTCAGGCGATGCTTGGGATCGAGGTAGAGGAACACTTCGACCTCTTCTCCGACGGAGATTTCGCGCGTCTGCTGCGTCTTGTGCAGCAGGATATCGTCCGATGTATTGCCCGTCTCGGCATCGAGGAACGCGCCAAGCTCGCTTATACGCGCAACGCGAAGGCTCGCGACCGTACTCGGTCCGTACTTCCTGCGCTTTTCTTCCGCCATCATCTAGTCCTCATAATGCTCTGCCGGCGCATCACTCCATAGCCTTTCCAAAGCGTAGAACGCGCGGCTCTCCGTCATGAAAACATGCGCGACACAGTCGCCGTAGTCGAGGAGAACCCACTCGCCCTCGCGGTAGCCTTCCTTGTGCAGATACGGCTTCTCATGCTTCTCCAGCATCTCGTCTTCGATATTGTCGGCGATGGCGCGCACCTGCGTCGCCGTATTCGCCGAGCAGACGATGAAATAATCCGCCGCTGTCGTGAGCTCCGCCATGCGCATGATGACGATGTCCTGCGCCTTCTTGTCGCTCGCAGCTCTGGCGATCGCCCGACTCATTTCTTCCGGTGTGTTGCTCAAAATCCATGCCTCCTACTGCTCTTCACTTATTATCGTCATTTTCTCCCTCATGCTTTACCAATTCTGGGAATAATTCTTCGATCTTTTGCCCGATCGCCGCGCGATCCGGCAGCCAATAGCCTTCACGCTGCACGGTGGGAAGAAGCAGCGTCGTCGGCGGCTCATCGCCGAGGTTCTTCAAGACCTTCGCGAGACGCGCCGAATCGAAAATCTCCGCACTCGTCGTCATGCGATACTTGAAGATGTCCGCCACATCAGGCAGCTTCGGGATCGTGTCGACTTGCAGGAACTTCTCGTAGAGCGCCTTGGCGAAACGCTGCTGACGGTGCAGCCTGCCGACCTCGCCAAGCTCCGAACTGCGGTAGCGCAGATACTTCTGCGACGTGTCGCCGTCCAAGTGCTGGAATCCCTTGGGGATATGGATGGAAAGCCCCGCCTCGGGGTCGTCGTAGTTCATCTCGTCCTCGACATAGAGGTC
Organism: Selenomonas sputigena ATCC 35185; assembly: GCF_000208405.1. Classification (NCBI taxonomy): domain Bacteria; kingdom Bacillati; phylum Bacillota; class Negativicutes; order Selenomonadales; family Selenomonadaceae; genus Selenomonas; species Selenomonas sputigena. The sequence continues at coordinate 840,980 of NC_015437.1, read as the reverse complement.
GACGCCGCCCAAGACATCGACGAGATCAGCGAGAGCATGCGTGTCGAGCGTCACATACTGATGGATGGAGACGCCGAGAAGATCCGACAGCGCCTGCACCATAGTCGGAGCGCCGCCGTGCGCGTAGAGATCGGTTGCACGTATCTCGCCGCCCTTCTGCGGCAGCTGCACGATCATATTGGGCGGCACCGTGATGGCACGCAGACGACCCGTCGCATTTTCCATGCTGAGGAGCAGGATCGTGTCGGCGTGCTGCCCTTCCGTGCCGTTCTCGTCCGCACCGTCGTCAATGCCGAGCACGAGGACGTTCGTGTAGCCGTCAAACTTCGCATCGACGTGACGGTCGCGCTCCTGTCGCCGCTCTTCGTAGCCCTGATAGACGGCGTCGATTTCCTGATAAATACTGTGCCCGATGCCGTAGAGAAAGTAGCCTGCGACGGCGAGCACGGCGATGAATATGGCAAGGAAGAACATCAGCACGAGGAAGCGTGCACGCGCGATGCGGCGGCGACGCGCCTGCTCCTTGCGCTTCAAGCGGATGTTTTCCTGCGTGCGGCTCCTCTTTCTCTGCGTCATGGCGCATGACCCTCTTTCGCACGGGCGCGAAGGAGAATTTCGTTGCGTGCCGCCACCGTCGCCGGATGGATGAGCCTTCCGGACTGCAGGACGAATGCGATGGACTGGGAAAGCCCTTCGAGCACCATCGCATTGAGACTCGCCGTGCGCGACAGCGCACGCAGCTCCTCGACCTCAGGATAGTCGCGCTGCGGCTCGATCATGTCAGCGAAGTAGATGATCTTATCGAGCTTCGTCATGCGCTCGCCGCCGACTGTATGGCGCCAGATCGCTTGCTGAATCTCCGCGTCCGTCACGCCGTACAGTTCCTCCGCACGCCTTGCGCCCACGTAGGCATGAAGAAGGAGCGGCATCGCACGCTCGACCTCGCCGTAGGCAATCGAGCGCCGCGCCGCCTCAGCGGGAAGATCCGCCGTCCGATATTCGCGTGCGCAGTCGTGCAGAAGCCCCGCAATACGCGCCTTTTCCACGTCCACGCCGAAGCGCCCGGCGAGCATGGCGGCAGTGTCCGCGACGCCGAGGGAGTGCTCGTAGCGCTTCTTTTGCAGCCGCTGAGCGAGTTCTTCTTTCATCGCCTCGTAATTCATGAATACAGACCTTCTTTATAGATGTAGGCTTCGACCTTTTCGGGCACGAGATAGCGAATCGAGCGCCCCCCCTGCAGGCGACGCCGGATGTCCGTAGAGGAGATTTCCAGCTCCGGCGTCTGCACGAGTCGTATGCGCGAGAGCGCTTCCTCGCCGAGATGCGTGCGCACCTCGTCCAGGGAGAGCGACGCCCCCTTGCGCCTCGCCGCCACGAAGCGGCAAAGGGAAAAAAGCTCGGCGACGCGATGCCATGTGAGGATGGCGCTGATCTCATCGCCGCCGACAATGAAATAGAAGTCCACGCTCTCGCCATGCGTTTCGACGAGATCACGCAGCGTATCGTAGGAATACGACGGACCCTCGCGCCGCATCTCCACGTCGAGCGCACGGAAGAAAGGATTGCCTTCCACGGCAAGCTGCACGAGACGCAGGCGGTGCGCAGCCGCTGCCACCTTCCGTCCGGGCTTGTGCGGCGGCTGCGCCGCGGGAATGAAGATCACCTCGGAGAGCGCCAATTCCTCCCGCGCCGCCTCCGCGATGACAAGATGCCCGAGATGGATGGGATCGAACGTGCCGCCCATGATGCCGACGCGCTTCTTCTCCTGTGCCACGACCTCACCCCGCTTCCCATGCGACAAACGAATGCGGCAGATTCAGCGAAAGCACCCTTCGTGAATCAGCCGAAAAGAAAGAACGTCAAGGCCAGCGCCGCCGCCATGCTCAGAAAGATGACGAAGACGGCACGCACGGCATCGTAGAAATCGTACGCGCCCTTTTCCGTCGCCAGATACTGCCTAATGGCACGCGCATAACCGAGGAGGCGCTTCATTCGCGCACCTGACCTTCGCCGTAGATCAGATACTTCATCGAAGTCAGCTCCAGAAGTCCCATGGGACCGCGCGCGTGCAGCTTCTGCGTGCTGATGCCGATCTCCGCGCCGAAGCCGAACTCGCCGCCGTCCGTGAAGCGCGTCGAGGCGTTGACGTAGACCGCCGCCGCGTCGACTTCCGCCTGAAAGCGGTGCGCATGTTTGACGTCGTTCGTGACGATCGTCTCCGAATGACCCGTATTGTAGCGGTTGATATGTGCGATGGCTTCTTCTAGATCACGCACGACCTTGACGGAGAGGATGAGATCGCCGTACTCCGTCGACCAATCCTCCTCCTGCGCCTCCTTGAGCGAGGTGCAAATGGCACGCGCCTTTTCGCAGCCGCGCAGCTCGACGCCCGCCGCTTCCATCGCCCGCACGAGGCGCGGCAGGAATTCCTCGGCGATACTTTCGTGCACGAGCAGCGTTTCCATCGCATTGCAGACCGACGGGCGCGAAACCTTCGCATTCAGAGCGATTTTCTCCGCCATGGCAAGGTCGGCGCTCTCGTCGACGAAAGTGTGGCAGACGCCGCTGCCCGTCTCCAGGACAGGCACCGTGCTGTTTTGCACCACAGCGCGGATGAGACCCGCCCCGCCGCGCGGAATCACGACATCCAAGAGGCCGTCGAGGTGCAGCATCGCCTCGACGCCCTGCCGGTCAGCCGAGTCGATGAAGCCGATCGCGCCCGCAGGCACTCCCGCCTCCTGCGCCGCCTGCGCGAGAAGCGACGCGATCGCCGTATTCGAGCGGATCGCCTCCTTGCCGCCGCGCAGCAGCACGGCGTTGCCCGACTTCAGGCAAAGCCCCGCCGCATCCGACGTCACATTGGGACGCGCCTCGTAGATGATGCCGACGACGCCGAGCGGCACGCGCACGCGACGGATTTCGAGCCCATTGGGGCGCACCGTCGAGAAGTCGCCGCGCCCGACGGGATCGGCAAGAGCTGCCGTCTCGCGCAAACCCTGCGCCATCGCGTGAATGCGGCTCTCATCAAGCATAAGGCGGTCGAGGTAGGAGCGCTTGATCGCCTTCTTCATGCGCGCCTCTTCGAGATCTTCGGCGTTCGCATCCAAGATGAGACGCATCCGCTTTTCGAGCATATCCGCCATGGCATGAAGCGCCCTATTCTTGTCCTCAGGCTTCATGACTGCCAGAAGTCTCGACGCCTCCTTCGCCGCCTGTGCCTTTTCCTTGACCAACGCCTCAATGTCCATGATGAACCCCTCCCCATACTGAAGCCCCGCCGCTATGCGGGGCTTCAGACCATCAGAACCATATTGTCGCGGTGGATGACCTCCTCGTGGATCTCGCCCTCGATGAGTCCTGCGAAATCACGGCTCTTGCGCCCTGCAATCTTCTCGATCTGCTGCGCACTGTAATTGACGATGCCGCGCGCAATCTCCTGCTGACGCGCTGACAGCACGCGCACCGTCGTACCCGCCGCGAAGCCGCCCTCGACGGCGCGGATGCCCGCTGCCAGAAGGCTTGAGCCATGCGTGCGCATCGCCTCCTCGCAGCCCTCGTCGACGATGACGTCGCCCGCGATGCGCTTGCCGAAGGCGAGCCAGCTCTTTCTGACTCGAAGATGCGACTCCCTCGCAGGGAATACCGTGCCCACAGACTCACCCGCAAGGACAGCGGAAATCACGTCATCCTTCGCACTCGGCGCAATGACAAACGTCGCGCCCGCATTCACAGCAATCTTCGCCGCCTCGATCTTCGTCGCCATGCCGCCCGTGCCGAAGGAAGAGCCAGCACCGCCCGCCATGCGCTCAATCTCTGGGGTGATCTCCGCGACCTCAGGAATCAATCGTGCTGTCTTGTCTTCCTGCGGATTCGCCGTATAAAGCCCGTCAATATCCGAAAGGATGAGCAAGGCGTCGGCGTCGATAAGCGTCGCGACCGTCGCCGACAGCGTGTCATTGTCGCCGATCTTGATCTCGTCGACGGCGACGACATCGTTCTCGTTGATGACGGGCACGGCGCCCATGGCAAGAAGCTCCAGGAGCGCGTTGCGCGAATTGGCATACTGATGGTGACGCGCGGCATTCTCCTTCGTCAGGAGCACCTGCGCCGCCGTCTGTCCGTAGTCGGCAAAAAACTTTTTATAAAGCGTCATGAGGCTCGACTGCCCGATGGCCGCCAAGGCCTGGCGTGCGGGAATCTCCGCCGGCTTCTTCTGCAGGCCGATGCTGTCCATGCCGATGGCGATGGCGCCCGAGCTCACGAGAACCATCTCGCGCCCCGCGTTCTTGAGGTCGGCAATCTCGCGCACGAGGCGATCCATGCGCCGAAAATCAGGCTTTCCCGAAGTGCGCACGAGCGTGCTCGTGCCGACCTTGACGACGATGCGCTTCGCCTCGCGCAGACGTTCGCGTGCATTCATACATCATGCCTCCCTCGAAGAACCGCTGATACGTTCAGCCGCCTGTCTTCACACATTTGCGCTTCCCTTTTCACCGCTACTCGCGGTACTCGAACTCCATATCGCCGATATGAACCGTCATGCCTTCCTTGATGCCGCGCTCCTTCAAGAGCGCGTCGATCTTCTTCATGCGCCAGATATACTGGAAGCGGCGCACCGCCTCATCGTTGCCGAAGTTCGTCATGGCGACGAGCTTTTCCAACGCCTTGTTCGAGACGATGAAATCGGCGCGGTCGTTGCGCGTGATCGTCACGGCGTCCTCCTCTGCCGTTTCAAAGGACGCATCGTAGACGCGCACCTCTTCCGCCTTCTCCTGCGGCTCGTCCTTCAAGGTTTCGAGCGTCTCGCCCACATAGTCGATGAGTTCCTTCAAGCCTTGATGCGCGGCCGCTGAAACGGCGAAGATGCGAATGCCCTCCTTCTTTGCGAGGGCTTCCAGACGAGGCAGATTCTCAGCCGCTTCGGGCAAGTCCATCTTGTTAGCGACGAGGATCTGCGTGCGTGCAGCGATCTTCTCACTGTACTTCTTGAGCTCCGCGTTGATGCGGTAGTAGTCCTCTACGGGATCGCGTCCCTCGATGCCGGAAGCATCGACGAGATGCAGGATGAGACGCGTGCGCTCGACATGGCGCAGGAAGTCGTGCCCGAGTCCCGCACCGTCCGCTGCACCCTCGATGAGTCCCGGGATATCCGCCATGACGAAATTCTTCTCGTAGTCCGTCTGCACGACGCCGAGCACGGGCACGAGGGTCGTGAAGTGGTAAGCGGCAACCTCAGGACGCGCCGCCGAAACCGCCGTGATGAGGCTCGACTTGCCGACGCTCGGATAGCCGACGAGTCCGACATCGGCGAGCAGCTTGAGCTCCAACAGAAGCTCCTTGCTCTCGCCCGGTTCGCCAAGCTCCGCAAACGTCGGCGCACGGTTCGCCGAATTGGAGAAGCGTGCATTGCCGCGCCCGCCGCGCCCCGCCTTCGCGATGACGGCCTCTTGCCCAACCTCCGTGAGATCGGCGAGCACCGCGCCCGTCGCCGCATCCTTGACGAGCGTTCCCGGCGGCACCTTGATGATGCACGGTTCGGCGTTCGCGCCCGTCATATTCTTGATGTCCCCGTTGCCGCCGTCCTTGCCCTTGAACTTCCGATGATAGCGGAAATCGAGCAAGGTGTTCATATTGCGGTCGACGACGAAGACGATGTCCGCACCGCGGCCGCCGTCACCGCCCGAAGGCCCGCCCTTGGGGATGAACTTCTCGCGGCGGAACGCCGACTTTCCCTTGCCGCCATCCCCCGCTTTCACGCTGATCTTCGCACGATCGATAAACTGCATCGCTGCCTCCTTTCAAGAACGCCCTCGGCGTCGTCCCTGCGCCCTTGATGCACATGCCTCAGCGCCGCAAAACCTGCGGCGCTGGAGCATGAGCGCCAAGCGCTCCGAACCTCAGATAGAAAAAGATACCTGCGTCGCAAAAGGCGCAGGTACTCTTTCTTGCAACATATTTAAGGAAGCGCCAATAAACTCAGCACCTCCTTAAGCCTTAAGCCGTCGGATAAACGCTGACCTGGCGGTTGTAGCGACCCTTGCGCTCAAAAGCGACCTTGCCCGCCACCTTGGCGAAAAGCGTATCGTCCTTGCCGATGCCCACGTTGTGACCCGGATGGAAATGCGTGCCGCGCTGACGCACGAGAATGCTCCCCGCCGTCACAACCGTGCCCGCGTGCTCCTTTACGCCGAGGCGCTTGGACTCGCTGTCACGGCCGTTGCGCGTGCTGCTCACGCCCTTCTTATGCGCGAAAAGCTGCAAATCAAACTTAAACATGGATCTCACCTCTCTTTGTATGAAATCTTTACGGCGTCGGGCTCGATCTTTTCGATCTCCTCCAACCCCAGCCGCATTGTTTCCAACACAGCTTCGGTGAAATCGTCGGGCGCTTCCTTGAGCTTCAGGAAAAAGTCCCCGCTCGCGACACGATAGCTTACCTCGCGATGCAGATGCTTTCCTATGCCGAGAAGAGCTGTCTGCACGATGGAGGAAACTCCCGCACAGACGATGTCGGCGCCATATTCGCCGTTGTGCCCCTTGACCCGGCAGCCCGATATTTTCCCGTCTTGACGCTCGATCTCGATCTCGATCATCAAGCTTCAATCTTTTCGATAACGACCTTCGTGAAAGGCTGACGATGACCCTGACGACGACGGTAGTTCGACTTCGCCTTATACTTGAAGACGAGAATCTTCTTATCCTTGCCCTGCGCCTGAACCTTGCCCGTCACCTTCGCGCCCTCGACGAGCGGACGGCCGACCTTGACGGTATCGCCGTCAACAACCGTCAGAACCTCATCGAACGTCACGCCCTCGCCCTCTTCGGCATTGAGCTTCTCGATGCGGATGACATCGCCCTCGGCAACGCGGTACTGCTTGCCTCCGGTCTTGATAATAGCGTACATGAAAACACCTCCCTGCGTGTTACTCGCCGACTACGGTACGGCAAAGCCGTTTCAAAACCTCGCCGAGCGGTTGAAAAATGCCGTGCGAAAGACGCACATGCATTTACCGTAAGATAATATCATACGGTATGGGAAATGTCAAACGCTTTCAATGACTGGCAAAGACAGCTGCAGCTTGCGGAAACAAGCGATCGTACTTCTCCGGGTATTCATCGGCGATTGGCACATTGGTAAGTCCCAGATTCGAAAAGTTAGCCACATAGATGTTCTTCTTGATGTCAAGCCGCACGGTAAGGGAATCAATAACCGTATGGCTGCCTTGGCTGCGAAGCTTGGAGAGTATCTTTTGCGCTTCATCGGGACGGACGAAATTATCCGCCAGTATTCTCTTGACTTTCTGGATGCCGCCTTCGATAATCTCCTCGTCATCCGAGCTGCAATACTGCCCCAGCAAGAATTCAAGGACATAGACGGGGACATTCGCCCCTTCTTTTATTTTTTGGTGAGGTCTTTGCGGACGATTTTGCCGTCAAAATGCTCACGGAGTTTCCGCTTGAGGATTTCCCTCGTGCTGTCTGTACCCTCTTGGGTATCGGTAACTTCCGGCTCATCTTGGAGCAGCATATCGTCCATTTCCTTTTCTTCTGCCATAAAATCCATATCCTCGCTCCATCTTAGGGAATTACGGATAAATTCAGTTCCCCATCTTCACACATTCAGGTGACTCCATTATACTCAGCACTTCCCTAGCTAAAAAAATCAAATTCATCCACCGCAAAGGCGATATCAATGGAGAATTTCTCCTGCCTGACGGGCAGACCGCTCTCGTCGGCGATGACCAGATAGTAGTTTTCTTTGCTGTCGTATTTGAGCGACTTCAAATTAAAACCTACCCTAAACGTACGTTCTTCGGCATGATCCGAAGTCTTATCGGCGATAATGTGCACCGTATCGCTGACAACTTTCCCGTTGCTGTCCGTAAAGTACACGGTATAAACAGCCGCCTCTCTATTTCCCGCCGCAGCCTCTTTCTGGTAAAAATTCAGAGAAAATATCATATTGCTGATTTTTCTGCTGGAGGATAAGAGGCTTAGCGTTACAGGCTTAGTGTCGTACCGTGCTTTATTTTTTTTGTATTCTTTGGAGTCGTTTCTGAGATAACGGTAGTCGATCAGCGGCACGACCATCTCTTGAAGGCTTATCCCGCCATGTACGAAATTCAGGCCGCCGCCCTTCATTTTTATGCGAAGGTTGCCACGAGGGGCGAATGCATCATATTCCGTATCCCCATCCAAGAATTTTACAGGCAGAAGATACTCCGGCGCAGCGCCTTTCCGCACGATGGCATAGCGGCGGGCGATTTCCACATCCTGGCTGCTCTTTGTAATTTTATCCACCTTGTCATCTTCCCGGAGCGGATTAAAGGTATAGAGAAAGCCGTGGTCAGCGGTAATGAAGATGCGTGTCCCGCTGAACTCGCCGGTAATGATCCGCACCATATTCTTGATTTCTTCGATGGCCTCGCCGCACGCCCCGAAAATAGAACTTTCACTATGTCCTGCCTCGTCGATGGTATCGTGGTAAATATACACCACATCCATGCCGCGTACCAAGGCGCTCCGCTCCGGTCGCTTCATGCCGAGCATATCCTTATATTTCAGTGCGACGCTTTTGGGATTGGCGGCTTTCAGAATTTTATCCCGCCGGGGCGCTTCTGTCGATTCGCCGTCCGCCAAAACGGACAATCTGCCGGCCTTTTCCTCCACGGAAAGTCTTTTATGAGGCAAGAGCGCCGCCATACCGAACTTGGTAATCGTGGGGAATATTCCCTGCATGGAACCAAGTTCCACCTTGCTCTGTGTTTCCCGTCGGAGGTCGTCGGCAAGTTCAGCAGCCACTTCATAGCGGAGCGCATCGGAAATTATGACATAAACTCTCGAATCCGCAGGATAAACCTTGTGACGGTAAAAATCTGTCTGCATGGGAATATCAGAGGCTTTTCCGTGTGCAGAAAGACTCTCCTCTACAGCGTTCAACCAACTTGTTCCAAGTTCCTCCAAAAACCAGTTGACATACAGCCCTTCTGCCATATCTTTGATATCGGCAAACATATCCGATAAATCCGCATGGCAATTTTTCAAACTGGCGTCGTAGCTTCGGTGGAATCGGCGATAAAAGGTATCGAAGCGATAATATTCCTCGGTGTATCCCTGCCAGATTTTTTTCGGCGCTATCGCATGGAAGCCGTCTGCATGGCTCTTGAAAAACTCTTGCATATTCGCTGCTTGGTATAGCCCTTCGTAAAAATTGCGGCTTGCCTCATACCAAGCGAAGGTACGTCGCTTTTCCACGATTTCCTTGACGAATTTCGGATCGATGACGTTTTTCTCCATATCCCGCATGAGCTTTACGAGGATAATCTCGTTCACGCAAGGGAATATGGCAGTATGCAACAAATCAGCGATTTCAAGTTTCATAAATCGCTCATGAAGATTCGCTTCAGACTCTGCAAATTCGGCAATTTCGTGCAAAGCATGATGGTCTTCGGCATAGAGCCAATCGGAAACAAGGTCATAGCAAAAAGCCGCATGAGCCGTGGATATATATGTATCCAGCCCCTTCAAAAATTCCTGCCGCAGGGTGCGGCTGACAGCTGTCAGAAGGATATGGACAGCCAATGCCCCAAGGGTGGGATTTTCCTGCGCGTACCCCGTACCCTGGGCAACCATACGCCAAAACACATCAGCAATATGGTAGCCTTCAAAATCCTGCCACAGATTATTGGCTGAATGATTTAGTCCTGCCTTCAGAACCGCCTTGATAATTCCGGCGGGCTTTGCGTCTTTTATCCCTGCCAAAGCCGCCATGATCGAGAGGTGCAATCCTCCGGCAGTAGTGGGAAGATTCGTCTGCGCCATTATTTTCTTGCGGCGTTCCTTGGCGTTCATAAACTTGCGGTAGGGCTTGATGGCGCTTCTAAGGCTCGGCGTCTGCGGCAGTCCCATCTCGCTCAGCCACATGGAAATGAGATCAGCGCGGAACTCTTCGCTGTACAGTTCGATATCCAGAAGCCAATTATCCTCCAGCGTTTCGTAGGCGAAGGGAGAATAGAGAAGATAGTTGCTGTCCGTATCGTCCACGGCGAGAAGTTTTTTCACAGAAAAATAGTTTGTTCCTGTGAGAATGGCAATTTTGGCATTATTCAGTCGTATCTCGTCGATTTTATCGACAAACTCCTTCTCCTCGTCATGCCAGACGATCATGCGCCGCCGATAAAACTCCGGCAAAGGCTCGGCAAAGCGGCGGTTTAGATCGGCGATAATCTGTTCTATGTCCATGTCATTCCTCCCTCATCTGTAGTTATCGTGATTCTTTTCCATGTCTATGCGGAGTGCTGTCAGGGAACCTCGCAAAATCGCTTTTGAACCTCGCAAAAACACGCCCAGCCTTATAAGCGGCTCACGTGGCTTAAAATCAAGGTTTGGCGGGCAGGAAAGGCATTGCTGTGGCTTGAACCTCGCAAAATTGCCCCTGAACCTCGCAAAACGCCGTTCTAACCTCGCAAATTTTCTATTCCGTCAATAGAGGCCCCGCCTCGTAAGTGCGATTGGGGTCATAGGTATTGCCGTTGGCCTTTAAGAATCCCTTGGCCATCAGAGTTTTTAGGCGAGTCCTGATCGTATTGTCGGATTTCCCTATATAAGCAGATAACTGCGCCCTGCTGGCAGCCCCCCGATTCAGGATATAGGCCATAATAGCCTGTTCCGTAGCATCCAGTTGATTCCATCTCGAAATGCCTACATTGTTCAAGGCATACAGTTCCTGACGCATCCTCCGCATGACGATATTATTCTTCAAAAGCAGACGGAGAGACTCGCCAGGCTCACTGTACACCGGGTCATCCAAAAAAAGTTCTGCCATATCCTCGTAGATGCGCTTGACGCCTTCATTCACTTCCCGTACCCAGCCGAACTCTGTCATGACACGGGAAATCCGAGGATTGCGCGAGTAGCGCGTTTCCCTGATGTTTGCCAAAGTAACAATATTGGGGAGCTTGCCCGGGCTTTCGATTTCCAATCGGTCATCATACATACTAACCTTGATGAAATTCCCACTCATGGCATACTCACGGTGCGTGACAGCGTTGACAATCCCCTCCAGCCAAGCAAACTCCGGGTACTCCGGCACAATGCGGAATTTTCCGCTTTTCACGTCGAGCATGGTGAATTCTCGGAGTTGGGTCGCAAGGAATGTCTTAGCGGCATCCACAATACGAAGCAAGGGAAGCTCGATGCTTTTATCGCGGCTGATGTTGATTTTAGTGCCGGACATAGCGGTAGTTCCTTCGTACCGTAGGAAGCGGATACGGCAATTCGGATAAAACTGAGCGATGTTCTTGGCAAAAAGAAGCACTGCTGCATGGGTTAAAAATTCGCGATCATCCACCGTCTTTATAAAGCCTCTTGCCTTCAGCACATGATGGTTGGTGGAATCATCGGCCTCTAGGCGATGCCGGTATTCTCTCAAGAGTTCCTCATCCAAGTCCTCCAGCGTAGCATCTCGGTTGATTTCATCCTCATAGTTCCGGGTACTTTTGGCATATTCCAAGTTGATTAAATCCTCGCCCTTCATCTCCTTGGTTTTGTCGCCTATCCTCAGATAAGTGCTGTCATTACTGGTGCGAACGATGTAATCTACGCTCTTTTTGATATGGAGCAACAAAAGACGGTCTGCCTGTCCCTTCGCATTTTCAACGTCAAGCAGTTCATATTCAAATTTCGGCATAGGCTTGCAGCAGTTTTTCGGCGCCGTTATCAATTCGTTCAAATGGTCTTCGCCGATGAAATTTATACCTTCCACGGTATGCGTTTTATCGCTGATGCCGAGAACAATCGTTCCACCGTCTGCATTGGCAAATGCAGAGATAATCGGTGCAAGATCGGAAGGTCTGATTCTGGCAGATTTCCTGTCAAAATACTTGTTCTCTTTGGCAGTCTGCATATACTCCAAAGTAAGCATGGAATTTATGCCTGATTGCGTCATGAAAATCCCTCCTCACTTGATCTTCGCCAATACATCCTGAAAAATCGCGTAGTTGTGCTTCACGCCGTCGTCCAGGTCGATGGCGATCATCTGGTCGGCGAGGTGGTGGATTTTTTCCTCGTATTCCAGGAGTTCCTTGGCTTGGGCTTCCACAGCCGCCAGTTTCTTTCCGGCTTTCACCTTGTCCCCTGCGGTGGCGGCGTTATCCCGCGCTTGTTCCAGACTCTCGATGGCGGTGCGGTAGCGCGATTGCTGTTCGTGGACATAGTCCGTGCGGATGCGGGCGATGGTGTCCGGGCAGTAGCGGTGCATATAGACGAGGCACTTGAAGCCGTTTTTCTTCCCGCTGTCAAAGAGCCAGTAAATCGGGCGTTTCTGATACGTCTTGACGTGATCGGCATAGAAACCCGTGAGGAAGTAGCTTCGGATGACCTCGCGCGAACTGCCCCTGCCGCCAAGGGCATCGGCGATGAATTGCAGATTCTCTTCCAAGGTTTCCTTGCCGAAAACCGTCGCGATAAACTCCACGAAACGACCGACAATATCATCATCGAAATATTCATCGTCGCATATTGGGATGATGGCATCCTCATCCGGCAGGAACGTCCTATACTTGCTGTCATCCCATTCACCCCCGGCATAGACAAGCCCCGGCGTATCGAGGGAATAGCGGCCAAACATGCAGCCGACGGCGTAGGAAATCAAGCTCCGTATATCGCGTGGAAGATCGGCTCGCCGCACAGTCACATCCTTGTCCTCGACCTCGGGCGTGAGTTCATCCGCGAGGCCGTAGATGTCAATAAAGATGCGGTTGAGTTCTTCCTCGTTTTCCTTCAATGCGGAAAAGCGATCATTGCAAGCCTGCTCCCAGTAGGCATAGCGATCCGTCAGAAGTGAGACCGATTTTTTGCGCTCGGCAGAGTGGATGCCATAGGAAAGCTGCTCGCGGCGTTCGTAAGCCGTAGGTGCAAGAGGATGGGACTGGAAATCCCATGAGGTTTCAAAAGCATCCCAGTCGGCGCGGGAGATGGAGATGTTTTGGTTGGTTAATTCATCAACTTTTTTTTGTTGAGTCTTGCTTTTGATTACCGGTATAGACTTTACAGTTCCAGAGCCTGTGTTTATTGTAGGGTTTATTATTCGCAATATGTCATTTGCAATTTTCGTATTAAGAAAACCTGCCAAATATGATTCATCCTGCTTTTTGTAAGGGAAAAGCCCATTGGCACCTGAATCAAAAATAAATCCACTTGGATATATTCGGCAACTAAACTTTGCCATAGTTACACCCGTCCAAGTTATACCAGGCTTAAAATAGTATTTTTCATTACTTATTTTCCAACCCAAATTATCTCCGAGTTCAGGATAATTTAGCCGTGTATTATCTTTGATTTCTTCTCCATCATTCTCCCAATTAACTACATATTCATTATTACCATACCATTTGCGAAAATTTCCTCCCTTATTATATGGAATCCATTTTATAACGCCTTTGCTTGTAATACTAAAATTGTTTGCAGACACTTCATACCATAATCTTAAAAATCTTTCGTTGTCACCAGTTCGCATACCGATGCCAGCAAAGCCATAATCCTTTATGCATTTTTCTCCAAAGCAACGAAGCATTGCCTCACTCACCCAATAAGCCACTGGGCTGCCCGGAATCTTGGAAAAGTTTTCCTGTGTGGCAACAAAATAGTTTTTCTTATTAAAAAATTCCACCTCTTTTTCATCCCGTCTTGAATAACAATAATCAACCAATCGGACAGCAGTCATCCTATAATTGAATTTCGTTTTGCGAACAACCCATGAAACTATAGAATTATGCCCTACTTTTCCTTCAAAAAGCTCTGTGCCACAATCAACTAACGTGTCAATAGCACAATCTTTATACATATAAGAACGCAGTTTTTCAAAACTCGACAAACTCATCCAAGATGCCGTGGTAACAAATGCCACATAGCCATTTGTTTTGGCAGTTTCTTGAAGCGATTTTTTGAGCATAACCATGCTCAAATCACTTTTCTCATTTGGGAAATATTTCTTCACATACTCGTTAAGCTTGAAACTAAAACGCGTACTTCCAAGGTATGGAGGATTAGTCACAATCACATCATATTTTTGCGAGAATACCTTTGCCTGTTGAATCAGCGGTAGAATCCTTCGTTCGACTTCATCGATCCACGCCCGAAAGAGGAGATTTCCTGTCTCCTGCCCAGTTTTCTCGATAAAGTCCACGAGTGCATCATAGCGATCTGCCTGCACCGTCAGAATAGAGCCATATTCCTTGGCATCTTGGAATATTTCAATCAGATAATCCGCCATACGGATGAAATCGTCCTCAAAGGTGAGCTGCCCGGAAACGAGGCTGTCCCCTGCCGTTTCCGCCCAAGTCGCAAGTCCGTTGCTCTCCTCTATCGCCATCACATTCGGCTGAATCCCACGGCTGAAAAAGCGACGGTCATACTGCCGCGCCTTCATCATCACGGCAAAATAGGAAAGCTGTGCCGCACGGTCGTCGATGTCTAGGCCATAGAGATTGTTTTGCACGATGGATGCTGCGGCTTCACGAGCCGTATATCCATAGTCCTCGTAGATCTTCACCAGTACGTCAAACATGTAGCAGAGGATATGTCCGCTGCCCATGCAGGGGTCGATGCAGCGAATGTCCTCCGGCTTGCGGTTGGCAGATTCTTTGCGCATCTCGGCAAGCTGTTTCTGCACAGACTCCTCCTGCTCGGCTTCAGGCAGATAGTATTTCCATTCGCCTTGCAGGTTTTCGTTCGGATGTCCTTCGAGCCACAAGCGGCCTAGGGAATTTTCCACCATGTAGCGAACAATCCAATCTGGTGTATAAATTGTTGTTGCCGCAGGGAGCAAATGTTTTGGAATCTTCTCTTTAGAAAGATTGCCGTCATATACCAATTCATTTAAAGCCGTGTTGTAGTATTGGTACAGCCAGCCGATGATCTGCACCTGATCGCGCCAATCCTCCTCAGGAATGCTTCCCGCATCGCCCTGCTTGACAAGACGCTCAATCACGCTGCCTTCGCGGAGCAGATTGTCGGGCAGCAGCAATTCCGTGAAATCCTCCAGTCGCTGAAACATTCCCGGCAGGATTTCATTCAGGGCATTGCACTGCACGATGATAAGATAGCGAAAGAGCGCCTCCTCGTCATTGCCTTCCTTCAAGGCATAGACTTTTTCCTTGTCCAGCCCCGGCAAGTCCAGATGGATCGCCTCGGCGAGAATCTGCGGCTTGAACTCTCCGGCATCGTTGGTGAATACCCGCACATGCGAGGGCAGATAGCCGTTGACCTCCATGAAGCGAAGCGCGGCGAAGCGGTTGAACCAAGTGTAGGCCGCTTCTTCCATCGTCTGCTCGTAGCCGTGCGCTGCCACTTTCTCGATGAGCGCACGCCGCTCTTTCTTCTCGGTATCGGAGAGAAGGCGACCTTCAACGCTGTCCGCTTCGGGGTCAGCAGGGATTTCAGGGGCAATGCCATAGCGCATCGCCTTCTTCGACACACGGTCGATCAGCTCGCGCCTTGCCCATACCGCATATTTCTTTATCGCATTCTTATTCATCGCACTCTCCCCCAGTTCCCTGCCCTAATCGAGTCGGATGCCGTCGCAGTCCTTCAGCATGGTTTTCATGCGCCGCCGGATATGTTCCACATATTCGTCAATGTCCGCATCCGTTTCGATCGTGCGCTTGGGGAACATCGACTGACGATAGACCGATTTGATGATTTTCTTCGGCTTTTTGCCTGCCGTAACCGATGGTTTCTGTTCTTCTTCCCGCTTGTCATCCTCTTTGCAGAGGTTCTCGATGCGAGATATAGCCTCGTCCTTGCGCAGCCAAATATTGGGCATTTGCCCGTCCATGAGGGTCAGCACCCGGATGCCAGCGATATACTCTTTCTTGCGAGCGAAATAGCCCTCTTCTTGTTGAAGGATGTCCCTCGCCTTGCTCTCGGTCTTGGCTTTGGCGCGGATTTCTTCCAGGCAATCATCGACAATCTTCAGAAGTTCCTGCCGTTTTTCCTCCAACATGGCATCATGCTTGGCATGTACCTTCGCCAGCAGGTCGTTCAGCTCCGGCAGCCGCCTATAGTTGAAACCGCCGCCGTCCGGAATCAAGGTAATGAGACGAATCGTGTTGAGCGCCTTCTCTGCCTCTTTATCCTTAGCGATGTATTCAAGGTCGTGTTGGAGCGCTTCCTCGTACTTCACCGCCTCGTCAAAAAGCGCTTTCTGATTGCTGAAGAAGGATTCGACATTCTGTACCTGTTCTTTCAGATCACAGATCGCATCCTGCTTTTTGATTACGTAGTCAATGAGCGCCATATTGTCCTTGGCGTGCGAGAGAAGCTCCTTCATGGCATCTACCGCCGAAGAAACCAGGAGTTTATCGGGGTATTTGCGCCCCGCATAGAGGGCGAGGAGGTTTTCATACCGCGCCTTTTCCCCCTCGAATCGGACTGTGATGTGGCGGATCAGCCCATCCTCGTCCTCGGGCACGTCCATCTCATCGAAGTAATCGCGCAGGAACTCTCGGACTTCGCGGATTTTGGCAAGAGATACCGTCTGGCGCTTCGAAACGATAGTGCTGCCGATCTCACTCTTCTTATGAAGCATCTGAGGGAGTTTCGGATCATTCGGCTGGATGGTACTGCCGCCATATTTCACGGTGACCTTCTGCTCGTGGATGAGCTGCGCCACCACACAGGCGATGTCCAATTCCTTCCAACCGTAGGGAATCCCCTTATAGCGACTCTGGATGTCCTGCATCGAGGTGCGCAGTTTTTTGGCGTGCTGTATCTCCAGATATTCCTCCACCTTGACAGCGGCTTCGCTGTTCGCTCCCGTGCCGAAGAGGGTCTGCTCCGTACCGCGCAGGATGGAGGAAATATCCGCCTCGCTGTCCGCATTTTTACGAATCAGAGAAAGATCGCTGTAGACATGGTCGACGAGATACTCCAGCGCCTGGTCGATCATCCCCTTGGCATCGCCGCCTTTCAGCAGCAGATGTTCTCCGTCTACATAAAACTCCGCCGTTTCTATGGCTTTGACGAGTTCTTTTTTTGCTTCCAACTCGTACTTTCGCGCCTCTTCCTGATGGCTTCGGATGATGGCCTGCACCGACGGAGGAAGCTGCGTCATATTTTTCTGCTTGACGTACTTATGCACCTTCATGGCGTTTTCAAGGGATTGATAGTAAGGTGTGTCGGCGAGAACGACCAAAGCCTGCCCAACGGATTCGGCAGTAAGACGCAGGTCTGTTTTTTCGACGGCATCTGCAGCTACGGTGAGGATTTTGAGTTTCATGCCGCCCGTCGCTGTGCCTACGACAGTGTTATCCACCATCCCGTCAAGGGGAAAATCATATTTGCCGCCATAGCGATATTTCCTGGCTGTATAAATATCGCCAAAAATCATGCTGCCGATTTGGGACACGACGGCGGCGGTATCCACGACGGTATTGCGGTAAATGTCGCGCTGAATATCCTGTTCCTCGTCGGTGAGGAAGCTATAGATTTCCCCTGCGCGACCGATGTAGTTCTGCGTGAGGAGCCGCTCAAGGGACGCGCCCACTCGCTCCCGCACGGCGATTTTATCGAGGCTGATCTTATCCGCCATAAGGATAACAAGATTGTCGAGGGTCGCTTTCACATCGTCCACATAGCGCACGAGGTAGAGGAGTTTCAGCACAGCCACATCCTGCATTTCCAGGCCATGTCCTGCCTCGGCTGCCCGTTCTGCCCGCTCGATGACCTGGCGAATGGAACTGTCAAGGAAGGTATGCACTGTGTCATAGAAAAGATAGAAAGGCGCAAGGGCATACTCGTTCTTGTCTTCGATTTTCTGCGCCGCCTCCTGAAAGCCCGAGAGCATGGAACGTTCGCCGCCCGAGAGATGTTTGCCGGAATTGCCGTGCTTGCGGATTTCGGCAAAGACCTTCTGCATGAGGATGAACTGATAGGGGACGAAGGGGAAATTCCGGGCAAATTCGGCGGCGCCGTTGTAGCCGCGAATATCTTTCACCGACTCCGTGAAGCTGAAGAGGTTTTTCAGCACGGAGTCGTTTTGCGTATAGAGAGATTCCAGCTCCTCTTGGGCGTCCGGCGTTTTCTTCAAGATACGCTTCTGAATCACCTCATCCGCCGAGGCTGAGGAGAGGGAGAGACGCGTCTTGAATCGCGCCTGAATGCGGGAGAACTCATTTTCCCGCGCCTTGATGACCTCGTCGATGGCTTCCTGCCCGGTGCAGACCACCCAAACTTTTCCTTTGCACTCAGCTCCGATCGTTTCCACCAGCGACTGAAGATTGAGAAGCAAACTTCTGTCATCGCCAACATACTGCCCCACTTCATCAATCATAAAGAGCAGCCGAAAATCCTGAGGCTTGGCATCCGAATATTCCTTGATCTCGGATACCAGCTTGGCAATGGAGATGTCCACGGTCTGTGTGCCGTTAAACCAGTTTTCAGCGGCACTCTCACTCATGCCGAGGACTTGCGTCAGAGTGCTGACCACATCGTCCTCAAAGAACGCAAAGGAATCACGGGAGGACAGCCACGATGCGCCGTTCTTTTCCTCGAATACCCGACGGAACTCGGCGGTCTTGCCTTGTTTTTCGATAAACTGCTCCAATTTTGCGACCTTCAAATCTTCACCGTAAAAGCCCAGATAGTGATAAAACATCTTGGCAAATACACGAAGAACAGCCGTTTCGTCCTTTTGTCCGGAACTTTGCACGTCAATATTGAAGAGAATGGTGTGCGTTTCTCCACGGGTGACCTTGTCAATCGGCATGAACGCGGCGGCGTCGTCCTCAAATTTCTTACGGAAACGCTCCACGGTCTTTACGCCCTGCACTTC
Organism: Selenomonas sputigena ATCC 35185; assembly: GCF_000208405.1. Classification (NCBI taxonomy): domain Bacteria; kingdom Bacillati; phylum Bacillota; class Negativicutes; order Selenomonadales; family Selenomonadaceae; genus Selenomonas; species Selenomonas sputigena. Next base: position 822,148 of record NC_015437.1, on the reverse strand, counting down.
TTTGTTCTCCAGGAGATAGGAGAGCATTTTCAAAAAGTGGGATTTACCGCTGCCAAAGAAGCCGGAAATCCACACGCCAATATCGGAGATATTTTCTTCAAAGGACTCGCCGTAGTTATTGAAAAAAGCGATAAAGTGCTTTTTCAGTTCCTTCGTGATGACATATTCATCCAGTTCCTGCACGAGAATGGCGCTTTCATCCTGCTCAACTTTGACTACGCCGTTGATTTTGCGGTCAATGTCCTCGGCGAACATGTTTTTTATCATCATAAGGCACATCTCCTACACTACATTAAAGGCTCGATAATACGGATTGGGTGTCAGCTTGTCGAACAATCTTACATAGCGGCCGTCAAATGTCCCTGGGTACATGACCAGGATCGGCACATCGCAAAAATGCGGCTGCATGGCATCCAAAAGCGCATGAACACGGATAAAGGGAAACGCCTCTCCCACGCCCGTGATGAGAATGACATCGCCGACGTTATGAGGCTCAGCCTTCATTTTTTCGATAAAGGCGAGATTGTTTGCTATACGCGCCAGGTGTCCCAAGACGAATTTATGTCCCTTTTTATTTTCTAAATCGGGGATTTTGTCCGCGATGCGCTTATCCTCGCAAATGGCAAGAAACACTTTGTAAAGGTTGTATTCTATGATGCGGCAGCCCGTGCCAACACCCTCCGTCAATTTTTCCGTAAAATGACGGACAGCCATTTCATCCTTGGGATGATAACAAAAAATGCGAATATTGACCTCGTTGGACAGTCCTTTTCCGTTGAGAAAATCTTGACTCTGCACCAGCTTCCGAAGGGCGTCAAGGCGCTCGTTCAGTTTGCTCATCCGCTTATTCTCCTATCCCAGACAGTTGAAAGCCGGCAGGGCTGCTTCCTGCCCAGACTCTCGTATCGCACGTTCCAAAATCGGACTGAGCAGCACGGGATTCAATCTCTCCGCTTTGATGCTGTCCAGATACCCGTTTTCCACCAAGATTTTCGTGAGCACCTGCCTAAGTTTTGCAATCGTCTGATCGCTCCATGCAGCCACCCCATCATCCTGCTCCTGCAGCCGCAGGAAAAATCCATGCAAATCCATCTTGCTGAAGGAATGATCCAAATTACGATATTTCTCGCCAATGACCGTGAGCATAAAATCCCATACCAAGCGATATTGGCGCATCATGGCATAAAGACATATTTGCTTTGCCACATCACCAGATTCAACAGCTATGGCAGTGATCAATGTTTGATCGGACAAAGCCTCCAAGCGCCGCAGACAAGTAAGAACCATACGGCGAATAGATTTTTCTGTGGGATACTGAAAAAGATTTTCGGAAAAAACCTTCTTTATGATTTCATCCTTTTCAAGTCCTTCATCCAGCAGTTTCGCCGTGATTCGCGTTTCGTGAAACAAGAACTGCTCTCGTGTCATGACCGCGCTGTATGGACTGGATGCTTTTCTTTTTCCGTCGATTTCCTGCGGCATGATTCACCTCCGGCCGTATGGTTTCATTTTCTTTGCATAGCAACGATCCCCATTACATCTCCACACTGCAGCAAAGCTTTCAATTAAGGAATCACTGATAAATTCAACCGCCCATCTTTACACATCTGCGCTGTCCTCTCGTCGTCGACAAATCCTCGACGTAGCACCACTACGCCTGCGGTTTATCTCCTCGATAGATACAGCGTATCTGTGCAAATCTGGACGATCTCATTTATCAGCGCTTCCTTACGTTTGCCACATCTCGTGCAAGCATCATCGAATGAAGAAGCCAACAAACTCCGTCGCTAATTCTTCTATCATGGTACGTACTGCGGCGAGCATTGTCAAGGATAAAAATGTGTAAACCTTTAGGACATTTATTCAGCCGTCACGCGAAACGGTATGATTTGCTTTTTGCCTGTTTCTCGCAACAGTTTCATCAGGGCGGCACGCTGTACATATGTCCTCACTCTTTACAGAAAGCAATAGGCAGTCTGCTGAGATTCCGAGCTTCTGTAAGGGCGGCTCACCACGTCAAAAGCCCTTCCGCCGGTGCGGAAGGGCTTTTGCTATGCTATGAATCGCAAAAAATCAGTCGCGTCCAAACTTGTCCTTCAAGATGACATCGTGCGAGCCGCCCTCGACGATGCTCGTCGAGGATACGAGCGTGATCTTCGCTTTGTCGCGCAGCTCACTGAGGTTGAGCGCACCGCAGTTGCACATCGTCGAGCGGATCTTGCTCAGCGAGATGTGGATGTTGTCGCGCAGGGAACCGGCATAGGGAACGTAGGAGTCGACGCCCTCTTCAAACGACAGCTTGCGGTCGCCGCCGAGGTCGTAGCGCTGCCAGTTGCGCGCGCGGTTCGATCCTTCGCCCCAATATTCCTTATAGTAGGTGCCGTTGACCTTGACCTTGTCCGTCGGGCTCTCGTCAAAACGCGAGAAGTAGCGGCCGAGCATCATGAAGTCCGCGCCCATCGCCAGAGCGAGCGTCATGTGATAGTCGTGCACGATGCCGCCGTCCGAGCAGACGGGGATGTAGACGCCCTTTTCCTTGAAATACTCGTCGCGTGCGCGGCAGACGTCGATGACCGCCGTCGCCTGACCGCGGCCGATACCCTTCGTCTCGCGCGTGATGCAGATCGAGCCGCCGCCGATGCCGACCTTGACGAAGTCTGCGCCCGCATCCGCGAGGAAGCGGAAGCCTTCGCCGTCAACGACGTTTCCTGCACCGACCTTGACATCCTCGCCAAATTCCTTGTGGATGTACTCAAGCGTCTTCTTCTGCCACTCCGAATAGCCCTCGGAAGAGTCGATGCAAAGGACGTCCGCGCCCGCCTCAAGGAGCGCTGGCACGCGCTCGGCGTAGTCGCGCGTATTGATGCCCGCGCCGACGATATAGCGTTTGCGCTCGTCGATCAGTTCCAACTCGTTTTCCTTGTTGTCCGTATAGTCCTTGCGGAACACCATGTAGCGCAGACGCTGGTTCTCGTCAATGAGCGGCAGCATGTTGAGCTTATGCTCCCAGATGAGATCGTTCGCCTGCGGCAGCGTGAGATTGGCATCCGCATAAATGAGGCGTTCGAACGGCGTCATGAAGTCCTTGACGGGCGTGTCGAAGCTCATGCGCGTCACGCGGTAGTCGCGGCTCGTGACGATGCCGACGAGCTTGCCGTTCGGCGTGCCGTCCTCCGTGACCGCCATCGTCGAATGTCCCGTCGCGTCCTTGAGCGCCAAGACCTCGCCGAGCGTCGTCGTCGGCTTGATGTTCGAATCGCTGCTCACGAAGCCCGACTTATAGTTCTTGACGCGAGAGATCATCGCCGCTTCCTGCTCGGGCGTCTGCGAACCGTAGATGAAGGACACGCCGCCCTCGCGCGCCAAGGCAATCGCCATCGTGTCGTTCGATACCGCCTGCATGATCGCCGAGGTCATCGGAATGTTCATCTTGATCTTCGGCTCTTCTCCGCGACGGAACTTCACGAGCGGCGTCTGAAGCGAGACATTCGCCGGAACGCACTGCTCCGAGGAGTACCCGGGCACGAGCAAGTATTCACCAAAGGTATGCGACGGCTCTGTGAAATAATATGCCATTTTAACCCCTCATTTCTTCTAGCATCATTCGACCGTGACGGACTTCGCGAGGTTGCGCGGCTTGTCCACGTCGCAGCCGCGCGTGATGGCGGCGAAGTAGGCGAGCAGCTGCAGCGGCACGACCGTCAAGAGAGGAATCAGAAGTTCATCCGTCTCAGGCACGTGGATGACGTGATCGACGTACTTTTCGAGTTCCGTATCGCCCTCGGCGGCAATGCCGATGACAACGGCGTCACGCGCCTTGACTTCCTTGATGTTCGACAAGGTCTTCTCATAGACGCTCTTCTGCGTCGCGAGCGCAATGACGGGCACGCCCTCGACAATGAGCGCGAGCGTGCCGTGCTTGAGCTCGCCCGCCGCATAGGCCTCAGCGTGAATATAGGAAATCTCCTTGAGCTTCAGCGAGCCTTCAAGCGCCACATGATAGTCGAGACCGCGTCCGATGAAGAAGACGTCCTCGTTGAAGCCGTACTGCTTCGCAAACGTCTTGATCGGCTCGACGTCGCTCAGCGTCTCGCTGATCTGCGCGGGAATCTTCGTAAGTCCCTCGATCAAAGCCTCGCTGCGCTCCTTCGCGAGCGTTCCCTTGAGATCTGCCATGTAGACGGCGAGCATGAACATCAAGATGAGCTGCGTCGTGTACGCTTTCGTCGAGGCAACGGCGATCTCAGGTCCCGCCCAGGTGTAGAGAACCTGCGCGGCCTCACGCGCGATGGACGAGCCGACGACGTTCGTGACGGCGAGACTCTTCGCACCCAGACGCTTGGCTTCCTTCAAGGCAGCGAGCGTGTCGCTCGTCTCACCCGACTGGCTGACGACGATCATCAGGGTGTTCTCGTCGATGATCGGCGAACGGTAGCGGAACTCCGACGCAACGTCAACCTCGACGGGGATGCGCGCGAGCTTCTCGATGTAGTACTTGCCGACAAGACCCGCATGATACGCCGTGCCGCAGGCGACGATGTAAACCTTATTGAACGAATCGAGGAATTCGCGACTCCAGCGCAGCTCGTCCATGACGATATGCTTGCCGTCCTTGGCAATGCGCGGCGACATCGTGTCGCGCACGGCCTTCGGCTGCTCGTGAATCTCCTTGAGCATGAAGTGCTCGTAGCCGCCCTTTTCCGCCGCCTCGGCGTTCCAGTTGACCTCGAAGACCTTCTTCGTCACGACTTCGCCGCGGCGATTCGTGATGTGCACGCCGTCCGCCTTGACGACCGCCATCTCACCGTCATTGACGATGTAGGTGCGCCGCGTGCGCGCGATGATCGCGGGGATGTCGGACGCGATGAAATTCTCCCCTTCGCCGAGACCGATGACAAGCGGATTGTCCTGCTTCGTGCAGATCAGACGGTCGGGATGCTCGCGCGACATGAATACGAGAGCGTAAGATCCTTCGATACGAGAAAGCACCTCGCGCACCGAGGCCTCGAAGTCGCCGTTGTAGACTTCCTCCAACAGGTGTGCGACAACCTCCGTATCCGTCTCCGACTTGAAGGAATGACCTTTTTCAATCAAATCTTCCTTCAGCGACATATAGTTTTCGATGATGCCGTTGTGCACAACGGCAAAATTGCCCGCGCAGTCCGTATGCGGATGTGCGTTGCTGTCCGACGGACGTCCATGCGTCGCCCAACGCGTATGCCCAATGCCGATATGACCTGCCGGCTCATTTCCTTCGATGATTCGCTTGAGTTCGGCAAGACGACCCACGCATTTTTCCACGCGGATCTTCTCCTCGTTCAAGACGGCGATGCCCGACGAATCATAGCCGCGATACTCAAGCTTCGTCAGCCCCTCGATGAGAAACGGCGTCGCCTGACGCTTGCCGACATAACCAACGATTCCACACATAGGCAAAAACCTCCTAAGTTTCCGGCAGGCAAAACGCCTGCCATTCCATATTCATTTCTGTTCCTGCCCATCTTATGAACTACCTTGTCCCCCTCGTCACCAAGGGGCTTTGCAGCTTTTTACGACCGATGCAGCCGAGAGGCATCCGCTGAATGTTCGACAACCTCTTCCTCGTCCCCTTGCAGTACGCTCCTGCAAGGTCTCGCGCTAAGGCATACGCCTTTTCCCGTTCTCCATGCTCCTTCCCATCACCGCAGCCGACAGGCAGACCGCTCATATTCAGCGCATGAAAGCATTTTCCATGCACCGCATGATGTATATTTTTGCTATTTTAGTTTATCTGCCCTGATTTGTCAATAGGATTCACGCGCCCTCTTTCGCCGCTCGTGGTACACCGTTTCTTTAGGAAGCACTGATAAATTCAGCCACCCATCTTCGCACATCTGGGCGACCTCGTTTTATCAGCGCTTTCTTTACATTTCATGAGGAACGTAGACAAAACATCTGCCTCCCTTTATAATAGAAGAAAGTCGCAGCTTGTCTGCGCCTTGGTTCATCAACTACAGCAAAGGAGCTGATCTCTTGAACAATCCCATGTTATCGAGAATGAGCAGAGCGACGGATGCCGTCTTCTCGGGCGAAGCCGCAAGCTACAGCGGCATCGCCATAAAGAGCACGGGACTCGTCCTCATTGTCGCGGCTTCCGCCGTCATCACTTGGCTCACGGGCTATGCAACACCGACGACGACGATGGTCACCGCCGTCATGGGGCTTATCACGGCCTTGATCGTTTCCTTCAAGCCAGGCACAGCGGGGCTTCTCGCGCCGCTCTATGCGATTCTTGAAGGCATGTGCCTCGCGTGTCTCTCTGTAACGCTTGCGTTCATCTCGCCGTACATCCTCGTCAATGCCGTCATGCTGACCTTCGGCATCGCCATCGCTGCCGGACTCGTCTATGCACGCGGCCTTGTGACAGTCAACTCGAAGTTCATGCGCATCACGATGATCGCTCTGACGGGCGTCGTCCTCACGTACATCGCGGAAATGGTGCTCGGCTTCTTCGGCATCCACTTCCCGATGCTGCACGACGGCGGCATCGTCGCCATCGCCATCGAGCTTGTCATCATCGGCGTCGCGACGCTGTGCCTCTTCATGGACTATGAGCTCATCAACCGCAGCGTGCAGGAAGGCCTGTCGAAAGACTACGAATGGTACTGCGCCTTCTCGCTGCTCGTGACCCTCATCTGGCTCTACGTCGAGATTCTCGATTTGCTGCGAATGCTGTCGGGAAGAGACTGACCTCAACGCAAAGCCCGCCGTTCCCCCAATACTTATCGAAGTGGGGATGGCGGGCTTTTTCGCATTTTTTCAAAACAATCCGCCACACCTTAGCGACACTGGATAGAATGGCGTTTCAATGATATAATAAACTCAAGGAAGCACTGATAAATTCAGCCACCCATCTTCACACATCTGCGCTGTCCTCTCGTCGTCGACAAATCCTCGACGTAGCACCGCTACACCTGCGGTTTGTCTCCTTGCTGAGCCGTCCAAGAGTCGAGTCCGAAGGACGCAGACGATTGGCCAACGGCTCGTATGCGAAAACGTCCCAAGAATGCAAGCGCGAAGCGCGCTGCATGATTGGCTGACGTTGACCGCTATAGATACAGCGCATCTGTGCGAATCTGGGCGACCTCATTTTATCAGTGCTTCCTCAAAGAAGGTGACATTGCATCATGCAGCAGAAAGAAGACCTCCCGTCGGAATATCATGCGTCTGATTATCGAAATCCGACGTATGATCAACATGCCAAACGCCTGCTCGCACAAAGAACTATCATGGCACGCCTCCTCAAACGAACCGTGCCGGAATTCAAAGAAGCGACGATTTCCGATATTGCTGAAAAATATATCGAAGGCACACCGCAGATTAGTGAGATTCCTATTGACAGGGATATGACAAATGCGGTTGGAAACACCCTGCACTCTCCAAAAGAGTTTCTCGATTCCGCTACGGAAAATATCGGCATCACGGAGGGCTGGATTCGTTTTGACATCCTCTTTCACGCGCGTGTTCCGAAATCGGGCGAGCTTATCACCCTGATCATCAACGTCGAAGCACAAAGAACGCAGCGACGCTCCAAACTTGGCTATGCACTCTTGAAACGAGCTATCTACTATGCGAGTCGTTTAATTTCATCCCAGAAAGAAACCGAATTTACAGGCTCATCCTACGATGACCTCAAAAAGGTCTACAGCATCTGGCTTTGCATGGATTCGCCCGATGGCAAAAGCTCCATCAATCGCTACGATCTCAACGAACATTATATTCTTCATGAATATAAAGCCAATCATGCGGATTATGACCTGATAAGCATCATCACAATCTATCTCGGTGAAGAGCAGCCACCCGATGAAGATTGGCTCATCCGCTTCCTGCGTCTGCTGTTCAAAGACACACGAACGCCAGCGATGAGAAAGAAGCAACTTCTGAAAGATGAATTCGATATGGATACGACTACAGATATAGAAGAGGAGATGAAAACGATGTGCAATTTGAGTACAGGCATCTATGAACAAGGCATGGAGCGCGGCATCGCCCAAGGCATGGAACGCGGCGCAGAAAACACCCGCAGAGAAACGGCTCTTTCCATGCTCAAAGAAGGACTTCCCACCGATATGGTTGCACGTATCACAAACTTGTCAATGGAAGAAGTCAAAACCTTGCACCAAAAGATGCCCAATTTGAATTGAAAAACATCGCCAACCATCGGCGAAGCAATAAAAATCCCGCGCACCTCAAAAGTGCGCGGGATTTTTATTGCTGTTTGTTGATTTTCCATCAGCGCTGAAAATCGCCGCTCTTGCCGCCGCTCTTGGCGTCTAAGTGCAGCGCGGTGATTTCCATGCGCTTGTCGAGCGCCTTGCACATGTCGTAGATCGTCAAGAGTGCGACGCTCACAGCGTGCAGCGCTTCCATCTCGACGCCCGTGACGCCGCGCGTCTTGACTTCGGCACGCGCTTCGACCGCAGATGCTTCGGGCAGAAGCCCAAAGTCGATGCTCACGCGCGTCAGCGGCAGCGGATGGCACAGCGGGATCGCATCGCTCGTCTTCTTCGCCGCCATGATGCCGGCGATGCGCGCGACGCCGAGGACGTCGCCCTTCTTTGCCGTTCCGCCCGCAATCGCCTCGTAGACGGCCGGGCTTACGAGGATGCGGCCGCTCGCACGCGCGATGCGCTCCGTTTCCTTCTTCTCGCTGACATCGACCATGTGCGCGTTGCCCGACGCATCAAAATGCGTCAATTCGTTTGCCATGAAACGCACCTCATCCTAGCAGCGGATTCCCGAACCCTTGCGGTCGTAGAAGTACCATGTGATAACGATGGTGCTGACCGTGAACGCGATGAGGATGTAGAAGGCGGGCGCGACGACGCCGTAGTTCGCGTAGGCGAAGCCGAAGAGCTTCGGGATAAAGAACGCGCCGTAGGCCGCGATTGCCGCCGTGAAGCCCGTGACGAGCGAGGAGTGGAACGGATTGTTGAAGATGTAGGGAATCATGCGGAAGGAAGCGCCGTTGATGAAGCCCGTCGTCAAGAAGAGCAGCAAGAATGCGCCGAAGAACACGGGGAAGCGATGTGCCTCCACGCCGAAGAGCACGAGGAAGCTCGCGCCGAGCATGACGAAGAGCGAGATGAGCGTGACGCGCGAACCGCTGTCCACCTTGTCCGCCAGAAGGCCGCCGACGGGACGGATGCCCGCACCGATGAAGGGGCCGAGGAAAGCTGCGTAAGAAAAGGGCATCTCGGGGAATTCCTTCGCGACGAGCAGCCCGAGCGCCGCCGAAAAGCCAATGAAGGAGCCGAAGCCGCAGGTATAGATCCAGCACATGAGCCACGTATGCTTGTTGCCGAAGATGGACATCATGCTCTTGGGGCTTTGCTTCGGCAGCGGCAAATTGTCCATGAAGAGCCAGATGAGGACGAGCGTCAGCGCCGTCGGAATCGTCCAGAAGTAGCAGACATTCTGCACGTACATCATGCCATCAGGCCCCGGCACGCCCTCGCCGAAGAGCGAGGAGAGATTCCAGCCCAAGAGGATCGGCGCCGTCAGATAGATGAGCGATACGCCGAGGTTGCCGATGCCCGCATTGATGCCGAGCGCGAATCCCTTGTTCGCCTTGGGGAAGAAGAAGCCGATATTCGCCATCGAAGCGGAGAAGTTTGCGCCCGCAATGCCGATGAAAGACACGAGAAGGACAAACGTCTCATACGACGTTGTGGGATCCTGCAGAGCGCGACCCAAGCCGAAGAGCGGCAGAAGAAGAAGCGCCGTCGTGATGAAAGTGGAGTTCCTGCCGCCGATCAACCCCGGCAGATACGTGTAAAACAAGCGTCCCGTCGCGCCGACGAGACCGGGCAGCGCCGCGAGCGTGAAAATCTGATCGTCCGAGAAGTTGAAGCCGATAAACTTGAGCTTCGCCGCGATCGTCGCCCAGAGCGTCCACGCAACGAAGCTCAGGACGAGCGCCCAAGTCGAGGTGTAGAGGTTCTGCGTCGCGATGCGCTTGCCATACTTCTCCCAAAAGCCCGCGTCCTCGGGATTCCAGCATGCAAGGATCTCCTTGCGCGATGGATTGGGACCGAGATTCTTCCATGCCATTTCATCAGCCATTGATTCAACACTCCTCATGAAAACAACTTAAATCTTCTTGCAACGAAAGCCTGCGAATGAGCCGATCGTCATGATGTCGACCTCGCCGTACATCGCTTGAAGCCTTGCCCGCAGGCTCTCCTCCGTCTCGTAGGGCGGCGAGAAGAAGCCGCGCCGCTCGCAGAACTGCTTGACGAAAAAATCGGTGCGCCGGCTCTTACCGCGCACATACATCGAGCCGGAAAATATGCCGCCGCGCTTCAGGACGCGCTCCGTCTCGCGGTACGCCTTCTCCTTCTCGGGAAAGGCGTGAAAGCCGTTGACGGACAATACGAAATCAAAAGTTTCATCCGCATACTGCAAATCGCCGACATCGCCGAGCGCAAAGTCTGTCGCGCCGAGCGAAAAGTTCGCCGCGTGCTTTTTCGCCGCCTCCAGCATCGTCTCCGAAGCGTCGAGGCAGGTGATCTGCGCCTCCTTCATCTTCTCATAATGCGGAAACGACAGCACGCCCGTGCCGACGGGAACTTCGAGCAGCCTGCCGCGAAAATCTGCGGGGAGTCCGCGATACGCCATCGCCAAAAACTCCGGATAGGAGGCGAAACCCCAGAGCCAGCGGATGGCAAAGCGCCCCGCCCAACTCGTATTCGTCATCATGCCGTCGTATAGGCGCGCGATATTGCCGAGCTGGCGATACGCGCGCTGCACCTTGCGCTCTTTCTTTTCGATATCATTCATGCGCTATGCGCCTCCCTTTCCGCTGTGGCCGCCGTCCCATGCGATTCGACGCAGATCGAATCCTTCCTCCCGCCCCATCAGAAAAAGGACGAGATGTGCGGCATCCTCCATAGCTTCGAGGTCAAGCTGCAAAATCCCTTCCGCCTGCCGCTCATGGCAAGAGGAGAAGAGCGCCGCGACGCGCTCGTCGAGCAGCGGCTCTTCCAGCTCGCGCCAGAGCGACAAGGCGGGAAATACGCCGTGCGAGCGCGTCTCGATGAGCACGAGATCGACGCCCGTCATGCGTGCGGCGGCCGCTTCCAGCGAGAGCTTCTCCTGCGTGCGCTCGTAGAGCCAGAAGCCCGCAGGCGCGACGACGGCGACGCTCGACGCGCCCGCCGCGCGGAAGCGTCCGCTGTCCTTCGCCCCGTCGTTCAGGACAATGCCGTGCGCATCGCTCTTGACGACGCCGACGCGCACGCCGCACGAGGTCAAGAGCGGCAGGAGCTTTTCAACAAAGGTTGTCTTGCCCGTGCCCGATGCGGGAGCAACGATGGATACGATGGGCACGCGGCGCACGAGGTTCGCCGCTCGGCCGCGCGCCAAGCGAAGGGCGGCGGGCGTATTCACATTGAAGAAGCATGCACCCGCGTGAACGGGAACTTCAAGCGCGGGGAGCGCGGCGTCCGTTCTCCGAAGGCTGCGCTCACCTGCCGCCATAGCCGCAGAGAACACGTGCGCCGTTTCCTTGTGGTAGAGCGCGGCAAGCGGCTCGCACCGTCCTTCGGCGACGGGCACGACGGCTCGCGCCGCGCCTTTTGCCTTGGGCAGAAGTTCTCTCGCTGCGTCGAAGGAGAAAAAGGGCATATCCGCCGACACGGCGAAGGACCAAGCATGAGAACTCGCCGCAAGGCCGCGTGAAAGCCCCGCCACAGGCCCCTGCCCCGCCGTTTCATCGACGAGAATCCTCGCGCCATAACGGCTTGCCAAGTCCTGCAGGCGCTCGCTCCTTTCTTCGACGCACAGAAAGATCTCCGCAAATCCCGCAGTAGCCGCCTTTTTCAGCAGCCCCTCCAACAGCGGCACGCCGCCGACATCGAGCCAACGCTTGTCCTCGCCCATGCGCCGGCTTCTGCCGCCCGCGACGACGAGAAGCGTCACATCGGCGAGGCTTTGCGGCTTCACTTTCTCGCGCACTCGCCCGCGTCGCCGCGCAAGATCTCAATGCCGTGCGCCAACTGCGGCAGGACGAAGCCGAGGCACTCTTCGACCGCCTTGGCGCTGCCCGGCAGATTGACGATCAGCGTGCGCTTGCATATACCGGCAACGGCGCGGCTCAGCATGGCACGCGGCGTCACCTGCATCGAGAGGGCGCGCATCGCCTCGGCGATGCCCGGCGCCTCGCGCTCGATGACGGCTCGCGTCGCCTCGGGCGTCACATCGCGCTCGGAAAAGCCCGTGCCGCCCGTCGTGGCGACGAGCGCGACGCCGAGATCGGCGCATTCCTGCATCTCCTTCGCGAGCGCCTCCTCATCGTCGGGCAAAATCACACGCCGTGCGATGCGATAGCCCGCTTCCTCCAACAGATGCTGCGCCAAGTCGCCGCTCTTGTCCTCGCGCTCTCCGCGTGAGCCCTTGTCGCTCGCCGTAATGACGGCGGCGTCAAGCGGCAGCTTGCCCTCGAAAAGGCGCAGCTCGTCGCCGGGCTTCAGCGTACCGCCGTGCAGTACACGTGCAAAAACGCCCTCGCGCGGCATAATGCAGTCGCCGACCGCCGCGTAGATGGCACAGTGCGCATGGCACTCCTTGCCGATCTGCGTGATTTCGAAGATGACATCGCCCGCCGCGAGGCGCGTACCGACGGGAAGCTCACGGAAGGAGAAGCCCTCTGCAACGATGTTCTCGCCGAAATCGCCGTGGGAGACCGTCGCACCGCGTGCGCGAAACGCCTCGATCTCCGCCGCGCCCAGAAAGCTCACCTGACGGTGCCATTTTCCCGCGTGCGCATCGCCGACGATGCCGTGCCCCACATGAAAGAGCGCCTTTTCCAGCGGCTTCTTCTTCGTGCCGCGCCGCTCGCTCGCGGCAATCGTTACAATCTTTCCCAATCCTCACCCTCCGATCTGGTACATGCGGCGCTTCTCCTCGCCCGCGCCGCCCGCCGCTTCAAAGCGATGCTCGCGCGGCTTTTCGGCAATCACCTGCCGCAGTTTCCTGAAGAGCGCCGCGTCATCCGCACCCGCGCGCAGAAGTGTGCGCAAATCAAGTCCCGCATCCAACGCAAGGCACAGCTTCAGATAGCCCTCCGCCGTCAGGCGCACGCGGTTGCACGAGCTGCAGAACTTGTGCTCCAGCGCGTCGATAAAGCCGAGCGCACCGCGAAATCCTGCCGGTCGAAAGCACGCGGCGGGACCGGTGAGCGCTTCCTTGACGACGGGCACGAGCGCACCGAAAGATTCCTCCAAGATGCGGCGCACCTCAGCGGTCGGCACGCCCGTCAGCCCCGCCTCCTTCGCCATGCCGATCGGCATGAGCTCGATGAAGCGCACGTCGATCGGGTGCTCCTTCGCGAGGGCAGCGAGCGAAACAAGTTCCGCTTCATTGACTCCCTTAAGCGGCACGCAGTTGAGCTTCGTCTTGAGCCCTGCAGCGAGCGCCGCCTCCATGCCCTGGCGCACGACGGACAGAAGCGAGGCAGAACGGCGCGTGATGTCATAGAAAGCGTCCTCTGCCAGCGTATCGAGGCTGATGTTCACACCGTCAAGCCCTGCCGCGCGAAGCTCCTCTGCGAGGTCGGCGAGGAGAACGCCGTTCGTCGTCAGAGCGACGCGCTCGATGCCCTCGACCGCCTTGATCTCGCGCACGAGATCGACGACGCCGCGCCGAAGGAGCGGCTCGCCGCCCGTCAGACGCACCTTGCGTATGCCGAGCTGCGCGAGAGCACGCACGACGCGCACAATCTCCTCGAAGGACAGAATGTCCGCGTGGGAGAGCTTCTCCACGCCATCTGCGGGCATACAGTAGCGGCAGCGCAAATTGCAGCGATCCGTCACGGAAATGCGCACATATTCGATTTTGCGGCGATAAAAATCAAGCATACGACGCCTCTCTTACCACGAATATCCGATAATCAGACCCAAAGAGCGCAGACACATCGGCAAACTCGCAATCAACGCACAACAATTTCACAACAAGATGACATCGACCTCCGCACCCGCCGCAAGGGGCGGCGAGCCGGCAGGAATATCGACGAGCGCGTTGCAGCCGACGGCGGAGAAGAGCACGCCGGAAGCATGCTTCTCGGGCAGATGCACCTCGCCCTGCGCATACTGCGCTCGCACGAAGCGCCTGCCCCTGCTTTCCTTGGAAAAGCCGTCCCGCAAGACGGCGCGGCAGCGCATCGGCAAGAGCGCGTCTTGCGCCGTCAATTTGGCGAGCACGGGACGCGCGAGAAGCTCAAACGTCGCCGAAGCGGCGAACGGATTGCCCGACAGGGCGATGCCGAGCGTGCGGCGCGAGTCGCCCGCCGCCGAAAACGTATAGCCGATCGCAGGCGCTCCGGGCTTCATCAGAACGCGCCAGAAAAGGCGCTCGGCATTAAGCTCCTTGACGACATCGTGCATGATGTCCTTCTTGCCCACGGAGACGCCGCCCGTCGTCAGAACGAGATCGGGCGGCTCGGCAGAACTCACGAGCGCACGCGCAACCTCCTCCGCATCGTCGGGCAGCGCACCGAGGATTTCCGCCTCGAAGCCCATTTCCTTGAGCCTTGCCGCGAGCAAATAAAGATTGCTGTTGTAGATCTTGCCGGGACAGAGCGGCTCGCCCGGCTCGACAAGCTCGTCGCCCGTGCTCGCCAAAACGATGCGCGCGCGGCGCACGCAAGGAAGACGCTTCCTCCCCTGCCCTGCCAGGACGGCGATGTGCGCCGCCGTCAGACGATCGCCCGCCTTGGCGAGCACGGCGCCTTCTTCCACATCCTCCCCGCGAAAGCAGAAGTTCTCGTGATGCTTGAGCGCATAAGGCACGAGAATTTCCTCGCCCTCCACGCGCACGTCTTCCTGCCGCACGACGGTGTCCGCGCCCTCGGGCATCGCCGCGCCCGTCATCAGACGAAGCGCCTCGCCCGCGCCCACCTTGCCGGTGAAGAAGCTGCCCGCACACTCCTCGCCGATGACGCGAAAGCGCGCGGGAGCGTCCGCCGACGCCCCCTGCGTGCAGTCAGCCAAGAGCGCATAGCCGTCGAGCGGCGAGCGGTCAAACGGCGGCTGGTCGAAGGCGGCGCAGCAGTCCTCGGCAAGCCTTCGCCCGAGCGCCGCGAGAAGCGGCACGGACTCGGCTTCCGACAGCGGAATCTCGCGCACCTCGCGCAAAAGAAGCTCCTGCGCCTTTTCCAATGATATGTCCTGCATCGCTCCACCTACTCCCACTTGCCGAAGGTGCAGCGCGGATAGTGGCACGTCTCGCACGCGAGACACAGCCCGCCGAGTCCGAGGCGGCGGATCTCGCGGCGCGTCACGCGCTCGCCCGCCAAGATGCGCGGCAGCACGATGTCGAAGATCGTCGCCGCACTGTACATGACGCAGCCCGGCAGGCCGAGCACGGGCACCGTGCGCCCGTCGCGCTCGGCATAGGCGAGCAGGAACATCGCACCGGGCAGGACGGGAGCGCCGTACGTCACGACCTCCGCACCCGCAGCGCGGATCGCGGCGGGCGTGCGGTCGTCGGGATCGACGCTCATGCCGCCCGTGCACAGCACCATGTCCATGCCGCGATCAAGAAGCTCCTCGATCGCCGCCTGCGTATGCTCCAAGGCGTCGTCAGAAATACGGTGCTCATTGACCGAAAGCCCGAAGCCGCGAAGCTTCGCGTCAAGGACAGGCGTGAACGTGTCCTTGATCCTGCCGTGCGCGACCTCCGATCCCGTCGTCACGACGCCGACCTTCAGCGAGCGGTACGGCAGAAGCCGAAAGATCGGCTCTTCGCCAACGGCTCGCGCCGCCTCTTCCATCAAATCCTTCTTCACGGCGAGCGGAATCACGCGCATACCCGCGAGCAGATCGCCCTTCTTGACCGCCATGTACTGCGGCGCACAAGCCACCATGATGTCATCGAAATCGTTGAGCCGATGGAAGCGCTCGACATCGACGGCAAATACGCCGTCATGAAGCGCCCGAAGCTCGATCTTGCCCTCCTTCGGCTCAGAGGCTTCCATTCCCTCGTTCTGACAGAAGCCGCGCAGGATCTCCGCCGCTTCGTTCTCGTGCAGCAGTGTGCCGTCGTTTTCCCAGACGTAGAGATGCTGCTTGCCCAAAGAGAGCAGCACGGGGATGTCCTCCGCCTCGACGACATGCCCCTTGCGAAAGCGTGCACCCTTCCTCACGCCGCGCACGATCTCCGTGATGTCGTGACAGAGGATCTGCCCGACCGCATCTTCCACGGCGATTTCCTGCATCGCCAAGGCGCTCACGAGCGGCTCTCCTTCCTGCGGTAGACGATGGGACTGCGCGTCAGATAGAGGAACGGGAAGCTCAGACAATGCACGAGACGCGTGAACGGAAAGAGGATCGCCGTCACCATCCACAGCAGCATGTGCGCGCGGAACACGAACGGCACGCCCTCCATCAGCGAAACGTCGGGAGAGAACGCAAGGAGCGAGCGGAACCACGGCGAAATCGTCGCGCGGTAGTCAAAAGCGAAGCCGCCCAGGGCGTTCGACAGCGTCCCCGCGCAGCCCGTCAGGATGGCGAGGAAGAGCACGAGGTAGAGCCAACGATCCATGCACGACGTGTTGACCTGCATGTAGTCTTTGCCCAGAAAGCGGCGCTTCAAGAGCAGCAGGAAGCCGAAGAAAAACAGGATGCCTGCCGGTATGCCGCCCGCCAGCGCGATGATGTGATAGAGATGCTCGTTGATTCCCGCCGCTTCCGTACAGACCTTCGGGATGAGCACGCCGATGATGTGACCGCCCAAGGCCATGAAGAGGCCGAGGTGAAACATCGGACCTGCAATCTTCAAATCATTCTTCGAGAGAAATTCGCTCGATTTCGTCGTCCAACCGCGCTCCATCAAGACGTAGCGCGCTATCGTGCCGCCTATGAGCACGGTGAAAGCGATGTAGGGCAGTACGCCCCAAAAGAACTCATTCATGCTGCATCCCCTTCCCATCTCTCCGCCTGCATGAGCACGACGTCCAAAAGAAAAGCATAGGCGAGCTTCGCCTCGATGAAGCGGTCGCGCAGGAGCTTGAGCTTGTCCTTCATCGTGCGAAAGACCTCCGCCGCCTTCTCTTCGGGCAGGGCGGCGGCAAGCTCCAGGAGCGCCGGCAAATAGTCGGGAAGCTCGTTCTGCGTGTCGAAGCCGTTCTTGAGAAACAGCTGCTTGTAGACGTGCATCTCGCTCGCCTGCTTGCCGAAGTCCGTGCGATCCTGCGTCGTCAGATAAAGATTCGTGTTCGGCGAGAACTCGAAAGAGCGCACATACTGCTCTTCGTAAGCCTTATTGCCGAGCTCCTGCGCGTAGTCAAAAAGCTCTTCCAAGACTTCTCGTGCCTGCTTCGTCTCAATCTCTGCCACCGCGGCGCGGCAGGCATCGAAATCCTGCCACCACGCCTCGCTCGGGTACTCCAAAAGATATGCCGCGAGCTTCAGCAGCTTCTTGTACTCTTCCATCAGCAACCTCCCGGGCAGACATAGCCCGCGCTGCCCTGCAGCTCGCGCAGTTTCTCGTGCGTCTCCGCCTGCAGTCCCGCCGGAATGACGACGCGATCCCTGCGCTTGGCAACGGCGAGCAGGCGATACATCGCCTCGTACTCCGCCTCATGCAGGGAAAGCTCTGCCGGCACAGGCTCCTTCGTCTCCTTGCTGCGCATGACCGTGCGCATTTCCAAAAGCCGCGCGAGCGTGTTCTTGACGACGGCGACGTCGCCCGCCGCGAAAAGCTGCGCCAGATATTCGAGCGGAATGCGCATGTCCGCTGCGTCGGGCAGGTAGACCTCCGCTTCCACATGCTTCAAGATCGGCGAGAGCGGCGGGATGTACCAGACCATCGGCAGCGTACGGTACTCGGGATGCAGCGGCAGAGCGATCTGCCACTGACGGATGATCTTGTCGACGGGCGAACGCTCCGCCGCATGAATCCACGCATCGGAAATGCCCGCCTCACGCGCCGCCTTCTGCACTTCCCTGTCGCGCGGATCGAGGAAGATGCCGCGCTCGCTCGCAGGAATGTGCGCGGCGCTCTCCGTCTTCGCCGCCTCTTCCACCTTGTCCATGTCGTAGAAAATCACGCCCATGTAGCGGATGCGCCCGACGCAGGTGTCGGTGCAGACCGTCGGCAGGCCGTTTTCCAGACGCGGATAGCACAAGACGCACTTCTCCGCCTTGTTCGACTTCCAGTTGTAATAGATCTTCTTGTACGGACAGGCTGGCACGCAGTGACGCCAGCCGCGGCAGACGTCCTGCGAGATGAGGACGACGCCGTCCTCGTCGCGCTTGTAGATCGCGCCCGAAGGACATGCGGCGACGCAGGCGGGATTCAGACAGTGGTTGCAGAGGCGCGGCAAATACTTCATGAAGAGATCGTGAAATTCCAGCTTGATCTTCTCACCGAGCTTCTTCAAATTGTGATCGCTGCGCGCTGACTCGCCGCTCGCGAGATCGTCCTCCCAGTTCGGCCCCCACTTGATCTCCATGCGCTTCTGCGTGATCAGAGAGCGCGGGCGCGCCACGGGCTGATGGTTCTTGCGGCCCGAATGGATCAGCGTCTCGTAGTCGTATGTCCACGGCTCGTAGTAGTCGTCAAGCTCGGGCTGATCGGGATGGTAGAAGAGCTTCATGAGGCGCACCGCCTTGTTCGCGCCGGAGGCGAGCGAAAGTTCGCCATCCTTGACCTTCCAGCCGCCCTTCCACTTTTCCTGATCTTCCCAATTCTTCGGGTAGCCGATGCCCGGCTTCGTCTCGACGTTGTTGAAGTACATGTACTCCGCACCCTCGCGGTTCGTCCAGACGTTCTTGCACGTGATCGAGCAAGTATGGCAGCCGAGGCACTTATCAAGGTTCATGACCATAGCTATCTGCGCTTTAATCCTCAAGCCAATCGACCTCCTTCATCTTGCGCGCGACGACGTAGGTATCGCGCTGGTTGCCCGTCGGGCCGTAGTAATTGAATCCGTAGCTAAACTGCCCGTAGCCGCCGATCATGTGCGTGGGCTTCATCATGATGTGCGTCGGCGTATTGTGCGTGCCGCCGCGCGTACCCGAAATCTTCGAGCCGGGCACATTGATGTGGCGATCCTGCGCGTGGTGCATGAATACGACGCCGCGCGGCAGACGGGGCGAAGTCACGACGCGCGAGGCGACGACGCCGTTGCGGTTGTAAAGCTCGACCCAATCGTTGTCCTTGACGTCGATATCGGCAGCGTCCTTCTCGTTGAACCACACGGTCTGCCCGCCGCGGAACAGCGTCAGGAGCTGCTGGCTGTCGAAGTACATGCTGTGCGTGCTCCACTTGTTGTGCGGCGTCAGATAGCGCAGCGTGATCTCCTTGCCCTCGCCGAGCTTCTTCTCGATCGGGCGGTTCTCCAAGATCGGGCGGTACGTCGCCATCGCCTCGCCCCACTCCTGCATGAGCTCGTGATCGACGTAGAAGCACTGGCGTCCCGTCACCGTGCGGAAAGGCACGAGCTCCTCGACGTTCGTCGTGAACGGCGTATAGCGGCGATTGCGGTTGCTGCCCGTGAACGTCGGCGTCGTGATCGTCTGGCGCGGCTGCGCGACGACCTGATCGAACGTGAAGCGCTCGATCTCGCGATCCTTGGCAAGCCGCGTGAGATTCGTCAGACCCGTGCGCTTCTCCATCGACTGCCATGCGCGCACGGCGACGGAGCCTTTCGTCGTCGACGAAAGCCCCATGACGGCGTCGGCGGCCTGGCGCGCCTCGAAGATCGACGGCATACCGTAGGAGACGAAATCCTTGTTTTCAATAACGCCGTTGCGCTTTCGGATCTCCTCGTAGTCCTCTTTCGACTCCCACGAGAGTCCGTGTGCGCCCATGCCCTTCTCCACGTTGGGGCCGAGCGCGATCCACTTCTCATAAACCTTCGTATAGTCGCGCTCCACCTTGACGAGGTTCGGCATCGTCTTGCCCGGGATCGGCTCGCAGTCGCCCTTCTTCCAGTCGCGAATCCGACCCTCGGGCTGCGCCGTCTCGCCTTCCGTATCGTGCTGCAGAGGCACGGCGACGACATCCGTGTACGGCTTCATGCCCGCTTCCTTGGCGACGCGCGAGACGGCCTCGGCGAGCGTGCGGAAGATATCCCAGTCCGTGCGCGCCTCCCACAGGGGATCGACGGCAGCTTGGAACGGATGGACAAACGGATGCATGTCCGTCGAGGAGAGGTCGGTCTTCTCGTACCACGTCGCCGTCGGCAATACGACGTCGGAATAAAGCGCCGAGCCTGCCATGCGGAAATCGAGGTCGATGAGCAGGTCGAGCTTACCCTCGGCCGCGCCGCCGGGCTGACTGATCTCCTGCTCCTCGCGCCAACGTATCTCCGTCGGGCGCGTCGGGCACTTCTCCTCGGCGAAGAGACCGTTCTTCGTGCCGAGCAGATACTTGAGGAAGTATTCGTGCCCCTTCGACGACGAAGTGATGAGGTTCGCGCGCCAGATGAAGAGGTTGCGCGGGAAATTCTCGGGCGCGTCGGGATCTTCCGCCGAGAAGTTCAGCTCGCCCTTCTTGAGGCTTTCGGCGACGAACTTCTTCACGTCCTCGAAGTCCTCATGACCCGCTGCCTTCGCCTCGTCGATGATCTTCTGCCCGCTCTTGTTGAACGTCGGGTAGGATGGCAGCCAGCCGAGTCGCGCCGCGAGCACGTTGTAGTCGCCGGGGTGGCGGTAGCGCGGCTTACCCGTCGCCGCGACAATCTGCTCCGTGTCGATCTCGTCGCTCCGCCACTGATCCGTGCCGAAGTAGAAGAACGATGTGCTGTTCTGCAGGCGCGCCGCCGGCTGCCAGTCCGTCGCCGTCATGACGCGCGCCCAGCCCTCCGCCGGACGCAGCTTCTCCTGCCCGACGTAGTGCGCCCAGCCGCCGCCGTTCCTGCCTTCCGCACCGATGAAGAGCAGGAGGTTCAAGATCGTGCGGTAAATGATGTCGGCATTGTACCAGTGGTTGATGCCCGCGCCCATGATGACCATGGTTCTGCCGTCCGTCTTGATCGAGTTGTCCGCCATCTCACGCGCCGTATGAATGGCAAGCTCGGGCGAGACGCCCGTGTACTTTTCCTGCCAATGCGGCGTGTACGGCACATCATCCTCGTAGGACGACGCCGCCTCGCCGCCGAGGCCGCGATCGATCGCATAGTTCGCCATCGTCAGGTCGTAGACCGTCGTCACGAGGCGCTCGCCCGCCGCCGTCTTGATCTTCTTTACGGGCACCATGCGCTTTAAGAGCATTTCCTCGCGCTCCGTGCCGAAGTACGGCAGAGTGACTTCGACCGCGTCATCCTTGATGTCGAGGACGGAAAGACGCGCCTTGATCGCCTCGCCCGTGTCGCTGTCCTCCTCCTTGAGGTTCCACTTCGCCTGACGATCCCAGCGGTCGCCCATCGTGCCGTTCGGCACGACGAGCCTTTCCGTCATCTCATCCACGACGTAGAACTTGAAGTCGGCGTGCTTCTCGTCGGCGCGTCCCATGTCCTTCGCATTGAGGAAGCGTCCGGGCAGGAAGCTGCCGTCCTCCTTCTCATCGAGGAGCACGAGGAACGGGAAGTCCGTGAAGCGGCGC
The DNA here is from genome assembly GCF_000208405.1 of Selenomonas sputigena ATCC 35185. NCBI lineage: Bacteria > Bacillati > Bacillota > Negativicutes > Selenomonadales > Selenomonadaceae > Selenomonas > Selenomonas sputigena. The sequence continues at coordinate 800,560 of NC_015437.1, read as the reverse complement.
ACATAGTCGACGAAGAACGGCACTTCCTTGTCGATGTAGTACTCCTTCAGGATGACGTGCCCCATCGCCATGGCAAGCGCGGCGTCGCTGCCCGTATGCAGACTGATCCACGTGTCGGCGACCGTCGTCGACTCCGCGTAGTCGGGCGCGACGGAGACAACCTTCGTGCCCTTGTAGCGCACCTCCGTCAAGAAATGTGCGTCGGGCGTGCGCGTCAGCGGCACGTTCGAGCCCCAGGTGATGATGTAGCCCGCATTGTACCAATCGCTCGACTCCGGCACGTCCGTCTGATCGCCCCAGACCTGCGGGCTTGCCGGCGGCAGATCGGCGTACCAGTCGTAGAAGGAAAGACCCGCGCCGCCCATGAGCTGCATGAAGCGAAGTCCTGCGGCATAGCTGAGCATAGACTTCGCGGGAATGACGGAAAAGCCGAAGTTGCGGTCCGGACCGTACTTTTCTACCGTGTAGAGAAGCGACGAGGCGATGAGCTCCGACACCTCGTCCCAATTCGAGCGTACGAAGCCGCCCATACCGCGCGCCGCCTTGTAGCGCTTCTTCTTCGCGGGATCGTCGGCGATGCTGCGCCATGCCTCAAGTGCCGTCTTATGATTCTTTCTCGCTTCACGCCAAAGCTCGGCGAGATCGCTCCTGAGATACGGGTACTTGATGCGCAGCGGGCTGTAGAGATACCACGAGAACGAAGCGCCGCGCGGACAGCCGCGAGGCTCGAAGTCCGGCATGTCGGGCGCGGTCTCCGGATAGTCGAGTGCCTGGTTCTCCCAAGCCACGAGGCCGTCCTTCACATAGATGTTCCAGCTGCACGAACCCGTACAGTTCACGCCGTGCGTCGAGCGCACCCGCTTGTCGAACGACCAGCGGTCGCGGTACATGTTCTCCCAGTCGCGCCCACCCTCATGAATCTGTTGGTGACCGCTCGCCGTCCGCTCCTTCGGGATAAGATAACGGAACTTCTGGAAAATGCTGCTCACTTCTCCATCTCCCTCCTGAGGAAATCTCATTTTCTTAAAGAACACGGAGCTTTTCATCCGCACTTCTCTAACTTCTCTAATCCGATTTATTATAGCAAAATTTTCTCGGATTTGTCTTGTAACAAATATCACAGATGAAAAATTTTCTATCGAATATGGGATATGCAGTGATAAATATTACTGCAAGTCGCTTTTCTTATGCTATACTAAGATGATATGGTATAATGATTTTCACCGAAGAAAGGAGTTTTTCCATGAAAAAAATCGCCCTTCTCCTCTCGTGCCTCGCCCTCTTCGTTCTCGCGGGCTGCGGCACAACGCCGAGCGCTTCGGACGCGAAGAAAGATTCCGTCGAGCTGCAGGTCTCCGCTGCCGCGAGCTTGACCGACGCGATGAATGAGCTGGCGATCGAGTACGCGAAGGAGCATCCTCAGACGAAGCTCGTCTTCAACTTCGGCAGCAGCGGCGCCCTGCAGCAGGCGATTGAGAACGGCGGCAGCGCCGACCTCTTCTTCTCGGCGGCGCAGAAGCAGATGGATGCGCTCGAAAAGGCGGGGCTTCTCGCCGACGGCACGCGCAAGAACCTCCTCGAAAACGAGGTCGTGCTCATCGTTCCCAAGGATGGCGGCAAGGCGATCACCTCCTTTGACGCGCTTGCGACGCCCGCAGCTTCGCGCATCGCTCTCGGCGAGCCGAAGGGCGTTCCCGTCGGCCAGTACACGGAGGAAATTCTCACGAAGCTCGGCATCCTCGACCAAGTGAAGGCCAAGGCGGTCTACGGCTCCGACGTGCGCCAAGTTCTCTCGTGGACGGAGACGGGCGACGCGGACTGCGGCGTCGTCTACGCGACGGACGCTGCCATTTCCGACAAGGTCAAGGTCGCAGCGAAAGCTCCGGCAGGCTCGCACAAGCCCGTCATCTATCCCGCTGCCATCTTGAAGGACACGAAGCACATGGACGAGGCGAAATCCTTCCTCGACTTCGTTTCCTCGGAAAAGGGCATGGCGATCCTTGAAAAGTACGGCTTCAAAGCCGCCGGAAAATAATGGAACTTGAAGTCAAGATCCGCAAGAAGCTGCGCGGCTTCGATCTTGCCGTGGAATTTTCCGTGCACGACGAGGTGCTCGCGCTGCTCGGCGCCTCGGGCTGCGGCAAGAGCATGACCTTGAAGTGCATCGCGGGCATCGAAAAGCCCGATGAAGGTCGCATCCTGCTCAACGGGCGCACGCTCTTCGACAGCGAAAAGGGCGTCAACCTCGCGCCGCAGAAGCGCCGCGTCGGCTACCTGTTCCAAGACTACGCCCTGTTTCCCAACATGACCGTCGCCGAGAACATCACGTTTTCGGCACGCGGCACGAAAGAAGAAAAGCGCAAGCTCCTCGAAAGGGAGCTTGCGCGCTTTTCGCTTGCAGGACTCGAAAACTCCTACCCCAAGGAACTTTCGGGCGGACAGAAACAGCGCACGGCGTTCGCGCGCATCCTCGCCTCCGATGCAGAGTTACTGCTGCTCGACGAGCCATTCTCCGCGCTCGACAGCTACCTCAAGTGGCAGTTGGAGCTGGAACTGCTGCACCTCTTCGACGACTACGGACGCGCCGCCGTCCTCGTCTCGCACGACCGCGGCGAAGCCTACCGCCTGGCCGACCGCATCGCCGTCTTAAGCGGCGGCGCCCTCGAATCGCTCGGCACGAAGCACGCGCTCTTCGAGCAGCCCGGCACGCTCGCGGCGACGCTCCTCACGGGCTGCAAGAATATCTCCCGCGCACGCCGCACGACAGAGCATGAGCTCTTCGCCGAGGACTGGCAGATCACGCTGCACTCTGCCGCCCCCGTGCCCGAGAATCTCCGCTACGTCGGCATCCGCGCCCACTTCTTTTCCCTGCGCGAAGAAGCGGCGGAAAACACGCCGCGCATGGAAGCTGTGCAGATCATCGAGGATGCTTTTTCCTACCTCGTCATGGCGAAGAAGGCGGATTCAGACGCCGCGCCCGTGCGTTGGGAGATTGAAAAAATCGCTTGGCAAGGGCTGGGGCAAAAAGAATTCTATCTGCATTTTCCCGCCGATCGGCTCATCTTGCTCGAACGATAGGAGGCGCACATGGAATTTTCTCCCTTTTGGATCACCTTGAAGACGGCGACGGTCGCCACCTTCATCTCCTTCTTCCTCGGCATCGCCCTCGCCTACGCCGTCCTCCATCTAAGGCGCTTCCAAGGCATTGCCGACGCCGTCATCACATTGCCCATGGTGCTGCCGCCGACCGTCGTCGGCTTCTTCCTGCTGCTCGTTTTCGGCAGAAAAAGCCCTCTAGGGCAAATGCTCCTCGACTTCGGCGTGCCTCTCGTCTTCACATGGAAGGCGACCGTCATCGCCGCCGTCGTCGTCTCGCTGCCCCTCATGTACCGCACGGCGCGCGGCGCCTTCGAGCAGCTCGACAAGAACATTGTCTATGCGGCACGCACACTCGGCATCTCCGAGTGGCGCATCTTCTGGCGCATCCTCGTGCCGAACGCCAAGCACGGCATCGTTGCGGGACTCGTGCTGACGTTCACGCGTGCGCTCGGCGAGTTCGGCGCGACGATCATGTTCGCAGGCAACGTCCCCGGCACGACGCAGACGATGTCCACAGCGATCTACGCCGCCGTACAGGCGAACGACTACGACCTCGCCTTCCAATGGGCGACGGCTCTCGTCCTCTTCTCCCTCGTCTTCGTCGCCGCCATGAACGCTTGGCTCGCGAAGAGCCGCAGCTAAAATACGGACGCAAAAAAAGCTTCCTGCTGCAGCGTCGCTGCAGCAGGAAGCTTTTCTATTTTAATTTGTTCGCGATGGATTTCGCGCCTTACATCATGCCCGGCATACCGCCGCCCATGCCCGGTGCGCCCATCGGCATCGGAGGCTCCTTCTCCGGCTTGTCCGCCACGAGCGTCTCCGTCGTCAGAACCATCGCCGCGATGCTCGCCGCGTTCTGCAGAGCGGAGCGCGTGACCTTCGCCGGGTCGACGATGCCCGCGCCGATCATGTCGACGTACTCGCCCGTCAGAGCGTTGAAGCCCGTGCCGTTCGCCGACTTCTTGACGTTCTCGACGACGACGGAACCTTCGAGACCCGCGTTGTTCGCAATCTGGCGAACCGGCTCCTCGATGGCGCGCTTCACGATGTTGATGCCCGTCTGCACGTCGCCCTCGGCGCTCAAAGCGTCAAGCGCAGGCAGGATGTCGACGAACGTCGTGCCGCCGCCGGCGACGATGCCCTCTTCGACCGCCGCACGCGTAGCGTTCAGAGCGTCCTCGATGCGCAGCTTCTTGTCCTTCATCTCGACCTCGGTCGCAGCGCCGATCTCGATGACGGCGACGCCGCCCGCGAGCTTTGCGAGGCGCTCCTGCAGCTTCTCCTTGTCGAAGTCCGAAGTCGTCTCCGCGACCTGCTTCTTGATCTGCTCGACGCGCGCGTCGATCGTAGCCTTATCGCCGGAGCCGTCGACGATCGTCGTCTCTTCCTTCGATGCGCGAACCTGACGCGCCTGACCGAGATCCTCGATCTCGACGCTGTCGAGCTTCCTGCCGACTTCCTCGGAGATGACCGTGCCGCCCGTCAAAATAGCGATGTCTTCGAGCATCGCCTTGCGGCGGTCGCCGAAGCCCGGAGCCTTGACGGCAAGAGCCTTGAACGTGCCGCGCAGCTTGTTGACGACGAGCGTCGCAAGCGCCTCACCGTCGAGATCCTCGGCGATGATCATCAGTTCCTTGCCCTGCTTTACGACCTTCTCAAGAATCGGCAGGATGTCGGCAATCGCCGAAATCTTGCGATCCGTGATGAGGATGTACGGATTGTCGAGAACGGCTTCCATCTTGTCCGTGTCCGTGACCATGTAGGGGGAGATGTAGCCGCGGTCGAACTGCATGCCCTCGACGACCGAGAGGTTCGTGTCCATGGACTTCGACTCCTCGACCGTGATGACGCCGTCCTTGCCGACCTTCTCCATCGCCTCTGCGATCAGCTCGCCGACTTCCTCGTCGCCCGAGGAAATCGCCGCGACCTGCGCGATCGCCGCCTTGCCCTCGACCTTCTTCGAGTTGCTCTTGATCTCATCGACGAGCTTCTTGACCGCCTGGTCGATGCCCTTCTTGAGGATCATCGGGTTCGCGCCCGCAGCGACGTTCCTCATGCCCTCGTGGATCATCGCCTGCGCGAGAAGCGTAGCCGTCGTCGTGCCGTCGCCCGCGATGTCGTTCGTCTTCGTCGCGACCTCCTTGACGAGCTGTGCGCCCATGTTCTCAAACGGATCTTCGAGCTCGATGTCTTTCGCAATCGTCACGCCGTCGTTCGTGATCGTCGGTGCGCCGAACTTCTTGTCGAGAACGACGTTGCGCCCCTTAGGCCCAAGCGTGACCTTTACGGCATTTGCCAAAGCGTCGACGCCCTTGCCGAGCGCACGGCGCGCTTCTTCATTGAACAAAACCTGCTTTGCCATGGTAAAACCTCCCAATATCTATCGAATCTATCGAATCTGCGCTCTCTCAGACAAATCTCAGAGCACCGCGAGGATGTCGCTCTCGCGAACGATCAGGTAGTTCTGCTCGTCAACCTTGACTTCAGAACCCGAGTACTTCGAGAAGATAACCTTGTCGCCCGTCTTGACTTCCATCTGCGCACGCGTGCCGTTGTCAAGCATCTTGCCCGTGCCGACTGCGACGACTTCGCCTTCCTGCGGCTTCTCCTTCGCCGTGTCCGGCAGCACGATGCCGCTCGCCGTCTTCATATCGCCTTCCGAAACCTTGATGACAACTCTGTCGCCCAATGGCCTGATCATGTTTATCTTCCTCCCAAATCAACGGAATCGCTGACGAATCAGCTCTTCCTAAATTCTTTTTGTTAGCACTCGCATTGCTTGAGTGCTAATCACAGTTCTTATATTACTCATTTTTCGACAAATAGTCAAGGACTTTTTTTGATTTTTTGACCTTTTAGAGAAAAATCTGTCACGAAGTGTGATAGAACGGCACGTTGTCAGTTCTCCAGACTCTTCTCATCGAGCAGAAAATCATAGACATTCATGAAGAGGACGCCCTGTTCATTATAATGCGGCGCCGGGCTGTCCTTCGTGATGATCATGCGCTTGAAAAAATCCCCCGTCAGCATCAGGGAGCGCTGCTCCTGCTCCATCTTCGCGGCATCCGGCAGCGCGTAGGCAGACTGGATGTAATAGCGCTTCGAGCCCTTATTGCAGACGAAGTCTATTTCGAGCTGCCTGCGGATGCTGCTTCCCTTATCATTCGTGCCGTACTGCTGGATGACGCCCACATCCACATTGAAACCTCGGATCTTCAGCTCGTTGAAGATGATGTTCTCCATGCTGTGCGTTTCCTCCAGCTGTCTGAAATTCAGTCGGGCATTTCGCAGCCCCATGTCCGTAAAATAGTATTTCACTGGAGTGTCCATGTATTTCTTTCCCTTTACGTCATAGCGCAGAGCACCGTCAATCAGAAACGAATCACACAGATAATCAATATATCGTTTGATCGTACTGTTGCTGATCTTCTTTCTCTTGACCGAGCGAAAGGTCGCCGACAGCTTTTCCGGGTTGGTCAGCGAGCCAATGGCAGAAGAGAGAATGTTCAAAAGCTCTTCCAGCTCCGCCTTGTTGCGTATCCTGTGCCTGCCGACAATATCGGAAATATAGGTTTCCTCAAAAAGTGCTTTCAGAAAAGCAATCTTCTGCTCTGCCGTCGTAAAATTCAGCAGCAACGGCAGACCGCCGTAGAGCATATATTCATTCCAGCCATCGTATTTGCTGCCAGAATAGACCGACATAAATTCTGCAAAGCTCAGCGGATACATGCGAACCTCATCGCCGCGCCCTCGGAATTCGGTAATCACGTCCTTCGACAGAAAGCGGGCGTTACTGCCGGTCACATACACATCTACATTTTCCATGCGAATCAAACTGTTAAGGACGGACTCAAATTCCCCCAGAAGCTGCACCTCATCGAGCAGTACATAATACAGCCCTTCGCCTGCGAGCTGTTCCTTCAAATACGGATACAGCACAACAGGATCGCAGAATCGCTTATTTTCAAACGTATCGAACGCGATCTCGACGATATGATTCGCGTCCGTTCCTTCCGAGAGCAAATGCTCCTTGAAGAGCTTGAACAAGAGATACGATTTCCCGCATCGTCGCATGCCAGTAACGACCTTGATCAGCCCGTTATGCTTCTTGCTGATCAGGGTATTCAGATAACGATCTCTTTTGATTTCCATTCCACAACCTCCTATTGAAGATTTTTGCGGTATGCCGCAAAAATCTTCAATATAATTATATCCCCGACAGCATTATTTTTCCAGTCAAACAAAAAGATTTTTGCGGCTGCCCGCAAAAATCTTTTTTAGGAAACTCATATAATAAACATAGATGCGTACTCAATCACATAAAAATGCTTTCTTCATCTCAGTTAATCCGTCGCCATGAAGCACTTCTTCCTTTACTTCATATCTCCAAAATCCTCCATTTTAATACTTATCCGTTTTTTTCCCGTTACAAGATTTACAAAGCATTTGACAATTATCAGGTTGCGTATGTCCGCCTTTACTCCAAGGCATGATATGATCTCCCTCCATTTCATCGAAATCAAAATGCTCTTTGCACACGGGGCATATTCCATCCTGCTTACTATATGCCGCCTGCTTATCCCGTTTATCAAATGCTCGTAGATTCAGCAAGCGTCCTGCAAATGGATCCGTATCTCTGCACAGTAAAAACTCATAGATACCCTTGCTTTTCTGTACATCCTCATCCTCATGCAAGCGTTTTGTCTCCGCTGCCATAACGGAAGAATTATATGTACGGCTATGGTACTTGTTATAAAGATGACACCAGTCCAATCCTTTCATATCCGGAAAATATTTTGGAAAAATCTTTTCCGCCCAATGGATGACATCCTGAAAATATTGCCACAACTTATTTGCATCCGCATCTGCTTTATGCTGTGCCATATATTCAGTAACCTCTTTAATTCCCTCGTACTCACAAATACCCTTAAGAACCTTTTCAAGAAGTTCCTGTCTGTTAGGATCACCTGTTATATACTTGCCAGACAAGGCTTTTGCCGGACAAGTACGCTTTGAAAAATATCGCTTTGCGTCAGACAGCCATTCTCCTGTATAAACAGAGTTCCGCAGCTCCTGATCTGTCAGTTTTGCGCCCGCGATATTGACTACCTTGAACCATTCTAATTTTTCAGATTCCTCACCTTCACAAATATAAACCATGAGCTCATAATCCATAATTGCATTATACTTATCATCTGGTAAGGAATCCCAATAATATTTCTTGCCATCAATACCAATCGAAAACTGATGCTTCAGATATTGCATTACCGACAAAGTCCTCTGCTGTCCATCCAGAATCTCATAAGCATCACTTCCAACTTTTACCCAGTATATGACATTTAACGGAAATCCCTTCAAAACGGTTTGAATCACCGCTTCTGCCTGCTCATTGTCGTAGACAAATTCCCGTTGATATGGCGGACGAACAGCCAATCTACCGGCATAGGCAAAAACACCGTCATCCCCCTTGTCCTCATAACCCTCAAAAATATCCTTGATCTTGATTCGTTCCGGCATTATTTTCATCGTCTTATCCTCCTAATCAAAATGCGAGGATATATACTCAACAAATATCCATCTGTATTTTTGGCAGTGTAGTACACCTTCCCCACGGGCTTTTCCTTTACAAGAATCGCGGCTCGCGTATTCACCTTGCCGCCGCCCTGTGTTTCACCATCTCGATTGTGTTGAACGCCATCTTGATAAATAACCGTCATCGGATAATCCACAGTATTCCCCAATGTAATTCCTAAAATTTCAAATTGCTCTGGATTGTATTTATCCAAAAAAGTAATCGGCACCCCCATGATACCATTACATTTTACGTCTGATAAAGCTCCTTCCGTAGCGCAGCTTTCCGTCAATGTACGGTTCATCTTTTCCCGTACTTGAGGCAATTCCTGCAAGGCCTCGGATATTTCCCGCCGCAAGTCCGATGATCTCGAATTGATCAGGGCTATACTTGTCAAGGAATGTGATCGGGACTCCCAAGATTCCGTTACAACTTGCGCCGGACAACAATTCGGAAGTATAGGCGGCGATATTTCCGTTCCGTTCCGTTCCGTTCCGTTCCGTTCCGTTCCGTTCCGTTCCGTTCCGTTCCGTTCCGTTCCGTTCCGTTCCGTTCCGTTCCGTTCCGTTCCGTTCCGTTGAGATTATCTGCTGTATCACTAAACCTGTCAACAGCTAAATAAAAACTCGGTCCGCCGGGCTCATAACTGCCTTTAGGAGCAATCTCCGACATCGGCTGTGCAAGCTCGCGACTAGAACCAACGATTTCAAATTGGCTCGGATTATATTTATCCAGATACGTCAGCGGAACCCCCAAATTCTCAAAATAGTCGCATGGAATATCCGCTGTCTTATCGACATTGATTGCATCATAATTATCATATTTAGGATATTCTTCCTCGTTGCCATAATATCGCTTATAAAGCACCAATTCTTCGTGTCTCATTGCATAATCAAGGTTCGTAAACCAGCGAACCCCTTTCACACGAATATATTTTCTTCCATCATCCTCCACGCCACATCCCGCTGCACGAAGCGGATAGTCATTCGGGACATAGAATTTCCGATCCCCGCTATGAATACTCGCTCCAAGCCATAATTTATTATTTTTAATAAGCGGAAAAATATCTTTATAAGTAATGGCATTGACATTACCTATAATCAAAAAATCCTTTTGATACACCATAATTTGTGCAACATATTCGCGAAAAAGGCTGAACGGCGGATTCGTCACCACAACGTCGGCTTGCTTGAGATAATCGATACATTCTTCAGAGCGAAAATCTCCATCCCCTTTCAGTTTCTTTACCCCGCGCTTTTTAGATTTCAAAAGAGCATCTATATCTTCATCAGAAACACCTCTGCCGTTTGCCATCGGAACTTCCTTCACATCCATGACATATCCATGCCCTCGCACTACGGGCTCATCCGCACCATCGAAAAGTGTCAGCTGCTGCCCGATAAACGGCGAGGTACTGTAAGAAGTACAGATCAATCTTTTTAAGCCAAGGTAATTAAAATTTCGTAAAAAGAATTTGCAAAAATTGCTTTCAAAGGGATCATCACAGTTGCAAAGAACCGTCTTCCCCTGGAATTTATCTTCATAATGGTTCATCTCTGCCTGTATATCTTCGTAGGCAGTATAGAACTCATCTTTCTTTGCATCTCTTGCTTTCGACAATCCTTCATTTTTGACACCGCTTTTTGCCATAATCGCCTTTCTCGCAGACGTTCTGCCATTTTAAGGAACACGAATCATTCGAGACAGCAAGCCCCCTCACCCCAGCACCAGTCCCACAGGGCAATGATCGCTGCCGAAGACCTCGTTGTGGATCGTCGCCTCCTTGATCTTCGGCGCGAGGCGGTCGGAAACGAGGAAGTAGTCGATGCGCCAGCCTGCATTCGTCTCACGCGCCTTGCGAAGATACGACCACCATGTATAGATGCCCGTCTTGTCGGGGTAGAGCGCACGGAACGTGTCGGTGAAGCCCGCTGCGAGAAGCTCCGTCATCTTCTCGCGTTCCTCGTCGGTGAAGCCTGCATTCTTGCGGTTCGTCTTGGGATTCTTGAGGTCGATTTCCGTATGCGCCACGTTGAGGTCGCCGCAGACGACGACGGGCTTCTTCGCGTCAAGCGCCAAAAGATAGTCGCGGAACGCCTCCTCCCAAGTCATGCGATAGGCGAGGCGCTCAAGGCCGCGCTGCGAATTTGGCGTGTAAACTGTCACGAAGTAGAGATCGTCGAACTCCAACGCGATGACGCGCCCCTCGTGATCATGCTCTTCGATGCCGAGGCCGTAGCTGACGGAAAGCGGCTCGATGCGGCTGAAGACCGCCGTGCCCGAGTAGCCCTTCTTCTCCGCACTGTTCCAATACTGCTTGTAGCCCGTAAGCTCCAAGATTGCCTGCTCCGGCTGCATCTTCGTCTCCTGCACGCCGAAGACGTCGGCGTCGAGCGCCTTGAACGACTGCATGAATCCCTTGCCGAGGCAAGCGCGCAGACCGTTGACATTCCATGATACGAAACGCATGATATTTCCCCCTCAGCCCTGCACGGGATCGCCGACGAAGTAGAGATAGAGGACGACGATGATACCGAGCACGATGCGATACCAGCCGAACGCCTTGAAATCGTTGTTCTTGATGTAGCGCAGCAGAAACTTGATCGAAAGGATCGACACGACGAATGCCGTCGCCATGCCCACGACGAGAATCAAGATCTCGCTGCCCGTGTAGTGCCAACCAAACTTGACCATCTTCAAGAGACTCGCGCCGAACATGACGGGAATGGCGAGGAAGAACGTGAATTCCGCCGCCACATAGCGCGACGTGCCGAAGAGGATGCCGCCCAAGATCGTCGCGCCCGAGCGCGACGTGCCCGGCACGAGAGACAGCACCTGGAACAGGCCGATGATGAACGCCGTCTTGTAGTCGAGCCGCTCGATCTCGCGCACGCGCGGCGTGCGGCGCTTGTTGTAGCTTTCAACGACGAGGAACATGACGCCGTAGAAGATCAAGGTCGCCGCGACGACAGGCGCCGTCATGAAGTGCTCTTCCATGAACTTGTTGAACAAGAGTCCGATGACCGCCGCCGGCACGCAGGCAAGTATGACCTTGTACCAGAGCTGCCACGTAGCGCGCTTCTCCCAGCTTGACTTCCAGCTCGAAAACGGGTTGAGCTTCTCAAAGTTCAGCACGACGACGGCAAGGATGGCGCCGAGCTGTATGACGACGAGGAACATGTCCATAAAGGACTTCGACACGTCGAGCTTGATGAACTCATCGACAAGAATCATATGCCCCGTGCTGCTGATCGGCAGCCACTCCGTCAGCCCTTCGACAATGCCCAGGACAACCGTTTTCAAAAGCTCCATAATACTTAAATCCACACAGAATCCCCCTAATTCTCCCTACGAGATATTGAACGGGAACATTATACCACAGTTGCCGCGTCGTTGGAACAAAAAGGATTGCTCTTTCCATTCGCAAACTTGCGGAATCACTGCCCACCCATGAATTCTTGAATTATAAAAGATAATAAATCTTATTTGTGAATCCGTACCATTTGTGCTATAATGGGAGCGATGAATTTGCGGGCAAAGTTCCTGCCCCTATATCGCAAAGGAGGATTTTTCATGCACAAGATGTTGAACCAGCTTCTTTCCGACCTCGTCGTCGAATATCACAAACTTCAGCACTACCACTGGTACGTCAAGGGTCCCGACTTCTTCCCCGTTCACGCGCAGTTGGAAAGCTACTACGACGGCGTGCGCGAAGACATCGACGCCATCGCCGAGAGCCTGCTGCAGATCAACCACGAGCCGCTGTCGTCCCTCAAAGACTTCCTCGCAACCGCGAAGATTGAAGAAGCGAAGCCCGGCTTCGTGACCTCGGACGAGATTCTCGCCGAAGTCGAGAAGGACTTCTCCTATATCTACGAGCAGGTGCGCAGCCTCAAGAAAGCTGCCGACGAGGCGAACCGCTACGTCACTTCCATGCTCATGGACGACTTCATCAAGAAATACGCCAAGTCGCTGTGGATGCTTCGTCAGGCTCGCATGAAGTAAGAGAAACCGCAGCATGAACAGCCAAAAATGGGCGATGCACGGATATGCATCGCCCATTTTTCATTTCGTGCCGCTCTTCAGGTCTTGAACTTGGCGGCCGCCGCATTGAGGTCGTGTGCCATATCGGAGAGGCCGCGCGTACTTGCAGCGATCTCTTCCATGCCCGCCGCCTGTTCTTCCGTCGCGGCGGAGACATTCTCGGCCTCGGCTGCGACCTTGGAAGCGGAGTCGTGAATCCTGCCCGTGGCATCGTCGATCTTTTCCGCCCTCTGGCTCAGATTCTCCATGTTCTTCTCGATGGCGGCGGAATTTTCCTGCACGCGCTGAATCATCGCGCGAATCTCTGAGAAGCTCTTGCCCGTTGCCGTGACGTTTTCGCGTCCCTTCTCGGCTTCCTCGCGACCCGTTTCCATCGCCTGCACCGCCTGCTCCGTCTCCTGTTGGATGGCGCGAATGAGGTCTTCAATGCGCTGCGAGGCGTTCTGCGACTCCTCGGCGAGCTTGCGCACCTCTTCGGCGACAACGGCAAAGCCGCGCCCGTGCTCGCCCGCACGCGCCGCTTCGATAGCCGCATTCAGGGCGAGGAGGTTCGTCTGTCCGGAAATGTTCGAGATGACCTCGACGATGTCTCCGATCTCCTTCGAGCGTTCACCGAGCTTCGCGACGACATTCGACGAGGAGATGACCGTGTCGGCAATCGCGTTCATCTGATCGACCGTCGACAATACGAGCTTGTTGCCTTCCTCTGCACGCTGCGACGTATGCTCGATGTCGGCGGCGACCTGCTCGATCGTCTGCGCTGCATCCGCAAGCCCTCGCGTGAACGCATGAACTTGGTGCTTCGCCTCCGCGACGGAATCGAGCTGCGCCTGTGCCGCGCCCGCAACTTCCGTGATGGACTCGGCGACATTCTGCGTCGCCTGCGCCGACTGCTCCGATGTACTCGTCAAAGCGCCGGACGAGTTGGAAACCGAATCCGCCGTCTCCTGAATCTTCTTCGTCATCGAGCGCACATTGTGCAGCATCTTGTTGCATGCCTCTGCCATCTGCCCGAACTCATCCGCCGAGTCCGCAGCGAACTTCAAGCTCAGGTCGCCCGCTGCAATCTTCTGCAGCGAATCGAGCATACTCGAAACGGAGCCTCGAATCGTATGCAGCAGGAAGTAGCCACAGACAATCGCGACGACGAGAACAAGGATTGTGACGACGACCGTCGTCATGATGACACGCCCGTAGACGACATCGGCCTTCTTATCGATCGCATCGGCGCCATTCATGGCGCGATCCTCATCGGCGAGGACGAGATCCGACAGCTTCTGATAACTTTTGCTCCATTTTTGGTCGATGAAGGCGAGCGCTTCCTCTCGCTTCCCTTCCGCGAAAAGGCGGTCGCCCTCCTCGCCAACCTTTAGATATTCCTGCCAAGCATTGTATTCATTGTTGAAAAGATCTTGATCCGCTTTGCGCTCCTCTTCCGTGTAATACGTCGTATCGTCAAGCATCTTTTTGTAATCGGCGAAGACGTCTTCAACCTTCTTTATGCTTGCCGCATGCTGCTGTTCAAGCTGCGCACGGGTCTGAGGATCCGTCGCCGAGCCTTTCAACAGGGCGAATACGCGCGTATCGTTCACGGCGTCGGACAGCCGCGACGATATGTTCAACGCCCGCGTCCAGTCCATGAGATCTGACGTCGACTTATTCAGCGTACTGCCGGAATACGTCGCATAGCCGCCAAACCCCAAGAACATCACGATCAAGATTGCGAAGCTCAAGACAATCTTCTTTGCCACCGTCAACCCATTCATCCTCTTCATCCCTTCCATGTACGCAGTTTTGCCAATCGAAGCAAACAATGCGCTGTTTGTCCCTGTCTCCTGCAAAGGTCAGCACACGATTTTCGTCAATAATAGTTGACAACGACCACGAATGGAGAAAAAAAGACTTCTCCAACCACAGCATGCTTCTTTCGCCAAAGCTGCTTCTCCTAAAAACCCAAAACATCATCTGCAACTAATAATAGCACAAGTGACCTCACCCCGCAAGATAAATCCTCGCAAAAATCTCCTGCTCACCCGTCTGCAGCCCGCATTTCCAACGGGAATATCGCTCGGCGCAAACGTCCTACGGCAAGTCAGCAACATCCTTCGATATGTATGCTGTATATCTTTCATGATAACACAGATGACCCCCCCCGCAAGACATTTTATGATTTTTTTGGGACTTGGAGTCCAACCTGCCCAGCAAAGCAAAAAGGTGCTGCCGCATGAGCCAAATCTGCACCATGCGGCAGCACCTTCTTCCTTATTCTAATCACACCTGCCTGCAGATGGCTTGTCAAAATACTTCTGGATGATTTCCACTGCACAGTAGTCGCCGCACATGGAACACGCACCTTCGCCGGCATCGTTCCTCGCCTCACGGCGCGACCGTGCACGTGCGGGATCGATGGCAAGCGCGAGCTGCGCTTCCCAATCGAGCTTCTTCCTCGCCTCTGCCATTTTCCTGTCCCATGCCGCCGCGCCCGGCACGCCCTTGACGATGTCCGCCGCATGTGCAGCGATGCGGCTTGCAATCACGCCGTCGTGCACGTCTTCCAGCGTCGGCAGGCAAAGATGCTCAGCGGGCGTCACATAGCAGAGGAAATCAGCGCCGCTCACGGCGGCGAGCGTGCCGCCGATTGCCGCCGTGATATGGTCATAGCCCGGCGCGACATCTGTCACCAAAGGACCGAGTACGTAGAACGGCGCATCGTGGCACAGCCTCTTTTCGAGCTTCATGTTCGCCGCAATCTGGTCGAACGGCATGTGACCCGGACCTTCGACCATGACCTGCACGCCGCGTTTCCACGCGCGATCAACGAGTGCGCCGAGATTCACGAGCTCCGTGATCTGCGCACGATCCGTCGCGTCAGCAAGACAGCCGGGGCGCAGGCCATCCCCCAGACTGATTGTCGAATCGTACTTCTCACAGATGTCAAGGATATCATCGAAATGCGTATAGAGCGGATTTTCCTTCTCGTTGTAGAGCATCCAGCCCGCGATAAAAGATCCGCCGCGGCTCACGATGTCCATGACGCGCCCCTCTTCGCGCAGGTTGCGCACGGCTTCGAGCGTCAGCCCGCAGTGCAGCGTCATGAAGTCTGCACCATCTTTCGCCTGCCGCTCAATCGTCTGCAGAATGTCATCCGCCGTCATCTCTACCACGGCACCGTGCCGCTTGATCGCCGTGACCGTCGCCTCATAAAGAGGCACTGTGCCGACCATGACGGGCGAATGAGCAATGATGCGCCGCCTCGACTCGTCGATGTTATTTCCCGTCGAGAGATCCATGACGGAATCCGCGCCTGCACGCACGGCCGCATCGAGCTTCTCGAGTTCCGGCCCGATGTCGGGAAACGTGCTCGATGTGCCGATATTCGCATTGACCTTCGTGCGCAGTCCCGCACCGACGCCCGCAGGCTTCAGACCAACATGATTGACGTTGGCACAGATTGCTACCGTCCCCTTCGCTACACGCTCGCGGATATTTTCTGCCGTCAGCTGCTCCGCCTCCGCCACCTGCCGCATAGCGTCGGTAATCTTCCCCTCTCTTGCATACTGCATCTGCGTTGCCATGATATTCCTCCTTGCAAATAGCATGAAACCATTTCACATCAACGAATCCACAGCAGCGCAACAGCAGAAAGGAGCTGCCCGCAAAGCCGGGCAGCTCCCTCAAGATTCTCAGAAACGCCCACTTCCCTACGCAGGTATTACCCCGACAGGTTCCAAGGGTCGGCTTCGTCACGCGCAAGCCTCTCAGCAAATGCTCCCCTAGTGGATCCATATTCTTTTGACGCGTCTCATTCTACCAGATGTCACACGTTTTTTCAAGAGCCTCCTTGCCACACTAGTCAATGGGGAAACTATCCGTCTTGATAATCAGTTTCTTCTCGGCCTTTATGATGCCTATTTTCACTTTTGGGGGGCTTCATGGTAAAAAAACAGGCGATTCCCTCACTCCTCCACCAGCCCCATAAAAGTCGCAAAGAACGTCTTGAGCTTTTCGATGACGCCCGCCTTCTTCTCGGCGCGAGCGCCGCCGAAGCGGCGAACGGGCGGCAGGATCGTATCAATCGCCGTGCCCGTCGTCTTGAACCTGCCGTCGCGCAGCGCACTTCGGACGAACTTCTCCGTCTCCTCGGGCTTCAGCTTCTCCTCCTGCACGATTTTCTCAAGCGCCTTTTCCTTCTCCGCATCGACATAGGTGCGCCAGTCCTCCATCACCTTCGTACTCGTGTTGACCGTCTTGATGAAGCCGTCGATCAGCTCCTTCTTGCTCCGAAGCTCGGGACTTGCGCCGACGGCACGGTCAATCGCTCCGATGATGCTCTGATCCATGCCGTTCGATGCATGATACTTCTCCACAAGCAACAGAATGTAGTCGATATTGATGTCCACCTGCCGGATCAATTCCAGCTCGAACACGACATCGTCGTTGATGTTCTCCTTCTCCGCATTTCCCGCGCCCGTCATCTCGCGATGAATGTCCAAGTACATGCTCTGGTAATCCTGCAAATCGCGCGGTGGCAGGAGCGGATCATTCTCCTCGAAATCATCAAACGCCGTGAGAATGTTCCTGAGGCGCAGAATGTTGCCGAAGATGCGCACGAAATCCTTCTGCGCCTGCTCGCCCAAGATCGGCTCACCGACAGCGAATTTCTCGCGCAGCTCCAGGATAAGCTCCGCATAGCCCTTGTGGTGACGGCCGCTCGCATCGTCATAGCCCTCGTAGTAGTCGCGGAAACCTCGCAGCAGCACGACGCTCTCGGCATTCTCATCACCGAAAAGCGAGATCGCATCGTCCGTCGCTTTCGCCAGATTGCGAAAAGCGACGATATTGCCAAACGTCTTGACCGAATTCAAAATGCGGTTCGTGCGTGAAAACGCCTGAATCAGCCCATGGTACTTGAGGTTTTTGTCCACCCAAAGCGTGTTGAGCGTCGTCGCGTCAAAGCCCGTGAGGAACATATTGACGACGATGAGCAAATCGATCTCGCGCTTCTTCATGCGCTGAGAAAGATCCTTGTAATAATTCTGGAAGGAATCCCCGTCCGTCGAAAAATTCGTAGAAAAACGCGCATTATAGTCCGCAATCGCGTCCGAAAGGAAGTCGCGGCTCGTGCGGTCAAGCCCCGCCGTATCAAAATCTTCATCGGGCAAAGCGTCCTCGGGATCGTCCTCGTTCGCCGCATAGCTGAAAATCGTCGCAATCGCAAGGTCACGCCCCGCCGCTGCCAGCTGACGCTTGAACTCCTCGTAATACTTCATGCAGACAGGAATCGACGCGACCGCGAACATCGAATTGAATCCCAGCACGCGCTGTCCCTTGAGCGAATACGCCTTGCCGCGCATCGTCTTCTGGTCGAAATGCGCGAGGATATATTCCGTTACGGCACGAATGCGCTCGGGCGCGGCAAGCGCCTTCTCACGGTCGATGGCACGCACTTCCTTGTCCTCGATCTCCGCCTTGCTCTTCATCGTGTTGATGTAATCAATGCGAAACGGCAGCACATTGCCGTCGTTGATGGCGTTCACAATCGTATAGGTGTGGAGCTTGTCGCCGAAAAGCTGCGGCGTCGTCCGCGCCGAAGGCTTGCCCGCGCCCGACGCATTCGGCGCGAAAATCGGCGTTCCCGTAAAGCCGAAGATATGATACTTCTTGAACGCCTTCGCAATCGCCGTGTGCATATCGCCGAACTGCGAGCGATGGCACTCATCGAAAATCAGCACGACATGCTTGCCGTAGATCGCGTGCGCCTTGTTCTGCTTGATGAACATGGCGAGCTTCTGAATCGTCGTGACGACGATCCGCGCCGCATCATTCGCGAGCTGACCCGCGAGCACGCGCGTCGACGTATTGCCGTTCGCCGCGCCCTTTTCAAAGCGGTCGTACTCCTTCATCGTCTGATAGTCAAGATCCTTGCGGTCGACCACGAAGAGCACCTTGTCAATATCCGGCAGCCCTGCGGCAAGTTGCGCCGTCTTGAACGAAGTCAGCGTCTTGCCCGCCCCCGTCGTGTGCCAGATATAGCCGCCGCCCTCGATCTTGCCCCAAGTCTTGTAATTCGACGCGATCTTGATGCGCGACAAAATGCGCTCCGTCGCCGCAATCTGGTACGGACGCATGAGCATCAGCACCTCTTCCGTCGTAAAGATCGAATAGCGCGTCAAGACGGCGAGCAGGGTATGCTTCGCGAGGAACGTGCGTCCAAAATCCATGAGATCCGTGATGAGGCGGTTGCTCGCATCCGCCCAAAACGATGTGAACTCAAAACTGTTGCTCGTCTTCTTGCTCGCCCTGCGCCCCGCCGCATCCATCTCGCGAATATGGCTCGCACGCGTCGTATTGGAATAATACTTCGTATTCGTCCCGTTCGAAATAATGAAAACCTGCACATACTCATACAGCCCCGCACCTGCCCAGAAGCTGTCGCGCTGATAGCGATTGATCTGATTAAACGCCTGCCGAATCTCCACGCCGCGCCGCTTCAGCTCCAAATGCACGAGCGGCAAGCCGTTGACGAGAATCGTCACATCGTAACGATTCGCATGAGCCGCCGCATTCTCTGCTTGAGCGTCCGCACCGCCCTCCACCGCATATTGATTGATGACCTGCAAACGATTGTTGTAAATGTTCTCCTTGTCGATCAGCTTGATGTTCTTCGTCGTTCCGTTATCGCGCCGAAGATTCTGAATGTAATCCGTCTGAATGCGCCGCGTCTTCTCTGCAATGCCGTCGCCCGCAGGCGCGATCGACACCTTGAAGAACCGCTCCCACTCCGCATCGCTGAACGCATAATCATTGAGCGCCGAAAGCTGCTCTCGAAGATTCGCGACCAGCTCCGCCTCGTCATGAATCCGAAGATACGTATAGCCTTCCTCTTCCAACAGCCCGATCAATGCCCGCTCAAGCGCCGCCTCCGACTGATACGCCGCATACGGCGCCCGCTCCTCGCGAACATACTGCGCGAGCACGGTGCTCTCTTCCGCGCTTGCAATCAGGTTATAGTACAATGTACCGACCTCCTCGCCCCATCAGACAAAACTGACTTGGACTTCCTTTCCCAATGCCTTTGCAATCTTATCAAGCGTCACCAAGGAAGGTACCGCCTGTCCTTTTTCAATACGGCTGATGTTCGATTGGCGAACCCCCGATTTCTCCGCCAATTCTTTCTGTGTCAGATCCTGCTCCATGCGTGCCGTAATCAGGAGTTCTGTAAGTGCGAATTCCAAACGTGTCCGTTCGTGTTCTTCGCGAAAAGCGGGGTCTTTCATCTGCTCTGCAATATAGCGATCCAAATCATCCATGTCAGTTCTCCTCTCTCTCGCAATAAATCACACGATATTTTTTCGCACGTTCGATTTCTCGTACTGGGGTCTTCTGTGTTTTCTTAATGAATCCATGCGTTAGAACTATCCGTTGCTTCTTGGAAAGGTCAGCAGTCGGTCGCGGTAGTGTTCGTATTGCTTCTTGCGAGCGGCGATCTCGGCGGGGAGGCCGCTTGTGAGATCGTTGCATAAGGTATCGAAGCGGTCGAGGATGGAGACGATTTTTTGCTGAACGTCGAGCGGCGGGACGGGGATAGGATATTTCTCAATAATATTCTTATTGATGTTCGATTGAGAACCCTGTCCCTTTGCCTTCAACGTTTTATACTGACTACAAAGCCAATGATATACATACCTATGCTCAGCCATTTCCTCATTAATTTTTAAATTGCAACATGCCTGATTCGTTGTCAGTGGGATACGATTAATCGCAACTTTAGCAGCAGTTGCCCCATACATAGCAACAATCACACAATTTGCAGGAATCCATCGCGCAGAGGAAGCTTTCAACGCCTCCTCTGATATTTTTATCCCCGTATCATAAATATCTGCCCAATCGATTTCTTGTGTCCTAAGCCACGGAATAGTTCCAACATAAAATGCAGCATTCGATGCAGTTGGAGTCCCTCCAGAACATATCTGAGAAGAAACTTCTCCTAATGTTTTCCATTCAACATCAAACGTTTTCCGCAATAGCCCAAATTTACTTATTCTTTGAGCTTGTCTGTCTGTCTGTCTGTCTGTCTGAACGATTGTATCATCCACACGGACAAAATTCAAAAGGCTGTCGCGGTAAAAATTATACTGTTTTTTCCGCAATGTAAGTTCCGTCATTAGTTGTTCTGTCAACTCTGCTGTAAGTTCTGTAAAATCGTCTAGCAATTTTACAATTTCGTTTTGTATAGCAAGTGGCGGTATCGGAATTTGCATATTTAGTACTTTTGCCATATCAGGATGCTTGATACCTGAACCCCGATAAAAGGTATCGATCACCTTTCCTTGACTCATCATCCAATAATATAAATATCGATTTGACAATTTTGTTATATCATTAGATGTAGCGATTCTATTATCTGCTGTTACAAACTTCCCTTTATAATATTTAATGCAATCTGTCACATCTCTAGACTTTCCCCATGGAATTGAAACAACTTCACCTTCTTTTAGATACTCTCCCGCAAGTTCTTCGGTCGTCCAACCGGTCCTCTCTCCTGTAGATAAAAGAAATACATCCCCTTTATCAACCTCCATTAGGAACAAGTCATTCGCTAACAGATACCGATAATTTTCAACAATCGGCTGTTTATCTCGTTCAACTGCATTGAATTTTTTATCCCATATAGTGACAGACCATAACGGTACATATTCCACCCCATTCGGGCAAAACTCTTCCATCAACTCCCTCAGCCTGCTCATAGCGCGATGCCCTCCTCGTCCTCGATCTCGGCGATGATCTTGTCGATCTCACGCCGCAGCACTTCTTCCCTTGCGACGATCTCGCGAATCTCTGCATTGAGCGCCGCGATGTCGATGACTTCGCGCGTGTCCTCTGACTCGACGTAAGTGCTGACGGAGAGATTGTAGTCCTCAGCGGCGATTTCCTTGCTTTGGACGCAACGCACCGTGTGGGCGACATCTGCGCGGTCGGTGTACATCTGCAAGATATGCTCGATGTTTTCCTGCGTGAGCTTGTTGTTGTTCGTGACCTTGATGCATTCCTTCGAAGCGTCGATGAAGAGCGTAGTCGTGTCCGCTTTCGACTTCTTCAGCACCATGATGCAGGTCGCGATGCTCGTGCCGAAGAAGAGATTGTCCGGCAGCTGGATCACGGCATCGACGAAATTGCTGTCGATCAGATACTGGCGAATCTTCTTCTCCGCGCCGCCGCGATACATGATGCCGGGGAAGCAGACAATCGCCGCCGTGCCGTTCGCCGCCAGCCACGCGAGCGCGTGCAGAATGAAGGCGAAATCGGCTTTCGACGGCGGCGCGAGCACGCCCGCAGGCGCGAAGCGCGGATCGTTGATGAGCAGAGGATTTTCCTTGCCTGCCCATCGAATCGAATACGGAGGATTGGAAACAATCGCCTCAAACGGCTCGAATGCATCATGCTGCGGGTCAGTCAGCGTGTCGCCACGCGCAATGTCGAAGTCGTCGAAATTGATGTCATGCAGGAACATATTGATGCGGCAAAGATTGTACGTCGTGATGTTGATCTCCTGCCCGTAGAAGCCGTTTCGCACATTCTCCTTGCCGAGAATTTTGGCAAATTTCAGTAATAGAGAACCACTGCCGCAGGCGGGGTCGTACACTTTGTTCACCCGCGCCTTGCCGATGACCGTGAGACGCGTCAGAAGCTCGGAGACTTCTTGCGGCGTATAGTATTCGCCGCCGCTCTTGCCGGCATTCGAGGCGTACATGCCCATGAGATATTCATAGGCGTCGCCAAAAGCGTCGATCGTATTGTCTCGATAGTGCCCAAGCTGCATTTCGCCGATGCCGTCGAGGAGTTTCACGAGCTTTGCATTGCGCTCCTTCACCGTAGCGCCGAGCTTGTTGCTGTTGACGTCGAGATCTTCAAAAAGCCCCGCAAGATCGTTTTCACTCGCCGTTCCGGTCGCCGAGGCTTCGATGTTGTGAAATACCTTTTCCAGCGTTTCATTGAGATTTTCATTCGTCGGCGCACTTTTTCGCACATTGGCAAAAAGCTCGCTCGGCAGGATGAAGTACCCCTGCTCCTCCACAAGATTCTCGCGCTCCGTCTCCGCCTCTTCATCGGACAGTGCGGCATAGTCAAACGCCGCATCCCCAGCCTCCTGCGCCTCACGGTTGAGATAGTTCGTCAGCTTCTCCGAGATATAGCGATAAAAGAGCGTGCCCAAAACATACTGTTTGAAATCCCAGCCATCCACCGAACCGCGCAGATCGTTCGCAATCTGCCAGATCGCCCGATGCAGCTCCGCCCGCTCCATTTCCTTCTTGTTGTCCATCGTATCGCCTCCGTAGTCAGTATGCTCTTCTAATTCGTGTTGAATCCGCCTTTGTCCTTCTAGTGAAAACGTTCCCCGCAAAACAACCAGACATCCACGGAGCAGATAGCTTACAAAATTTCGCCAAATTTTTCTCTCACTTCATCGCTATCCCTGCCGGAAATCGGCTTGCCGGTGACATTTGCAATGGCATCGAGAATTTTTCTCGCGCGATGAACGATAAATCTCTCGAAATCATCGGACATGCAATCGGCCATATCAATCCAATGACTGGCGAGATAATCGCACAAATCGGCTCGTTCCACCTTTTTCTTCTCAATACGCGCCAGGTATTCACTCGGAGCAACACCGCCAATCTCCCGATTGGTGCTGTACGATAGGGGCGTCTTGTTAATGATGGAATCCCACTTGATATAATCATATTTCTTGATCTTGCAGTAGTTCTTCGGAAAGATATGGTGAATGTCGATGCCGGCAGCTTTATAGAGAACAAGATCTATCTCCTGCCCGCTGATGAAGTCACGACTGTGATTCTTCATGATAAGCGCCATGATTCCCTTATAGGCAGCACTCCGTCTTGACTGAAGCATCAACAGGCGCATGGGATTGAAATAGGAATCGACGATGGTCTTGGGCAGCTCACCACCGTTCAACCAATTCATCACGCCAACTACATCATTTACATAACGCGTCTCATTGGCACTTCCATAAAGCTCACCGAATACACCGCACCAATACCATCGCTTGATTTTGTTCTTCACATTGGAATTTTTGATTCGACGATCGGGCAGGAGCAAGGCGCACAAAACGGCCAATGGAATGAGCTGTGTCGTATAAGGAAGGTCGCGGCTGACGAAGATGCGCTCCTCGAAGAGCAACATTTCCGCTTCCTCGAATCCTTGCATCAAAACATCGGCGTATTTTTGATAATCGGCAAGCTTCAGGTTCAGCACGTCCTTCTTCTTGCAGCTCACCACACCCTTCTTCTCATAGGCAGAAAGAAGCGTGCAGGCAGTCAGGAAATCCGTAGCCGTGACAATATTCAGAATATCTCCGTTGAGATGATTGTTTTTGCGCTTTTCCCAATCTTTCCTGAGTTCAAAATCATCCATAGCGAATACAGCTGTGACGAGTTCGAAAACCGTAAGCGATACGCCGCCTTGGTTCACATTCTCAAAAACTTGGCACACCGCTTCCTTCGGCGTGTCCTTGTCCAGGCCGATGACAGGAATTTTGTAATGAGTGACGGTCATTATAATTTTTCCACGAAAAGTTCTATACTCGTCGCTTGCCTCGTGTGAATTACTGTGATAAGCAAGATATGCCCGTTCCCACTCAAAGGACTTCTCGTCATCCAAGATGATATTCAGAGGAAACAGCTTATTCGCATATTCCCTTTCGGCAGTCGAAACATCGAGGTCAATTTTCCTGCCAAAGTCGGATGTGATTCGCTTCGACTCTGGGACGGATAAAATAGCCTCCACTCGATCGATAGCAGGATCAATCGCTTTGGCAATATCGATGTAGTAAAATCGCTTGATCTCATTGCCTTTGTCGGTTCTGGTTTTGATGGCATTCGGACTGCACATAGACGCATAGATGGAAGTGAGCCGCTGCTGACCATCCAGAATAAGCTGCTCGGGCTGTGCTTTGCAGGACGGTGCGCCCTCAATCATGCGATATTTGAAGCGTACATTCGCATTGCCATATTCGAGGAACATGGCGGCACCTACTGGAAAATTCTGCGTAATGCTGGCAATAAGCCCACGAATGCGACTGTCATCCCATACCCAGCCGCGCTGGAAATCAGGCAATTGAATGTTTCCTTTGTCGATGTCCTTCATCAAATCCAAAATCGGAGTATCGTTTGTTCTCATGCAGTCCATCTCCTATCTTTTATTGCCATCGCAGCGCATACTGCCACAGCTGTTATCTATCTCTATATTGCTGATCATATCGCCCGTCTTCTTGGAGTCGGTTTATTCTACGGATTCATTATATCGTACATTGCCCTGCATTAAAAGCACAGACGGACTGTCCTCTATATAGCTAAACGGCAAAGATCTCAAAGTATCTCCTCATAGCACTGGCGTTTATATGTCCATCCAGATGTTGCTTTCGTACTGCCTCTTGAATCTTTTTTCGTACCTGTACATTTTCTCCAATCGTTTTTAATAAATTTTCTGCACACCATGCAAGCCAATCAATATTAAAATTCGCATAATCAAAGTTCTCCCAATCAGATATCCAAGCATAAAAAGGGGTGCCGCTCTTTTGAATGAACTCGCGTGCCTCCCACCAATAATCGCTTGCAATATCGAATCAAGATATTCATGCAGCAGAGATATGCAATCTTCGTGCTCTTTACTAATACACTTCTGACGAGCAATTCATGAAAAAAAATTAGCTACTTTGTTTGCTCTTGAACGAAAATCAATGCCTTTTGTAATGCAGTCATAAAACCGACATGTATACAGTTGCTCTATTACATCATGATAACACCATAAATCCCACATCATATCCGTTCGATCATTAGAAAGTAAACACGCCGCCTGCGCCTGCAACTTTGTATAGGTATAGAGTTCCAACATTCCATAATCTCTTGCATATACAGTCATGCCGCTTAGGTCAGGTGTAAAATCTCCTGCCCACTCATACACCTTGTTTCCATCTTTCTCATAGAGTAATTTTCCTTTTTTGAAATCAACGAGTCTATGTAAAACCTTTTTATTATATTCTTTAAAAAATTTGTTTCTTAAGAGTGCTTTCAGTTTGTCTTCATCAAAATCCATCCACGGTTCATTTTTGCTTTGACTATTATTCTGAAACATACTGTCCGCAATGGATTGCAGAATAAAATAATCCATATCTTCTGCGTCAATAAGTTTGGGGTATTTATCCTTCTTTGGAGAATACACATTGTCAAGAAAAGCATCCAATTCATCAGGATCATTACGTTCTGCTATACCATAATAAAACGTAATCATCTCAAGCAAATTTCGAAATGGATTTACTTTAACAACAGTATCTCCGTCCTCCGCAGAGCAACGAAGCCTTCCATCTTCTATCCTCGGATTGAACAAGCGTACTGGTTTCATTTCTATTCGATCCATTCCCATTCTGTTCATCCGATATAGTTTTCTCCCTAGATACATAGTATCACTCCTCGCATGAAACTTTTAAATAGAGCAACGCAATTTCAGGTCCGTACGCTGTAGTATCCTCAACAACAGCTTATTTAACATATACTCTTTTAATCATATATCTAAACGAACAACGAGTGGCGCAAAAAAAGTCTACAGTTAATTCATACAGCGAAGTCACATCTTAGAACAATTCAACCTTATATCGTATGCAAAATGTTTCAGTAATAGGAACCATCATCTCGTATACTATAAATCCGGCCTAATTGATTCATGCAGAATTCAAAAATATTATTTTTGAAGATTGCCGGTAAGTTAAAGTGTTTCCCATCGCTAGTTGAATATTTCCATCCTTTGAGACTGTCAAATATAAAACGTAACGATGTAACATTTACCTATGTTCTACTGTCGAATTCCTCACTCTTCCACCAACAGGAAAAATAATCTTCCGTCATATTCAGTCCCAAATGGTACTTCTTTAGAATCTCATATGCACCTTGAAAAAGATCCAAAATCTCATTCTCCGCTTGCAAAAATTTTATATTGTCTTCAATCGCTGCGTTCGTGAACTTACTCACTCGCAAGAAATGTTCTGGCGGGTGCCTACATATATTCAGACTTTCCGTTATTTTCCCTCCAAAAGTGAATATATCAAACCCACCATCCAAAGAACCATTATACGTTTCACTGGGAAGATTCTTGATGCTTGCTGCATTACGTGCGAAATAAGCACGAAGCTCTCGCACGGCTTCCTGGGAAACATCTATAACTTTTTCATTGGAAACATCGTCCTTAGAATCATTTCTCGATATACGTAATTTTCTCAGATAAAGTTTGCCATTTCCAAAAATGTCAAACGACCAACCTCCATCCGCTCCAACACAGCCCCATGCCAACTTGCATGCATAACCCAGAAGAACATTTCCTCTGCCCATTTCCTTGGTTCACTCCTTTTCCCTCCACTCTAGGCATCTTTGGCACGCCTCTTCTGCACCTATGAACGAATCTCTACCGCACACCCCATACTTCTTTGCCGCCTCATCTACCCCACGACAAACCTCGCCGTGCTCCCGTCCTCACCCTTTTCCACCTCGAGTCGCACGTCGATGCGGTTTTTCAGTTCCTCCACGTGGGAAATGATGCCGACGAGGCGGCCGCCTTTTTGGAGGTCCATGAGAGTTTTTATGGCGAGGTCGAGGGTTTCGGCGTCGAGAGTGCCGAAACCTTCGTCGATGAAGATGGTGTCGAGGCGGATGCCGCCGGCGTAGTTGGTGACGACGTCGGCGAGGCCGAGCGCGAGGGCGAGGGCGGCGAGGAAGGATTCGCCGCCCGAGAGGGTCGCCATGGGGCGTGCGTAGCCCGTGTTCTCGTCGAAGATTTCGAGGTCGAGTCCCGCGCTCCTGCGCATGTCGACGACGCCTTCCTTGCGCTCCAGGCGATACTGCCCGTGCGTCATGCGCAAGAGGCGCTGATTCGCGGCATCCGCCACGTCAGCGAGAATAGAACGCAGGACGTATGTCTGGAAATGCATGCGGTGAGGATTCTGCCCGGCGGCGACTTCCGCGAGCCTGCCTGTCGTATGGTAGGCGGCTTCAAGCGAAGCCGCTTCAAGGGTGAGCTTTTGCAGCTGCTCCTCGCGCGACCTGCGCTCCTTCAGCTCCTGTGCCAGTGCGGCGGCTTCGCGCGTGCCTGCCGTCCACGCAGCAGCTGCTTCCTCCCGCGCCGCTTTGAGCTTGGCAAGATCGGGCGGAGCGATGCCGGCCGCTTCCTCGGCGGCTTTTTTTTCTGCCTCGGCGAAGGCCGTCCGCTTGTCCTCGTAGGCGCGAATGCGATCGGAGACTTCCTTGCGGCCTTCTGCTGTCGCGAAGTGTCCCGTGAGCACGGCACGAAATGCCGCTTCGTCCGAGAATCCCGCTCCCTTCAAGCGCTCGGCGAGAAGCGCCGCGCTCTTTCGCGCTTCTTCCTGTGTGAGTGCCGCTGTCGTCTTTGCCGCCTCGGCGGCTGCCTTAGCGGCTGCAAGCTCTTTCCCCGCGCCAGAGAAAGCGTCCTGCGCCGCGGCCAGCGCCTTCTCCCTCTCTGCGACGCCACGCCTAGCTGCCGCGAGCGCCATCTCGACCGCCTTCGGCTCGCGGTATGCTTCGGGCAGAGACGCGCTCTTTTCCTGCAATGCTCCCGCCGCCTGTGCGGCCTCGCCCTTGGCTGCTTCCGCGCCCTTCGCCGCCTCCTTTTCTGCGGCTTCCGCCTGCGCGAGTCTTGAGGCAAGCGTCTCGCGCTCATCGGCGGCCGCCTTCTGCGCCGCTGCCGCCTGCCCGGCCGCCTTGACCTCGGCCTGCAAGGAGGCGATGGCAGCGGCGAGACTTCCCGCGTCCTCCGTCGTCTGCGTCAGCGACTTCTGCGCCGCCGCCAACTCGCCGCGCACGGCGGCGAGGTCGGCTTCTGCCGCCGTCTGCGCCTTTTCCGCCTTCTCGCGCGCCTTCTCCGCCTTTTCCGCCTCGCTTCGCGCGCGCTCCACATCCGCCTTTTCAGGCACCTCGTCTTTGCTTGCTGTCGGATGCGGATGCGCGGTCGAACCGCAGACGGGGCAGGCCTTGCCGTCTTCCAGACTGCGTGCGAGGAGCGCCGCCTGCCCTTCCATGTAGACGTGCTCCAAGGCGCGCTGGTTCCTGCGCTTCGTCTCATGCTCTTCTCGCGCCGCCCGCGCCTTTTCGCCTGCGATCTCGGCGGCTTCCTGCGCCTTTGCTGCACGCTTCTTTAATAGGGCGAGATTCTGCCGCGCCTCGCGCTCCTTTTCCTTCTGCGCGAGCGCAAGGGAAAGCCCTTCGGCCTTCGCCGCGCGCTCGGCAAGCTCCTTCTCGCGCGTGCCGAGCGCGAGAAGCTCTGCGGCGAGCTTTTCCTGCGCCGCCTTCGCCTGCGCCGCCTTCTCTGCCGCCTCATGTGCTGCCTCTTCGCGGCTCTTCGCACGCGCCCGCGCCTGTGCCAAGTCGATCGCGCACGCGCCGTATTCTTCGAGCTTGCGCACCTTCGCCTTGCCCTCTTCCAGCTCGCCTTCCCGCGCCTTCTCGTGCACCAGCGCGTCTTCGGCACGCTTCAGCTCATGCGCCGCCTTCTCGCGCCGCTTCTCCTGCGCTGCGCACTCAGCCTCGCGCTCCTTCGCCTTCTCGCGGTCACGCGCCGCGCCTGCCGCCACGTCTTCGATCTGTGCCGCACGCTGCGCCTCTTCGAGCTGTGCGCGGTAGCGCTCGACAGAGCCGCGCTTCTTCTCATGGTCGGCGAGCGTCTTTCGCGCCTTTTCCCAGCGCGTCAGAATTTCCGCCGCACGGATGCCCTCCTGCTCGGCACACTGCGCCGCTTCCTGCTTTTCCTGCAGCGCCGCCGCCTGCTTTTCGAGGACGGCGAGCGTTTTTTCCTTCTCCTCGCTCACCGCTCGGTGCGCGTCGAGCGAATCTGCCGCGCCGCCCGCGAGGAGCGCCCCTTCCTGCGCCTTGATTTCCGCTCTTCGCGCTTCCATCGCCTTGGCGCGGCTTTTGAAGAGTTCCTCCAATCTGCGGTAGCGCTCCGTCTTGAAGAGCATCGCGAGAAGCGCCTCGCGCTCGTCCACCTTCGCCGTCAAAAGGTCGCGAAACGCGCCCTGCGGCAGGAGGACGACCTGGCGGAACTCGGCAGGGCCGAAGCCCAGAAGCTCCGTCATCTTCTGCGTCACCGACGACGGACGCTGTGCGAGCACGCGCTCCTCATTTTCTGCAGCTTCTCCTTCCTCAACCTGCCAGAGCATTGCCGACGCCTGCACCGGCGTCAGCCCAGTGCCGTCCTTCTTCATACGCTCATAGGACGGCGTGCGGCAGATATGGTACTTCTGCGTTCCCAAAGCAAAGACGAAGTCGACGCTCGTCCTCGCCTCGCGCGGCGCTTCGTCCGTGCGCATCATCGTGCCCGTGCGCCCCGCCATGCTCGCCTCGCCGTAAAAGGCGAAACAGATGGCGTCGAGCAGTGTCGTCTTGCCCGATCCCGTGCGGCCGTGAATGAGGAAAAAGCTCCTCGCGCCGAGTTCCGTGAAATCGACGACAGTCTTCTTCCCATACGAACCAAACGCTTCCATGGTCAATCGCAGCGGCCTCATATCTTCGCCTCCCTTTCCTCGCGCAGCAACTCTTCGAGCACATCAAAAAGCTCCTTCTTCTGCGCCTCGTCGAGCGTCTCGCCCGTCATGTCGGCGAAAAACTCGCCGAAGAGCACGTCGTCGGGACGCTCCAGCTTCTTCCTGCCCTGCTCGCGCAGAGCGCCCGCCTGCTCCATGAGTCCCGGGCGCGTGACCTGCAGGACATTCGGATAGATGCGGCTGAGTTTGCCGTGCGCGTCGAGCACTGGTCCCTTGTCCATAAGCTCGACGGCCGTATAGTCCTCGCTCTTCGGGAAGCGCTCGCGGTCTTCGAGAATTTCCTGAAGCGTGCCGCGCACGACGGCGAGATCATGCGGCGCAGCGAGCGCGGCTTCCTCGATCGTCACAGAGCCGTCGGCGGCGAGGTCAACGACGGTCGCACCCTTCCTCTGACCCGCTTCGCTGAACGAATACTTCATGAGCGAGCCTGCGTAGCGGATGTTCGCTGCCCCCGCCTGCTGCGGCGCGTGCAGATGCCCGAGCGCCGTGTAGGAAAAGGGCGCAAAGCACGCGGGACTCACGCTGTCCGAGCCGCCGACGGAAAGCGGCCTCTCCGACTCAGACAATGCGCCGCCCGCAATGAAGGCATGGGCGACGGCGACGCTGCGGCAGCCCTCGGGCACGAGCGCCGCCGCGCGTGCGACCGCGAACGAAGTCGCCTCGTCGAAGCCCGCGAGATCTTCCGCCGCCTCACCGTAGGCGAAGCGCACCGTCGCCGGCTCCATGTAGGGCAGGAGCGAAAAGGCGACCTTGCCGTGCGCGTCGTCCAAGATGACGGGAGCGACATCCGCCTGCAGCTGCCCCGCGACAAAAACGCCGCCCCCTGCAAGGAGGCGGCTGCCGAAGCCGAGGCGCGCAGCGCTGTCATGGTTGCCCGCGATATAGATTACCTTGAGCTTTTCGTCGAGCAAAAGGCGCGAGAGCACCTCGTCGAAGAGTTCGACCGCCTCGACGGGCGGCACGGCGCGGTCATAGACGTCGCCCGCGATGACGACGGCCTCGGCGCGTGCGTCTCTGGCGAGATGCACAAGCTCGTCGAGGACGTGCGCCTGATCGTCCGTCAGATGGCGGCCGAAGAAGAGCCGCCCGAGGTGCCAATCGGCGGTATGGATGAAGCGCATGGGAAACCTTCCTTTCATACGAAGGCGGCGCGATATGGCCGCAAAGCGGATTTATTTATCGGGGAAGAACACGCGAAGCCTTTCCGCGGCGGTCGGCTTGCCCAGATATGTGCCGAGCAGGAAGAAGGCGAGCGACGACGAAAGCCCCAGCACGATGGGATGCAGCCCGAAGACATGGATCTTCAGCGCTTGCGCCGCGCAGTAGACGACGGTGCCGCCCGCCATCGAGAGCATAGCGCCCGCCTTGTTGGCACGCCGCCAATAGAGGCCGAAGAGCATGACCCAGAGAAATGCCGTTTCGAGTCCGCCAAAGGCGAACATGTTGATGAGCCAGATGAGATTCGGCGGCGAGGCCGCAAGGAAGAAGACGAGCGCGCCGATGATGACGGTCGAGGTCATGGACAGGAGGCGCAAGCGACGCATCGAGGGGACGCGCCTCTTCTTCATCTTTTCGTGCATGTAGACGTCCTTGATGATCGCCGACGAAGCAACGATCAGAAGCCCCGAGATCGTCGAGATCGACGCCGCCAGAGGGCCGATGATGGCGATGCTCGCGAGTGCGGGCGGCATCGAGCGTGCGATTGCCTGCGGGATGATGTTGTCGACCGTGCCGTAGTCCGTCACGGGGCCTGTCAGCACGCCGTGCGCGAGGATGCCCGTGAAGTTGATGCCGATGTTCATGAAGCCGATGACGAAGGTGCCGATGAGCATCGCCTGATGAAGTCCGCGCGTGTCGCGGTAGCTGATGCCGCGCACGACGGACTGCGGCAGCGCGATCGTGCAGATGCCGACGAGCAGCCACTGCGTGAAGTAGAGGCCGAGCGGCATGTCGCCGGCGGACAGGGGCGCAAGCATCGCCGGATGCTCGCGCTCGATCGTCTCCAAGATCGCCCGGTAGCCGCCGCCCGCCTCAAGCACGAAGTACAGGAGCAGCACGATGCCGACCATCATCATGATGGCACACAGCGTGTCGGTCAAGGCAACGGCGCGAAAGCCGCCGATCGCCGTGTAGAGGACGACGACGGCGCCGAAGAGCACGAGTCCCGTCAAATAGCTGTAGCCCGTGACCGCCTCGAAGAGCTTCGCGCCGCCGACGAACTGCGCCGTCATCGTGCCGAGGAAGAACAGCACGATGACGAAAGCGGAAAGGTTCGCGAGCGTATCCGAGCCGAAGCGTGCGCGGATGATATCGACGATGGTCACGGCGTCAAGCCGGCGCGAGAGGAGCGCGACGCGCTTGCCGAAGATGCCGAGCACGAGGAAGATCGCCGTGACCTGCACGACCGCCATGTAGATCCAGCCGAAGCCGACCTTCCACGCCATGCCGGGACCGCCGACGAACGAGCTGACGGAGCTATACGTCGCGACCGTCGTCATGGCGAGCACGAAGCCACCGATCGCACGGTTGCCGATGAAGTACTGCGAGACGAAGCCCGCGCCTTCCTTTTCCCTGCGCACGCGCACGGCGAAGCTGACGGCGAGCATCAACCCCATGAAGACGAGGAGCGGCAATAGGAGCGAGAGCTTTTCCATCATGCCTCGCCCCCCTTTTGCCTCTCCTCATCGTCGAGCGGCATATCGCGGAAGACGAAGCGCAGCAGGAGTGTGACGATGACGAGCGCCATCGCCCATGTGCCGAACGTGCCGAGGACGACCCAGAGCGGCAGCCCCGCGATGCGGATGCTATTGTCAAGAAAATTCGCCGTGCCAAAACCGGCGAAGAGCCAATAGACGATGAGCGCGGCGAGTGCCAGTCCTGTGGCTATGGCCTCGCGCCTTACCTGGTGGTACTTCTCTTTTCTTGTCATTGTATGATTTTCCTTTCTCCTCGGGAGTCTCCTCCTCGAATGTATCAGCGGGAATCCCCGTCTGATCGGCGTCTGCCCAAAACGGCAAACAGGAGCCGACTGCAGCGCGAAGACGCTTTTCGCGAAACTTCGCGGCATACAGCCGACCCCTGTTATTTCTCCATGTGACTCTTGTTTTCCTGCTCAATGTGCGGGTACGCTTTCAGCGCACTCCGCGCGCTCGCCGGCAATCCTCGGACGCTCGGCGCATTCCGTCTTCTCGCTGTCGAGCAGAGAGCCTTCCGCACATTCTGACCTCCCGCCATCGGGCGACGGGCTTTCCATCTGCTCGATGCGCACGCAGTTGCGCCCTTCCTGCTTCGCCCGATAGAGCGCATCGTCCGCACGCTTCAAGAGCGCCTCCACTGTGTCCTTCTGCACGCCATGCCAGCGCGAAACGCCGATGCTGCACTGGATGGGACGGTAGTTGCAGATCGGCGCCTGTGCGATCCGCTCGCGCAGATGATTGGCGAAGATTTCCGCCTCTTTCAGCGAATAGTGCAGGCAGAGAATGACGAATTCCTCACCGCCCCAGCGAACCAGAAGGTGACGGCGGTCAAGCGAGGTGTGCAGAATCCCCGCGAAGGAGCTCAGCACATGATCGCCCTCGTCGTGTCCATAGTCGTCGTTCACGCGCTTGAAAAAGTCGATGTCGAGGATCATGAACGCGAGATGTCCGTCCGTATTCTGCGCCACCTTCACCCATTCGGGGAACGTATCGTTGAACTTGTAGCGATTGAAGCAGCGCGTCAAGGGATCGATCTGCGCTTTTTCCTTCGCCTCCACAATTTCATTCTCCAGAGACTTCTGCACCGCTTCGCTGCGCACCTCGTCGCGGATGCGCATGCGAATCGTGCTCAGGACGAAGACGACGAAGGACAGCAGCGCGAAAGGCGTGATGTACGTGTCCCACGCAAACAGGTGGTACTGAAACCAAAGTCCGTCGAAAAGCCCGAGCGGCGCAATCGACAAGAGCGGCACGAGCGCCGTGCGGCAGTATTCGTTGCCGCGCTTCGCCTCGCGCCAGAGCAGGATGCTCGCCCACGGCGCAAAGATGGCCGCCAGCGGATAGTAAAAGTTCATGCAGGCGAAAAAACTGCCGCGTGCGACGAAGATTTCGCCGAGAGCGGACGCAGCCAAGAGGAGCACGAAGGGTACGGACAAAAGGCGCATCGTGCGGCGCTGCGCGGCGGGCAGGAAGCCCGCGAGAAAATGAAACGCCAGGATCGCTATGCCATACACTGCCGTAAGCTGCACGAACCACCAGAAGCGCGGCGAATCAAAAAGGAAATACCGCGCGTTCATCACGCTGGCCATCCAGATGCCGTAGACGAGGAAGAACAGCAGCAGAAAGACGTAGGCGCCTCGGTTGCGGCGCAGGGTGCAGCTGTAGATGGCGACGATCGATCCCATCATGAAGATCAAAGAAAGTCCGAAGACGAAGGGCAGATCGGCGAAGAAAAGCTCCGCCACGCTCGCACGCATGTCTCGCAGACACAGGTGATCGAAGCGGCCGAGATCGACCGTGCTGAAAGAATGCATTCCGACGGTCAGTGTCTTCCCCGCATATCCTTCCGGCAGAGGAACGAGATGCCAGCGCGTGCCGTAGCTGTAGTCGCCGTCCTCCATCGAACCGTATTCGTAAAGGAGCTTGCCGTCGAGCCACAAGCGAACCGACTGGTTCGTCGTCTTGAAGAACAGGCCCATGCCGCTGTGCCCCTCTTCGGGCAGACTCGTTGTCAGATAGACATAGCGCGTCTCGCTCGAAAGGAGCGGCTGTGCAGGATAAGTCACACACTGCCATCCTTCAGCGCCATTCTGCGCCTCCTGCAGAAGCGCCTGCATGTCTCCCTCGTCCGGAAGGTTCGCGCTTTGCCAACAGTGCATTTCCGTAGGCTCAGTTTCCTCTTTAGCGGAATGCTGCAGGGAAAATCCCGTCATCTCATGGGAATCCGAGGAAAGACCATGCGCGGCGACTGCAGGCAAAGCCTTCGGCAGGGAGGCGGCGATGACAAAGAGAGCAGCTGCGAGTGCAAGAATGCGCAGAAAGTCATGCGCCGTTCTGCGCCCCCTTTTCCCCAACATCGCCATGCACCGCCCTCTCGCTGCTGACCGCGAAAGCCTTCCGTCCGTCGCCCCAGCAAAACACAAGACCCTTTTGCCATAATATATCACACGTTAGTACAAAAGTCCATAGTTGGAGATAGTATTTTTTTCCTCTTCAAGTCTCCCGCTTCACGCGATAGACGGTGACGTACATGACGGGCAGCACGAGCAGCGTCAATACCGTCGCCACGGAAAGCCCGCTCGCAATCGCCACCGCCATCGGTCCCCAGAAGGAACTCGTCATCAGCGGGATCATGCCGAGGATCGCAGCAGCAGCCGTCAGCATGATGGGACGAAAGCGCAGCACAGCCGAGTCGATGACCGCCTGCCACGGCGACTCGCCCGCCTTGATATGCTTCTGAATCTGGTCGATGAGGATGACCGAGTTGCGGATGATCATGCCCGAGAGCGCGAGGATGCCGAGATCGGCGACGAAGCCGATCGGCTCGCCCGTGAGGAACATGCCGCAGGCGACGCCGATGATGCCCAAGGGAGCTGTCAAGAGTGTGATGAGCATGGCGCGGCCTTCGCGCACTTGGAAGATCAAAAGCGTCATGATGATGAAGATCATCGCTGGTACGGGAACGAGAAGATATTTCATAGAATCTTCGCTGTCTGCAAGGCTTCCGTCCGGCTCGATAGCGTATCCTGCGGGAAGATTCTCGCGCAGTTCCTTCGTCGCCGCGTACGCTTTTTTCGCCGCATCCGTCGGCGTGCCCGCGATGATGTCGGCGCGTACGGTCACGGCGGGCTTCAAGTCGCGCCGCCAGATGATGCCGTTTTCCGCATCATAGGAAATCTTCGCCACCTGCGCAAGCGGCACATAGCCTGCCTGCGGCAAGTAGATCGGCAATTCTTCGAGGCGCGAGAGATCGTCCCTCGCCTCCTCCCTGAGCCGCAGCACGATGTCCACCGTGCGATCGCCCTCGTAGAGTTCCGCCGCTTTCACTCCCGCCAGTTCCGTGTAGAGCATCTGCTGCACCATCTGCGTCGAAAGTCCAAGCGCCTTGAGCTTGTCTTGATCGAGCGCGAGGTGCAGAACCTTGCTCTTTTCCTGCCAGTCGAGGTTCACGTCGCGCGTGTTCGCATCGCTCGCTACGAGGTCAGCAACCTCATTGGCAAGCGACATGACTTTTTCCTTGTCTTCTCCCTCGACGCGCAGCATGACGGGGTACGCCGCAGGTGGCCCCGTCTGGATGAACTTGAGGTTTGCACGCACGTTCGGGAAGTTTTCGGAAAGCTCCGTGCGGATCTTCGCCGTCAAATCCTCGCGTGACTCCTTGTCGTTCGCAACGATGACGAACTGCGCGTAATTGTCCGCAGCCAAGACGGGTTCAAAGGTCAGCACGAAGCGCGGCGCACCTTCGCCCACATAGACGGAATAGTTCCTGTACTCGTCCGCAAGGCCGTCGAGGAAGGCAGCGAAGCGCTTCGCCTCGCCGTCCGTGTTCTTCATGGAAGAGCCTTCGGCGAGGTGCATCTCGACGATGATCTCCGGCCGCAAAGACGGCGGGAAGAAGTCCTGCCGGCAAACGCCCAAAAGCGCGATGGATCCAGCGAATACGAGCGCCGTCGCGCCGAGCACAAGACGGCGATGCGCTAAAAACGCCTCAAGCACACGGCGAAACGCGCGATAGAACCGACCTTGATGGAGCAAGGCTTCGCCCTTTTCATCGCGCTTCGGCTCGATGCGGATGATGTGATAGCCGAGGAGCGGGGCGACCATGACGGAGACGATCCAAGAGAGCAGCAGCGCGGCGGCAATGACGGGAAAGAGCGAGGCGCAGAACTCCGCCGCCATGCCCTTCGAGAAAGCGACGGGGATGAAGCCCGCGCATGTGATGAGCGTGCCCGTCAGCATGGGCAGAGCTGTCGCACGGAAGGCGTGCGAGGCGGCGCTGAAGCGGTCAAGCCCCTCTTCAAGCTTGACGCTCATCATCTCGACGGCGATGATCTCATCGTCAACCAGAAGCCCGAGGGAGATGATGAGCGCGCCCAAAGACACCTTCTGCAGGTCGATGCCCGCACCGTACATGAAGAGGAAGACGCCCGTCAGTACGAGCGGGATGCAGCAGGCGACGACGAACCCCGTGCGAAGGCCGAGCGTCAGAAAGCTCACGGCGAGCACGATGATGACGGCTTCTCTGAGCGTGTCGACGAAATCATCGATGGATTCTGCGACGACCTGCGGCTGGTCGGAGACCTGATGGATTTCCAAGCCGAGCGGCAGATCGTCCTTGAGCGCGGCGATTTTCTTCTGCAAATCCTCGCCGAGCGTCAGGATGTTGCCGCCCGGGCGCATGGAAACGGCGATGCCCACGGCAGGCTCGCCATTGAAGTACATCTTCGGCTCGGCCGGCTCGGCGTAGCGGCGCGTGACGCTCGCGACGTCGCCGAGTCGGAAGGTGCGCCCGCCGGCGGCGATCGGCAGGGCGCGGATCGCCTCAAGGTCGTCGAAAGCGCCCGAGACGCGCACGTAGACGTTGTCCGTCTGCGTCTCGATCATGCCCGCCGGCGTCATCTCTTCCTGCGTACGGATGGCAGAAAGAATCGCGTCGGGCGGTATGCCAAGCTCCGCGAGACGCTCGCGCGCGGCCTCGACGTAAATCTTCTCCGGCTGCACGCCGATCAATTCGACCTTCTGCACATTTTCGACCGCAAGCAGGGCGCGGCGCGTCTTTTCCGCCTGCTCGCGCATCTCCTCGTAGGACCAGCCGTCGCCCGTTACGGCGTAGACCGAGCCAAATACATCGTCGAAGCGGTCGTTGTAATAAGGGCCGTAAACGCCTGTGGGCAGGTTGCGCTTCTCATCCTCGCAGAGATTGCGTGCATCGCGCCACGTCGGACGAATATCCTCCTTCGCCACATCGTCGCCCAGCGTCACATAGATGACCGCCTGACCCTCGCGCGAATAGCTCTTGAGCTCCTTGAGTCCCGGCACATCCTGCAGCTTCTTCTCCAGCTTGTCCGTGACCTGCTCTTCCATCTGCTGCGCTGTCGCACCCGGCCAGGCGACGGACACAACCATCTGGCGGATCGTGAAGTCAGGATCTTCCATCCTGCCGAGCTTGCCATAGGAAAAAATGCCGCCGATAAAGACGACGAGAATGAAATACCAGACGAGCCCCTTGTGCTTGAGGGAGATTTCCGTAAGATTCCTCATGGCGCATCCCCCGTCCGCACTTCGTCGCCCTCGCGCAGTTTGTGGACGCCCGCCGTCACGACGAGCGCACCGTCGGGAAGTCCCCGGACGAGCACGTCGTTGCTGTCATAGCCGTCGACCGCAACTTCCTGCAAGAACACCTTGTTGTCCGCGCCGACGAGCCAGACCGAAGGTTTGCCGCCCGTCTGGTAGATGGCGGCGAGCGGCAGTCGCACGGCTGCTGTCGGTGCCCGTCCCACAGCCACATTCGCCGTCATGCCGAGCGCCATGCCAGCCGGCGGTGCGGGCACAGAGACGCGCACGCGGTAGGTGCGCGAGACGGCATCCGCCATCGGCGCGACCTCGCGCACCGTGCCGGAAACGACGCCTGCACCGAGCGCCCAGAAGGAGACGGCGACTTCCTTGCCCGGCGGCACATCGACGAGACGATCTTCGGGCACGGCGATCTCGACCTCAAGCTCGCCCGACTCGACGAGTGTCACGACCGTCTGCCCTGCGGCAACGACCTGTCCCGCCTCTGCTGCCACGGCAGAAATCACGCCGGGCGCATCGGCAAGAAGCTCCGTATAGGAAACGGCATTGTGCCCCTCTGCCGCTTGGGCGAGCGCCTGCCGATAGCTCGCCGCCGCCGCCCCATAGGCAGTCTCGTACTGGTCGAGCACGGCGGCGGGCACGGCCTCGGCCTCGTAAAGCTCGCGGTAGCGCGCCGCATTTGCCGCCGCGAGGTCGAGCTGCGCCTTCGCTGCATCGACTGCGGCATCGGCCTGCCTCGACCTCTGTACGATGTCGGAGGCGTCGAGGCGCAGGAGCGGCGCTCCCGCTTCCACGCGGTCGCCGACGTTGACCGCACGCGCGATGACGCGGCCGCCTACCTGGAATGCCAGATTCTTCTCATAGCGGCCGCGCACACTGCCCGCATAGTTGACCACGTGCGCCGCCTCATTCGTCTCGACGCGCTCGGTGCGCACCAACGGCGGCTTCGCCTTTTCGGGCGGCGCATCGCCGCAGCCTGCGGCACTGACGAGAAGCCCCGCCAAAAGGAGCGCCAGAATACTGCGTGCCCCATATCTCACATCGTTTCCCCCTCTCCGCATTGCAGGTTTCACCGCGCCGTCTTCCCAATGAGCTCTCGAAAATCCGCCTTCGACGAGCGTTCCGCCAAAATCCGGAAGTTGCGCTCCACACAGGAGACGTCCTGCGGCGACAACGTATCAATCAGATAATTAACCCACGAGTTCATCACGGACAGCAGGAACGGGTGCTGCATGCGTCCGTACTCCGTCAGGCGGATGCGCTTGATGCGGCGATCCTCCGCGTCCTTCTCGCGACAGATGAAGCCCTTTTGCTCCAAGAGCTTGAGCGTGCGCGCCACGGCGGACTTGTCCGTCTGCAGAGCACGCGACAAATCCTCCTGGCTCGCCCCCTCGCAGTCAAAAAGGCGCAGAAGCAGGACGTACTCCGAATACGTAAGCTGCAAAGGACGACATGCTTCCAACACATAGCTGCGCGAACGTCCGTCCAAAATGGAAAAACAACGCGCCACCTGCAAATTATCCATCAAGATCCCCCTCTCAATACACGACCAAATGCAACAGCAGCAAGCTCACATCCATAACGTACATATTCTCTTAGTTGATTATATCAACATTTTCCTTATATTTCAATAAATCGGTGCACTATATA
The DNA here is from genome assembly GCF_000208405.1 of Selenomonas sputigena ATCC 35185. Taxonomy (NCBI): domain Bacteria; kingdom Bacillati; phylum Bacillota; class Negativicutes; order Selenomonadales; family Selenomonadaceae; genus Selenomonas; species Selenomonas sputigena. Next base: position 760,305 of record NC_015437.1, on the reverse strand, counting down.
TCCAAACGCCATCTTTCCATGCTATAATACAATTGGTGCTACGAAAACGGTAGGCGGTCGATTCTTAGCCCCTGAGAGGCGGTCAACGTCAGCCAATCGCGCTTCACCTTCGGCTCACGCTCTTGGGACGTTTTCGCATACGCGCCGTTTGCCAATCAGCTACGCCTGCGAGCTTGCTTCTTGGACGGCTCAGCAGGGGCGTTGCTTATGGATCTGTACGATTTTTTATCGTTGGTTTTCCTCGTAACGATCTGCATCGTTGCGTTAAAAGCAAAATAAGAATTCCCCGCCTCAGGCTCACAACTTAGGCGGGGAATTCTTCTCTCAACCAAGAGTAGGGGCTGACCGTTTACCAGTAGCACCTCTTCTCTTTTTATTATACGACACGATACGATACACGTCAAACCATTTGGCGCAACCCACCTCACGAACCTCCGCCATATCACAGTCCCACGTTTCCCAGTTCCACCGTGCCGCGGCAGGAAATGAGCACCTCGCCTTCGAGGAAGAACCGCCTGCCCGTCTCAACGAGGAGCGTGCCGCCCGGCTGCTCGACGGCGATGCGCCCACACTCGCTCCCTTCGGCAAGCGCAAGTGCCAGACTTCCCGAACCGCAGGCACGCTCAAAGACGTGGCTTTTAGCGCTCGGCACAGCGACGTAGGGACGGATGCGAAAGTGCTCGCGTCCCATGCGCTCAAACGGCACGACTCCGTAAGCATCGGCGTCCGTCTCGCGCATCAGACGGGCAAGCAGCTCGTCGTAATCCGCCGCCGAAAGGTCTGCGGCTTCGACGACGAGATGCGCGATGCCCGGAAGCGATACACATATCGCCGCGCCCCCAAACGAAAATCCGTCAAGAGAAATACGCCGCACCTCATGCGCCGGCGGCATCTCGGCGCGTGCCAGCCAGCGTCCCGAGCCGAGTGGATGCGCCTCTGCCCGAAGCGGTTCGGGTGCACCCGAGCACTCGACAAGAAAGCGGGACTCTGCACCTTCAGCTGCCGCCAGAGCCGCCGCTGAAAGCGTCGCATTGCCGCAGAACTCGCCGCCCGACATCTCGATGCGAAAAAGCGCCTCCTCAGCGTGCGGCGCAACGAGGAAACCCGCCTGCTCCGCCGCCAGATGATCGTAATCCATCGCCTCAGCGAGGAGCGCGGCACGCGCCTCCTGTGCAGCTTCCCCGCGCAAAAATACCGTCGTATTTCCCAGCGGACTCAACTTGATGAAATCCAATTCCATAAACTATATCTCCTACGAGAAATGCGCTTTTTGCTTGCTGTTTCCACAACGCAGGCAAAAAGCGCACAACACTACCGACAAAGCATTCACAAAAGCTGATGCATCTTTCCCAAGCTCTCAATCTTATCCAACGGCCACTGCGAGACTTCAGAAATATCCTGTAATGACCATTTTTTCTTCTTCAACATGTTGAGCACGATTTCCGTCACGCCCTTTTCCATGCCCTTTTCCATGCCCTTTTCCATGCCGATCTCTTGTGCTTCCTGAAGCTGGACACGCTTTGCCAATTCAGGATCCCACTTGAAGCTCACCATGTCAAAAACCTCCTCCATCTCACGCTCAAGAAAATATTCCGCCAAAAGATCCTGCTCGATACAATAGCGGATTGCCTGCTTAACAGCCTCCTCCAAACATACTCCCGCCGCTGTTTTTCGTCGGATTTGCGCCACGAAAACGCTATACCCCTTGAGCGCACGACTCTTTTCAAGAAGTCTGCTGCCCGACATTTCATTAATGTTATATGCCTTGACGCAAAGTTCCAACGAGGAGCACTCTCCCTCGAAAGCTTCCGACAGACGCATTTCCCATTCATCCGGCGCTGGATCAAGACCATTGTAGAATACATAGAAGCATGGTGCCGGCAACCGGAGACGTCGCGTTCGATACGGTGCATCCTTCGGCACTTGCTTCCGATAAAGCTTCGCCATATACCAAAACATACGCAAGGGCATATTCTCGTTCAAAGTACTCTGGTGCTCCATCAAAACAATTTGCCGCTTACCCGCCAAGAAACTCACATCATTCTTCTCGTCGTTGAAGAATGTCCCCTGCAGCGTCATGAGCTGTATTTCCTGCAAGGAAACATCTCGCCCAAAAAGCCCGCGATATACATCCTGCAAATAATCTTTGCGGCGGAATATATCGCAAAAAAGCGAATCCTTGTACGTTCTCTTCACCCGCGCCATACAGCTCTCTCCATGTCAAAAAATATCCTTTCTTTATTCTATATTTTATCACGAGATCTCTACTCGCTCAATAAAAAAACACGAAATACAGCAAGGCTATGCACAAGCCCCAAGCTCGCGCACAGCCTTCAAAACTACAACTTCGTGATGTCCTTGCCAAACCACTTTTCCGAGATCTTCGCCATCGTGCCGTCGGCGCGCATCTCGTCGAGAACCTTCTGCATCTTCTCCTTGAGCGCCGTATCATCCTTGCGGTAGGCGACGCCGAACTGCGTCACGGGGCCAACGTGACCGTCGAGCGCGGCGATCTTGTCGGGATGCTTCGACATGTAGTAGCGGCCGATGATCTCGTCGCAGACGATCGCATCGACGCGGCCGTTCTCAAGATCCATGAACGCCGACAAATAGTCCGCGTACTTCTTGACGTCCTTGTAGCCCGTGACATCCTTATGACCGTCCACATAGTCCTCTGCCGTGCCCGAGGCGCTCTGCGTCGCAACGATCTTGTCCTTGAGGTCGTCTTCCTTCGCGATCGAGGCGTCGTTCGCACGCTTGAAGATCACCTGCTGATCGTTCATGTACGGCTCGGAAAAGAGCAGGTTCTTCTTGCGCTCCTCCGTGATTTCCAGACCGTTCCACAGCGCGTCGATGCGGCCGCTCTGAATCTCAGCCTCCTTGCTCGCCCAGTCGATGCCCTTGAACTCGACCTCCGTGCCGAGGCGCTTCGCAGCCTCCTTCGCCAATTCCACGTCGAAGCCCGTGATCTCGTTCTTCTCGTCGAGGAATCCCATCGGCGGGAAGTTGTCGTCCAGACCGATGACGATCTTCTTCGGCGCGTCGTTCGCCGCCTTCTGTCCACCACAGCCTGCCATGAAACCTGCCGCGAGCATGAGGGATAAACAGACGAATAAAATTTTCTTCAAAACAAATCACTCCTTTTCTTCGTTAAAGTATTATCATAGTGATATTATACATGGACAGCGAGGATTTGCCAAGGGGGAATCTCGTCATAATTTTCGGCTCTTTGATACGACAAAACGCCGCGAAGGAGCACATTTTCCTGCTCCTTCGCGGCGTTTCCTAGAATCCTGCATGGAAAAGCACGGATAAATCCAGTGCTTTCCTACATATTCTTCGTCAATTTCTCAATTTCGCCCGATACGTCCTTCGCCTGCACCACAGACGTATGGATTTCCTTCATCCCCTCCGCTTGCCTTTCAATCAAGAGGTTGATCGTCTTGATCTTCTCCTCAATATTGGCCGAGGCCTTCTCCATCGAGCCGAGAGCCTCAACGATCTTGCCGACAGCCTCCTGACTGCTGTCCGCAAGCTTTCGCACCTCTTCAGCGACGACGGAGAATCCCCTGCCCGCATCACCCGCGCGTGCCGCCTCGATCGAGGCGTTGAGCGCAAGGAGGTTCGTCTGCTTCGAGATGTTCATGATGAGCTCCGTCATCTTCAGCGTGTTCTCCGTCTGCGTGCGCGTATCCTCTGCCGCCCGCGTGATTTCCTCCTGTACGCCAGTGATCTCGGTCGTGCGCTCCGCCGTCTCGTCCACGCGCGTCGTAATCGTCTCGATCGAGTTGTAAAGCCCTTCCATCCTTGAGCCGAATTCCTTGTAGAACTGTTCCTTTCCGGTCTTCAGCAGCGTGATGTCCTCGATGGCGCCGGCGACCAGAACGGGCGTGCCGTCGGGCTTTCGGATCGTCTTGCCCACGGCGTGAAACCACAGGTATTCGCCCGTCTTCGTCTTCAAGCGATACTCGAGGTCGAACGGCGTCCTGCCGCTGCGATCCATGATATGCGCCTGAAACGCCTGCAAGGTGCGCGCCTTGTCCTCAGGATGCAGGCGATCGGCCCACGAGTTCAGTCTGTTCGGGAAGTCCGTCGTATTGGAGAAGCCCAGGAGGTGGCGGAAGCGGTCCGACCACCAGAACTCATTGTTCGGATTCGTCGGATCATCGCCGACGACCTTCATGTTCCACGAGCCTTCCGCCAAGATGCTGTCGATCGCCTCGTAGCGCTTCAAAGTGTAGTCGAGATATTCCTTGTTCTTGACCTCCTCGTCGATGTCGACGAAGACGCCGATGATCTCTTCGGGATGCCCGCTCTGGCTGCGCACGACGTTGCCCGAGGCATGAAACCACTTGTAGCTGCCGTCGTGCACCTTCATGCGGTAGTCGACGTCGTAAGGCGTATTGCCGCTCAGATCCTTGATGCACTGCGTGAAGGCGGAAAGCGTTCCGTCCACATCGTCGGGATGCAGGCGCGAACTCCAAGATTCCACCGTATTGGGGAAGTCGTTCTCGTCATGGAAGCCGACCATGCGGCGGAACTCGTCGGACCAGATGGCATAGGCGATGCTGAAGTCCGCATTGATCTTCATGTACCAAAGCCCCGAGTGTACAGCGTCATTGACCGTGCGGATGCGGAACTTCTGGTACTCGATCTCCTCATTCACCTTGTCAATGAGCGCATTGAACGCGTCCGCCCACGGCTCGCGCGAATCTGCCTTGGAGAAAAGCTGATTCTTCTCATGCCCCTGTGCAACCCTCTGAATGGCTGCCGCCAGATTCTGCCCGTCATTCGGGGCGGCTGCAGCCTTTTTCATGCCAAACATCAAAATCTCCTCCAATAATACTATTTTCCGTTCATGCCTTCTCTATAAGTACTAGGATATATCGCTTGGCAGGAATTGTCAACTATACGCTTCGTCCTGATTTTCGTAGAGCTATGGCATTTCTTTCTGTAAACATGTATAATATTCGTATTGCTTCAGCATTTTCTCCATGAATCCATCCGGGTTCTTCATCAAGAAGTGTTTGGCGACGCGGCTTCAGATGCGTTTCCATACGGCAGAAAGGCGGAATCCTCATGCACATTTCCAAAAAGTTCAAGGCGCTCGTCCTCGGCGCCTCCCTCCTCACGGCGAGCCTCGGCTTCGCCGGCTGCGGCCAAAGCGCTGACACGAAGGACGTGAAGATCGGCGTCGTGCAGCTCGTCGAGCACAACGCGCTCGATGCAGCGAACAAGGGATTCGCCGACGGACTCAAGGAGCGCGGCTTCGAAGAGGGCAGGAACATCTCCATCGACCGCCAGAACGCGCAGGCCGATCAGTCGAATCTGCAGAACATCGCGCAGCGCTTCGTCAACGCGAAGATGAATCTCGTCTGTGCGATTGCGACGCCCGCCGCGCAGAGCATGGCGAACGCGACGCACGACATTCCCATCGTCGGCACGGCGATCACGGACTACGTCGGCGCGAAGCTTGCCGCCTCGAACGAGAAGCCCGGCGGCAACGTCACGGGAACGAGCGACATGAGCCCCATCAAGGAGCAGATCGACCTCATGCTGAAGATCTGCCCGACGGTCAAGACCATCGGCGTCATCTACTGCTCAAGCGAGGTCAACTCCGAGGTACAGGCAAAAGCGATCGCCGAATATGCCGAGAGCCGCGGGCTGAAGGTGCGTACGGCGACGATCTCGACCGTCAACGACATCCAGCAGGCGGCAAACAGCCTCGTCGGCGATGTCGACGCCTTCTTCGAGCCGACGGACAACGTCATGGCCTCCGCCGTGCCGACGCTTCTTGCCATCACGAACCCCGCGAAAAAGCCCGTGTTCTGCAGCGAGAACAACTGGGTCAAGGCGGGCGCGCTCGCGACCTACGGCATCGACTACTACAAGCTCGGCGTGCAGACGGGCCACATGGCCGCCGACATCCTCGAAGGCAAAAAGAAGCCCGCCGACATGCCGATCGAAATGGCGAAGGAACTCAAAGTCAGCATCAACAAGAAGAATGCCGAAACGCTCGGCATCGAGATTCCTGCCGACATCCTGAAGGACGCGCAGATTTTCGAGTAACCTCCGCCCCATCAAAACCATGATGCAACCGCAAGCGCTCTCTTGCGGCTGTATTGTCGAAAAGGAGACTTTCTCTCTATGGATCTCATCATACCAACGATTTCCCAAGGACTCCTCTGGGCGCTCCTCGCCATCGGCGTCTACCTGACCTTCCGCGTCCTCGACATCGCCGACCTCACCGTCGAGGGCAGCTTCCCGCTGGGCGCGGCGACGGCAGCGACCCTTCTTGCCGGCGGCGCCGCGCCGCTTCTCGCCATCTTTGCCGCCTTCGTCGCGGGCATGATCTCGGGCGTCGTCACGGGACTTCTGACGACGAAGCTCAAGATTCCCGCGCTCCTCGCGGGCATCCTCACGATGATCGCGCTCTACTCCGTGAACCTTCGCATCATGGGCAAGGCGAACCTGCCTCTTCTCAACACGCAGACGATCTTCACGCAGGCGCAGAGTTTCGGCCTCACGCGCGAAGTCGCCGTGCTCGCCATGGGCTTTCTCGTCGTCGCCGTCATCGGCGTCGCGTGCTACTACTTCTTCGGCACGGAACTCGGCGCGGCGATCCGTGCGACGGGCGACAACCCGCACATGATCCGTGCGAACGGCGTCAATACCGACATGACGATCATCCTCGGGCTCCTGCTCTCGAACGGCCTCGTCGCCATCTCGGGAGCGCTCGTCGCGCAGTCGAACGGCTTCGCTGACGTCGGCATGGGCGTCGGCACGATCGTCATCGGCCTCGCCTCCGTCATCATCGGCGAAGTGCTCTTCGGCACGCGCAGCTTCAAAAACTGTCTCCTCTCCGTCATCGGCGGCTCCATCGTCTACCGCGCCGTCATCGCCATCGTCCTCGAACTCGGCATGCCGCCCAACGACCTCAAGCTCTTCACGGCGGCGCTCGTCGCGCTCGCACTATCCCTGCCTCTCATCCAGGCGCACATCCGCCGCGCGAAAGGAGGCTCTCGCTGATGCTCAAACTTCAAAACATCGCCAAGACCTTCAATCCCGGCACAATCACAGAAAAGTACGCGCTCCGAGGCGTCACGCTGCACCTTTCTCCCGGCGACTTCGTGACCGTCATCGGCGGCAACGGCGCGGGCAAGTCGACGCTGATGAACTCCATCGCCGGCACCTTCCGCGTCGATGCAGGCAGCATCGTTATCGCGGGCACAGACATCACGAAGTGGCCCGAACACAAGCGTGCCAAGTACATCGGGCGCGTCTTCCAAGACCCCATGATGGGCACGGCGGCGGGCATGATGATCGAGGAAAACCTCGCCATTGCCGCACGCCGCGGCAATGCACCGCGCCTTCGCTGGAGCTTCTCCAAAGCGCAGCGCGAACGCTTCCAAGAACTCTTGGCAGGACTCGACCTCGGCCTCGAAGATCGTCTCGAATCCAAGGTCGGCCTTCTCTCGGGCGGCCAGCGCCAAGCGCTGACGCTTCTCATGGCGACGCTGGCCGAGCCTAAGCTCCTGCTCCTCGACGAGCACACGGCGGCGCTCGACCCCAAGACGGCGGAAAAAGTTCTCGACATCACAAAATCCATCGTAGAAAAACGCAAGCTCACGACGCTCATGATCACGCACAACATGAAGGACGCCCTTCGCCTCGGCAACCGCCTCATCATGATGCACGAAGGAAACATCCTCGTCGACGTCAAAGGCGAGGAAAAATCGCGCCTGACCGTGCGCGACCTGCTCGCGCTCTTTGAAAAAGCGGCGGGCAACGAAATGGCGAATGACAGTCTGCTGCTGTCGTGAAAAACATTTCGTTGCAGAATAACAGAATGAACTTTTCCCTATAATTTGACAGAAGATCTGTATACGAGTTTCCATGGACTCATATATAGATCTTCTTTTTATATTCTAATGTTTAAACAAGACTTTTATCTCAAGGATTAATAATTAAAATATAGAAGGACATTATGTAACTTTTAGAGGACATCACAGATGTCAATATATGTAATATAGTTTATTTAGGTTCGTACTCAAAACCACAAAGGAGGCTTTGTAATGAAACTGCAAACAAAAAGCGTACTTGCGTTCAACATCTGTCTCATCATCGCCTGCATCGTCATGGCTTTGATCGGGTGGTTCAGTGCGAACGCAGGCTTCGACACCTCGCTGCAAGTACAGGCAGCATCGAATCTACGCATCATGGTCGACAACATGGATTCCCTTTATCCGGGGGATTGGGAAGTCCGAGACGGCATTCTTTACAAAGGCGACCATAATATGAACGAGGATACGGAGATCGTCGACCGATTCGGTAGCAGCTGTCACGGCTTCGTTACATTCTTTGCCGGCGACACGCGCATTTCGACGAATGTCAAAGACCAAAACGGCTCGCGCAATATTGGTACGAAGGCTGATGACCAGATCGTCAACACTGTGCTGAGAAACGGCGCGACCTATGAAGGACGTACAACGATTCTCGGCAAGGATTACATGAGCGCCTATCTCCCCTTGAAAGACGCCGCGGGGAAAAACATCGGCATGGCATTCATCGGTATCGACGTGCGCACATCGGACATGGACGATGTACGCCACTCCTTCATGCTCGCCAGCGTCATCGCTGTCCTCGTCTTGGCAGGACTCCTGAGCTTCCTGTCATACATCATCATCGGCAAAGCGATCCGCCCCCTGCTCACGCTCGCCGATACCTTGAGCCAAATTGCAAACGGAAACCTTCGCGTCGCCAACCTTCCAGAAGATCGCAGCGATGAACTCGGCACGCTCGCGCACAGCGCAAACGGCATGAAGGCTCGTTTGAAGAGCGTCATCAAAAATGTCGCCTCTTCCTCTGAATCCGTCGCCGCCTCTTCAGAGGAACTGACCGCCAGTGCAAGCCAGACGACGCAGTCCGTCACGCAGGTAGCGGAAAATGCCACTAACATGGCAGCGGGAGCTGCTGCCTCTGCCGATACGATAGGCAATCTGACAGAGCAGGCTCATGCCATGGGCGAGACCATCGATCTGCTGCGAAAGAGCGCGGCTTCCATGCAGAATCTCGCCCAGAAGAGTCAAGAAGTGACCGTAGACGGGCAGGAAAAAGTCCGTCATGCCATCACCGAAATCAAAGCCATCGCCGAACAAGTGCAGTCTTCGGCGGCAATCGTCGATACGCTGGGCAAGCGTTCCGACGAGATCGGTACCATCGTCGAAACCATCTCCGGCATCGCGGAGCAAACGAACCTCCTCGCCCTCAACGCCGCCATCGAAGCGGCGCGTGCCGGCGAGGCCGGCAAAGGCTTCGCCGTCGTCGCCGAAGAAGTGCGAAAACTCGCCGAGCAATCGGGCATCGCCACGCAGGACATCACCGAACGCATCACCGCCATCCAGCAGGACACGACAAAAGCCGTCGATTCCATACAGGCTGGAAACGAAAATGTCCAGAGAGGCACCGATGCCGTCAATGCTTCGGGAGCAGCCTTCGACAATATCGCCAACCAGTTCGGCGAACTCGAACAGACGATCCGCACCGCCGTTGATGCCGTACAGGCAGTAAGCCGAACGAGCAGCGAGATGATCGCCGCCATGAACCAAGTGCAGGAGAGCAGCAACAAATCGCAGGAAGATACACAGACGATTTCTGCCGCCACCGAGGAGCAGGCAGCCGCCATGCAGGAAATGGCGCACGCCAGCCAGACGCTCGCCGAACTCGCACAAAAACTTCAGGAAGAAGTGCAGAAGTTCCAGTTGTAATTTTAAATGAGGTAAAAGTGGCAGTGCAGGGGAAAGGCTTTTCCCCTGCACTGCCACTTTTCCGTCCGCTTCTGCACCGCCGCTACTTCGCGCCATGCTCCTTCTTCCAACGCTTGATGCTCAAAAGCCGTTCTTTGAAGCGTCCCTCAAGTCCCTCCTCCGTCGGCTCGTAGTAGACGCTTCCCAGAAGATCGTCGGGCAGACACTGCATGTTCGTGAGCTTGTCCTTCGTGTTGTGCGCGTACTGATATCCTTTGCCGTAGCCCTCATCCTTCATGAGCCGCGTCACGGCGTTCCGTATGACGAGCGGCACAGGCTCAGCGAGGCGCTTTGTCGCATCGGCCTTTGCCTTCAAATAGGCGACTTCCATCGCATTCGATTTTGGCGCGAGCGCCATGTAAACGGCGGCCTCCGTCAGATGAACCGAGCACTCGGGCATGCCGATGAAGTGGCACGCCTGATACGCCGCGACGGCAAGCTCCAAGGCGCGCGGATCGGCAAGTCCCACATCCTCGCTCGCAAAGCGCACGATGCGCCGCGCGATATAGAGAGGATCCTCGCCCGCCTCCAACATGCGTGCGAGCCAGTAAACCGAAGCGTCCGCATCGGAGTTTCGCATCGACTTGTGAAGCGCCGAAATCAGATTGTAATGCTCCTCGCCCTTCTTGTCGTAGAGCAGAGACTTCTTCTCCAAGCACTGCTCCACCGTCTCGCGCGTGACCTTGATCGCATCCTTTTCCACCTCGCCGTTCAAAACGACGATCTCCAAGGTCGAAAGGGCTGTGCGAGCGTCGCCGTTGGCGAACACGGCAAGGGCCTCCAGAAGATCGTCCGCAATCTCCACCTTCTGATTGCCGAAACCCTCGGGCGCGGCGAGCGCACGGCGCAAAAGCCCCAGGATGTCCTCCTTCTGCAAGGCCTTGAGCACGAAGACGCGGCAGCGCGACAGAAGAGCGCTGTTGATCTCGAACGACGGATTCTCCGTCGTCGCACCGATGAGGATGATGCTTCCCTTTTCCACGAACGGCAGGAAAGCGTCCTGCTGCGCCTTGTTGAAGCGATGAATCTCGTCGACAAAGAGGATCGTGCGCTCGCCGTACGCTGTGTTCTTCTCCGCCTCCTGCATGACCGTGCGAATCTCCTTGATGCCGCTCGTCACGGCGGAAAAGTCGATGAAACGAGCCTTCGTCTCCCGCGCAATGATACGCGCGAGCGTCGTCTTGCCGACGCCCGGCGGTCCCCAGAAGATCATTGAGAAGATCTTGTCCTCGGCGATGAGCTTCCTGAGCATCTTTCCCTTGCCCACGAGGTGTTGCTGCCCCACATAATCCGCGAGACTTTTAGGGCGCATCCGCGCCGCCAGCGGCAGATCGACCTCGCGCCGAAAAAGTGACTCCTGTTCCATTTCCATCCCCCACACCTCGTTTCTTTCCATTATAGCAGATATCGCTATGGGTCAAAAGACGCGCTTAAGACAAACTTCCCAACCTACGATATACTTTAGAAGAGAATTACTATGCAAAAAATGGAGTGAGCCTTATGTACCGCTTCTTGGAAAATTTTGAAACAGGAATCCCCTTTATCGACAACGGACACCGCCGCCTCCTAGAGGATATGGAAGAAGCGCGCGAAGCACTCGCCGCTGGCCATGAAGACGAGTACCACCGCTTGAGCGGTCAACTCTTGGCGACGATGAACGATCATATCGTCAAACAGCACGTCTACGAAGAAGAAATCATGGCCATGTCGCGCGACGGCGAACTTGCAGATCAGAAGGAAGCGCACGCACATTTTCGCGAAGTCATCGACCAGCACAAATCCTCGATGAACTTCCAGAACGACCATGAGGAGCTTACGAGTCTCCTGCACTTCCTCAACGAATGGTTCCTGCAGCACATCTTATCGAGCGACATGCTGATCGGAAGTGCACTGAAGAAGGCAAAGGCCGCCGCCGTCGAGGCGAAGGCGCGGGCAGCAAAGGAAGCGCGGGCAGCGGAAACGGCGCATGCCGAAGAAGCCGCCAAGGCACGAGAAGTGGCACATACAACTAAAAAGGAAGAGCAAGCGTCCTCCGTCGAAAAGAAGGCGAAAGCAACCATCGAGGCAAAAGCATCGGCGGCCCAGATGCCAGAAGCCCCCGCCGATCCCGCCAAAAAGACGACAAAGAAGCGCACTGCCGCGAAACCGACCAACGCCGCTGCACCTGCTGAAGAAGTCGGCAAGGGCGACGCGCCTGCCGCGAAAAAAGCGACGAAAGCCGCCGCAAAGAAGCCTACGGAGGAAGCAGCCTCCGCACCTGCTTCTGCCGCCAAACCTGCGGCAAAGGCAGCCGCGCCCAAGGCAATAAAGCCGGCGACGACAGTCATCAAGGCGAAGAAGGAGCCCGCCGATCCCTTCGCCTTCACCGACGAATTCCGTACGCAGATTCCGCTCGTCGACAAGGAGCACGAAACACTCTTCGACTTGGTGCGCCAGACATACGAACTCGTGCATGACGAGTTCCGCGTCGATAAATTCGACGACATCATCGAGATCATCGAAGAACTGCGCGACTACACGATCAAGCACTTCGCCGACGAGGAGCGCTACATGAAGAGCATCAACTACGACGGCCTTGCCGAGCAGGTCGCCGCACACACGGCCTTCGTCGAGAAGCTCAATAACATCGACTTCGACGAAATCGACCGCGATCAGGAAGACGCGCTCGACAAACTCATCAAATTCCTTCTCAACTGGCTCGTACAGCATATCCTGAAGGTTGACAAGAAGATGCCCTACATCGAAGAAGCGGCATCGAAGCTGACAGAATAAACCGCAAGGAATGCGACGCAAGGCATCGCACGTCGCGCGCACTCTCCTGCACGAACGAGGGCGGCGCATAAGTCCAACCGACTTATGCGCCGCCCTTGTTCTATCTTCCGTATGTCATTAGACGGAAACACCCGCCGCCTGCGCCTTCTCCAGGAAAGTCAGAGCTTCCGTCAAGAGCAGATTCGCCAGATCGACACTAATCGCAAGATGCGCCACCTCTTCGATGCGTCGAATGCGAGAAAGCCGTTACTGTCATGCCCGTACATTGTGTGCCGTGATGTTGCAGGAAGCGCTTACACATACCGTTTCCCTACCCTCAATCGTCCCGTTTCCCAAGCGAAATCATGCCTTTCCTCTCCCCTGCAAAATCCACGCCCTGCTGCACCAGAAAGATATGATGCTCGATGACGCGTCCTAAGGCATGCGCGATCCTTGTCGCGGCGAGCTGCAGGAAGCCCAAGATCATGAAGAGGCAGTCGAAGCCCCAGACGGAGAAGAGCGCCGCGCCAGCAAAGGCGACGTAAAGCACCGTCAGGAGCTTCGCCAAGATTATGCCCAGGATCATGCGCACGGCACCGCGTCGCACCATGCGTCGGTTGCGGAAGTGTCGGCGCACAAAATCCCGCACGCACTTCCCCAGCTTGCGCGGCTCTCGCAGCATACGGCAAAAGGAAAGGATCGCCTCACGCTTCCATTGCAGCCACGCATACAATCGCGTGTTCAGATGCCGAAGTGCTTCGGGCAAAGAAGCAAAGTTTCCCAACCCTTGCAGCCAGTTCTTCACTTCCAGGCACTTTCCCAGAGCCCCCTTGAACCAGCCCCAGACATTGAAGTCAAGCTTGCGTATATACTGCACGATCTCCCTCGTCGAGAGATCCGCGAAGCGCAGCGGCACATAGAAGAGCCGCAGCAGAACGACTTCCAGAAAGATGAGCATTCCGCGCAGGACGAGCGCCAGCGCATAGTGGCGCACATAGACCTCGGGACGCTTCCGTATTGCCTGCACCTTGCAGCGCAGCTGCTTCAAAAGCTTCATTACCGAAATCCCTCCTCCATCCCTCGTTTACAATTCATACGATTTTAACACAGATCATCTTTCTCCACAATATGCAATGATACATATAAATCTTGCATAAAACCAGCCTTCGCCATCCCTGCCAACTCCATCTTTCCACTTGCATCCTTTCATCTCTTATTCTAACGTATCCCAAGGACATGATTTGTCCATGAAATAAAATTTCTACATCCCTCTCCGAAATTTTTATAAGAAAAGGGCTCCCCTTACTCTTCGCAAAGGGAACCCTTTTTCGCTATGCGGCTTCAGCACGCACGATGCTCAGCCGATCATGCTCTTGATGTCGCTCTCGACGTCCGTGATGCCGCCGATGCCGAAGGTTTCGACAAGCACGTTCGCAACGTTCGGCGAGAGGAATGCAGGAAGCGTCGGTCCGAGGTGGATGTTCTTCACGCCGAGGTGCAGGAGCGCGAGGAGGACGATGACCGCCTTCTGCTCATACCATGCGATGTTGTAGACAACCGGCAGTTCGTTCACATCGGCGAGGCCGAAGACTTCCTTGAGCTTCAGCGCGATGAGCGCCAAGGAGTACGAATCGTTGCACTGCCCCGCATCGAGAACGCGCGGAATGCCGCCGATATCGCCGAGATTGAGTTTGATGTACTTGTACTTCGCGCAACCCGCCGTCAGAATGACCGTGTCCTTCGGCAGAGCCTCAGCGAAGTCGCGGTAATAGTTGCGCGTCTTATGACGACCGTCGCAGCCGGCCATGACGACAAACTTCTTGATTGCGCCCGACTTCACAGCGTCAACCACCTTGTCGGCAAGCGCAAAGACCTGCTCATGCGCAAAGCCACCGACGATCTCGCCCTGCTCCAACTCCTTCGGAGGCGCACACTTCTTCGCCAACTCGATGACAGCGGAAAAGTCCTTCTTGCCGTTCTTCTCTTCGATGTGCGGACAGCCGGGGAAGCCGACGGCAGCCGTCGTGAAGATGCGATCCTGATAGCTCGCCTTCGGCGGCACGATGCAGTTCGTCGTCATGAGAATCGGGCCGTTGAAAGACTCGAACTCTTCCTTCTGCTGCCACCAAGCATTGCCGTAGTTGCCCGCGAAGTGTGCGTACTTCTTGAAAGCCGGATAGTAGTGCGCGGGCAGCATTTCGCCGTGCGTGTAGACATCGACACCCGTACCCTCCGTCTGGTCGAGCAGTTCCTTCAGATCCTTGAGATCGTGACCCGAGATCAAGATGCCCGGATTCCTGCGTACGCCAAGATCGACCTTCGTGATCTCCGGATTGCCATAAGTCTCCGTGTTCGCCTTGTCCAAGAGCGCCATGACATCGACGCCGTACTTGCCCGTCTCCAGCACGAGAGCTGTGAGATCGTCGCCCGAGAGGCTGTCGTCTAAGAGCTTCGCCAGCGCCTTCTGCATGAAGGCGTCGATCGCCTCATCGCGATAGTCGACGACATTCGCATGATGATTGTACGCCGCCATGCCCTTGAGGCCGTACGTCGCAAGCTCCCTGAGGCTGCGAACGTCCTCGTTCTCCGTCGCGAGAACACCAACGTCTGCCGAGGCCGCCTTTTCCTGGAATTCGCTCCTCGCATCGTTCCAAAGAGCCGCCGCCGGAAGCTTCGACGTGTCGGCAAGCTCCTTCAGCATCTCTTCCTTCATGCGCAGCGTCTCTTCGATCGCATCGGCAATCGCTGCATCGTCGAAGTTCGCATTCGTAATCGTGATGAAGAGATTCAGCGTAACGCGATCATTGACCGCTTGGGAAACCGCCTTTCCCGCCTCGCGCAGAGCCGTCGAAACGGCTGAAATCCCCTTCGTCACATAGATCAAGAGATCTTGAAGTCCTGCGACCTCCGGCTTCTTGCCGCAAACGCCGACCTGCGTACAGCCTTTGCAGCCCGCCGTCTCCTGACACTGAAAGCAAAACATCTTGTTCTCCATATATACCATCCTCTCTCTTTGCGATGTAATGAGAACCTGCACGCGGCAGTTCCTCCTGACAGCCTTATCATAGCAAAGAGAACATGCCCCTTCGGTAACACTTGTTACAAAAACGAAAAAAGTCCTTCATTTTCTTGGATGAGAATCTTTCTTCCTATACTTTTGCACTCGCACAATCTCAAATACGTTTCCATTATGTATCAGCCGAGCACTCTCCCCATCCGAAAATCCTGCCGCCGCAAAGTTTTTCTAAAAAAAGAAAATTCCCCCTAGCTTTTTCGGGAGAAGTCTGCTATACTAAAGTAGTCGGGGCGTGGCTCAGCTTGGTAGAGCGCTTCCTTGGGGTGGAAGAGGTCGTGGGTTCAAATCCCGTCGCTCCGACCAGCTTAGATATTTCAAGGCTTTAGGGGTTATTCGAGTGCTATCGAATAGCTCCGTTTTTTACTATCCAATTTTCTCCATCTCAGGAATCGCGCGGCAGGAGCAGGTACAATTGCAGATGGAAATTTTTATGTCCAGTTTTTGTTGACAAATGCAAAACCATAGAGAAAAAGCATGACGCACACCGCCATGCTTTTTCTTTTCCCTCTCCTCTGCTCTTACAAGCATACTACAGTAAATGACAGGCAGACAAAAATTTTCTCTGTGATTTTCTTCCATCCGTAATGCCTTGCCTCTGTGTTCGGATAATACCGATAAATTCAGCCGCCCATCTTCAATATGTTTTCTATATGATATCATGATATATAGTATTATTCAATAGAATTTTAGAAATATTCAGATGATATTCTTATGAAAATACAATTGGGCTTTCCCTCATCCTTGCTTTATAATAGTCGAAGGAAGCTGCATTAAAATGTCTGAAAGTTTCACATACGAAAGGAAGCCTCTCCATGCAATACACAGCGCATTACGACTCGCCATTCGGCTCCATGACCCTCGCCAGCGACGGCACGGCACTCGTCGGCCTTTGGTTTGACGGGCAGAAATACTTCGCCGCCACGCTCGAAGAGGAGCACAAACAAAAAAGCCTCCCCATATTTCAGGAGACGTGCCGCTGGCTCGACCTCTACTTCAGCGGAAAGAAGCCCGACTTTCTGCCGCCGCTCGCACCGAAAGCCACACCGTTTCGTCAAAAAGTCTGGGACATCCTGCTCTCGATCCCCTACGGCGAAACGATAACCTACGGTGAAATCGCCCGCCGCATCGGCATGGAAAAAGCCGCCCACGCCGTCGGCGGCGCCGTCGCACACAACCCCATCTCCGTCATCGTCCCCTGCCACCGCGTCGTCGGCACAAGCGGCAGTCTCACAGGCTACGCCGACGGCATCGACAAGAAGGTGCAGCTCTTGACGCTCGAAGGCGTAGATATAACGCAGTTCTTTATGCCATAAGAAACGGCAGATGATTCGCCATCCCTGCGAAATTTGCGATATACCGCAGGCGATGTACATCCTTTTGTACATAGCCAAAAAAATTTCAAAAAAATCGTTGACAAGCCCAGCTTCTGATATATAATGTAAATATGAATCTTGACAATATGATACAGAAAAATATTCCTCTCGGACAAAAGGAGTTGATTTTTTGCGGAATCTACAAGTATTGCTCTCAGAAGAAGAGCATAAAGGGCTTGAAAAGCGTGCCGAAACAGAAGGTCTGCCGCTCAGCGTCTACGTTCGCAGCCTGCTTCTCGGTGACGAAGATGAATTTTCAGCCGCATATAAGGAGGCGCTCGCACGCGTCACGGCATTGGCGCCTGGTACGGAATTCAATCTGAAGTCGCTCTTCGGCACGGACTGGACGCAGAGCCGCGGCACGAAGCTGACACTCGGCAGGACGTTCTATGAGATGGTTCGAAGCAGCGCCGTTCCCACAGTGAAGGCACTTGGCAAGGACAGCTCGAACATCATGCAGTATAAGCGTCTATGACAATGGATTCGCGCAGTGAATGCCAGGAAGATATGGAAAATTAAAGGAGTGTGACATCATGAACTTGAAGGAAGCCTTTCAGGCGCAGAATAAGCTCGGCGAATTGATGGGATATATTATCCTCTATTTGTCCGATTCGGACAACGTGATGACCATCACAGAAAAGCACCTTCGCAGCAAGGCTTTAGCGGGACAGCAGGACGAAAGCGTGGATGCGAGCTGCAAGGCCGAAGAGGGTTTCGATGTAGGGCGGCTTCTCGGCATTTGGGAGGAACTCATGGAGGAGAAGACTCGCCTCAGCACAGCCATCGGCAAGGCCAAGGCAGACATGGACTTCAGTCTTGATGCCGCCGTAGACGAGAACAAGAGCCGTCGGGCATTTCTCTCCACGCTCCAAGGACTTGCCAATCGCAAAAGCACGCATGAACTGGAAAAGGGTGCAGGGCGCGGCTATGTTTTCAACAACGAGGGCAATCCGACCTCCTACTGCTACGACATCGACCGCATCATGACCATAGACTATGACCGCAGCAAGGTGCGCGCCATGGTGAAGGAACTGAATCGCCTATCGAATGAAGTTTCCATCAAGATTGACGAGGCTCTGCTGCGAACGCCGGTAGACTACACGCCGAGATTCGATCTTGCGGGCGAGAACAAATTTATCCTTGAGGAGATGATGATGAAATAATCTACACGCGGCGCTGCCGGCGCGAGATATGCTTCGCGCCGCAGCCGTTTGCGCAGGGACAGACAGCGAAGGGACTTCGGTTCAGGTGTGGATGAACTATGAGCCCACACAAAAACATTCAACTCTGCTTTACGGAGAGTGTATCTAGCAAATTTTCGACGTCCATACGTAGCATCCATCGTGCTATCGTTCTTCGTCCTTCGAAATGTCAATATTTCCTACGGACGCCAATTCACGGCTACGCTTCGCCAATGTGGATCTGCTCCCTTATATGGGGAGCAAAATATTAACGATTACGCCAAACGCCCTGCCTCGGCATTGGCGGGAGGCCAACAGAAGAAACTTTGGTGGCTGTCTCTGCTCAAGCGGCTGACAAGTCGCTTTCCATCAATACCGCAACAGACTCTTGCAAGCGGGAGCATGAATGCCGCTGCGCTTAAGCCGCTGGGCTATACTCCCGACAAGGATCATGTACTCTTGGAAGAAGGCGTCTGCCACAGCTTCAAATCCGGCACAGTCTTTGCCAGGAGCGCCGAATAAGCAATAACTTCCCGATTCCCCGCCCCAAATTTCCTACAAAGAGAAATGCCCCGCCGCGAAACTGCACGCTTCGCAGCGGGGCATTCTGTTTGCTTCTTCAAATCAATATACCGTGTCACCACGAAATCTTTCTCATAAGCCAAGAACTCATACCCATCCTGGATTCCCAACTTATTTCTCAAGACCCCGTTGGGTTGAAGATATGGATCCCTTGCACTCATACGATTTCCGCCTCTTTTTTCCCCGCCAGCTTCTCACGGAATATCTCTCTTGCCTCCTCGGTCGTGATCTCGATATTTGCGATACGATCGAAAACCGCCAGTTCCTCCTCCGTAAACTTAAAACCTTCCAATTCATGCACCTTGATTGCCGAGTCCACGTTTTTTCTCATTTCTTCCTTAGATGCCATATCCATTCCCCCATTCATACAATAAGACCACTTATATTATACCACTCAAACTCCACACATCAAAAACATTCTACAGGCCTTGAAAATATTGACTTTATATCAAAGAAAATACTCCCTTTATGCACATTTTCGTAGTTTTTGCGACAACAGTCTGCTGGGCGAGTTTTCGCTGCTTGCCGCCGTTGGAACGCGTTTGGTCAATGTAACTCATATACTTTATGCTCTAAACTTTGAAATATGATATACTATCACTGCCACGGCCCTCATCAAGCCAATCCGGCTAGGAGGGAGGTTGACACAATGTCATTGATTGATTTCATGGTTTCCCTGCTCATCAGTATCCTTGGGAGCATCCTCGGGACGCTGATCCTGCAGATGCTGGCGCAGTAGAAACCAGCTGCGATGTGGCACCAGCAAGATGCGCCTCATCAGCGCACCAAAAAGCCCCTTCGGGTCATCACTCCCGTCGGGGCTTTTCGGTTGGTTGACGTATGTCATCAACTGATTTCTTTAAGCATTTTATCACTACCGAAAACAGAAGTCAAGATATGAATATGCCGTTCCATAGATGGTCACGATGCAAAACAAAACGCCGCAACTCCTTTCATATCAAGGATTTGCGGCGTTTTGGCAACTACTCGAACTCAATTCTTATATTTTAGCTACTCTTGTGAAGCCTTATATTTCAAGGCTTCCCGTTCTCCTTATTCCTCTCATTCTCCTCATTATACACCTTTTTGAGATTTTTGGGGGTCATACGGGGGTCACGCTTCCGTCCGTTCTTATCGTTCTGCACCTTAAAGAATTCGCTTCTTTTTCTCTGATCGATCCTCCAAACGTGTTGATGATCTCCTGGCAATGCGTCAAATCAATCATGGACAAGCCCCCAAAAAAAGCGTTGGATTTCCTGCCCCTTGATCGGATCGATCTCACGGAATTTGACAGCTTCCTTCACGCTCCAATGAACGTCAACTACCGCTCCATATAAGGAAAGCTGGTTGTCCTGCTCGGCCAATTCATAAGCACGGTTCATATCATACCGCAGCCCCTCTTCATAATCATCCGGATTGTATCTTCGTTCAATCTTCATCTTCCGCTGTCCTCCTTACATTTGTTTTTCCGTCTCAAGAAACCACCGTTTTCTCGCACATATCGCGAAAGCGTCGAAACACTCAGGTTCGTCACAGCAGCCACATCCTTATAGGAACGTCCCTCTCGCAGCAGTGCAAGCGCGTGTTCCTTCCTCGCCCTATCGATCGGCGGCCTGCCCTCACGAAACCCCTGTTTCGTCCTGGCAATCGCCTTGCCTTCCTGCATCCGTTCCAAAATCATACTTCGCTCAAGCTCGGCCACCGCAAGAAGCGTCGTAATAAAGAACTTGCCCATGGGCGTCTGGTCGAGCAATCCTACATTCAAGACATTGACTTTCACGCCTCGATCAATCAGAGAACGGATCAGATGGATTCCCTCCTCCACATTGCGGGCAAGGCGATCCAGCTTTGTCACAATCAAAACGTCGCCCGCTTCCATGCGGCCAAGCAGACCTTGAAGCTTCGGCCGCTCCATGGATGCTCCGGAAAACTGCTCCACCGTAACCGAAGAGGCTCCATTTTCTCTCAGGCGTTGCTCCTGTTCCTCCAAGGAATTTCCATGAGCCTTCTGCCCCTTTGTCGATACACGGGCGTAGCCCCAAACCGTCATTTCAATCCCCCGTTTTGACCAAAAGTTTTGATTATCCTTTCCCTCTGATTCTACCATAAAAGTTTAAACCGGTCAAAACTCTTAGGTTTTGACCGGTTTAGGTGTCCATCATGGACACCTTTCAGCATGACGGGTTCTTCCGCGTCATTCCCGCCCCTTGCTCTTGTCCTCGTCCGCTCTTCCTTTCACCAAGACTTTCCGCTTCGGGTACTTCTCCTTCGGCATCTCCTTTATGGTTTCCCTCATTAATTCTGCCATGAAGCGACTGTCAACCGCGCCCAGCACAGCTCTTGCCATGAGTTTTTCTCGATCGACATTTTCCATATCCAATTCATAGCCAGCATTCTTCGCCACTTGGTAAATCAGCATGTGCTGCGTCCTGCCGTTTCCCTCTCGGAAAGGATGCAGCATGTTCAGATCGCAATAGAGATCGGCGGCCTTTTTGCAAAACCTCTCAGCATCGAGCCCCTGTAGATTGTTGTCCTTTTTCAGTCGCTTGAAAATGTCCATGCCCTGTTCTTCAAGATAAGGGCAATGGCAGAATACGGTATCCTTTTTCGCAATATCCACAGTACGAAATTTTCCAGCCCAATCGTAGACATCCTGAAACAGTTCGTAGTGGATTTTCTTCAATGTGCTCAAATCGAACTCGCGAAAGGCTTGCTTCTTCAGATCAACGTACCGCGTCGCCGTAAAATTCTTCTCGTAATCCATGAGCTTGTGCCCATCATGGATCCCCAACTTGTTCCGCAGCACCCCGTTCGGTTGAAGATATGGATCCCTTGCACTCATACCATTTCCGCCTCTTTTTCTCTTGCCAGTTTCTCACGGAATATCTCTCTTGCCTCCTCCGTCGTGATCTCAAGATTCGCAATGCGATCGAAAACCGCCAGGTCTTCCTCTGAAAACTTGAAGCCTTCCAACTCGTGCACCTTGATTGCAGAATCCACCCATTTCCGCATTTCTTCCTTAGATACCATATCCATTCCCTCCCATTTCATACAGCAGAGCCACTTATATTACTTCTTATATTATAGCATATATTGCAGAAAAAGTCGATCTTAAAGCTTCCATCATGTATATCTTCAAAGAAATATTTCTGCATAATACCTTATTTAAGGTTCGTATTCTCAGGGCGTTCCCTTCGGGACGGGCTGTCGTGAACAGAGCCAGCTTCGCTGTCTCTGCCCTTCGGGCTTCCATCCCTAACGCAAAACCATTTGAAATGATGGCAAGAGGGATTTGCACCGTTATCTTTCTCGTTCCGCTTCCGCATTGCTTCACAGCGCTTCATGATATTCCGCTTCTGTTCCGCAATGCACGCTCCACGAAAAACATAACGAGAGCGTGCAAATCCCTTTTGCCTTGAACAACAACGCCGCAGGCACAAGCCAAGAACTAAAGTTCATGGCCTATGCCCGCGGCTTGCTTACCACCACCCCACCCACCACCGCAGGAGGCTTCGCCCCCTGCACCCCCAGCAGGGAACTTCGTCCCCTGCACCCCTTTCAGCAGTCTCGCCGACAAGGCAGGAGGGAGAAGGAACACCTTCTCCCTCTACCGCAAAAGCCTGAGCTTCATCACGCTCCGCGTAAAGGCTGAACCCTTACGGGAAATCGGAATATCCGATTTGCCTTGACGCTTCGCACAGCCGAAGACAGTCTGCCAAGCCTCATGATTTGAACCACAGCAACAATATACTCAATACAGCCAGGAACACCATCACATGCGCAAGAATCCAAATGCGGTCGACGGCATCCCCCATCTGTTTCAAGCGTCCTGCCTGCCAGCCAGCAATATCCTTCATCTGGGATTTCTGCCATGCTATAGCTTCTTTCGCCATTTGTTCATAATTTGCAGCCGCATTTTCAAAGGCCGCTTTATAAGCCTCAGAAGCACTTTTTTCAATCTCTTCGGGCACCTCATCCTGAATATGCCGAACTAGGCGTTCCAGTCTATCCGTTTCCTTAGAGATTTGTTGCGTGCAGCCTTCTAAGGTCAGTGTCTTTTTTACGACTTTTTCCAACGGTGCCATCTGCTCGTGAATGCTTTTCATAAGCCCGTTCAATTCATTCAAAGCATCCGAAACATGCTGCTCTTCTGCCGTTCCATCCGTCCGCCGAGCCAGCATCGCAGCCATGCGCTGCTGCAACGCATTGAAATCTTCGACGATTTTTCTTTCTTCTTCAGATTTTGGATGAGCAGCTATATTTTTCGGTTTCTCTAAGGATATTGGTTCCTTTGATTCCAAAGGCAGCTCTTCTTCCTCTATTTTCGACGCCACTTCGTCAACAGTATCACGATCGACAGCCTGCATCGCAATAAATTCTTCTTCCTCATCCTCTGTTGCCGTGTCCTCGAACCTTTCCACAGTCACATCACCTTATCTTTCTTCAAAACTGGATGACCGTTCTTGTCATCAAATGTTTTTTTGCAATGATTGCAAAGCCAAAAAGCTCCATTCTTGCCATTGAGCTTTGCCAGCACAGTCTCGCATTCCGGGCAAAACGCAACCACCGGTTCGCCGCTGTCATCGGGATAAAACATCTTCCTTCCCGTATCCGGAGAAACGCACTTCTCATTGCTGCACATATGAAAGTACATCTTGCTTTTTTGAGAATACTTCCGCAGCAAAATACCTTCACGGCAAATGGGGCAAGGTGTTCGTTTCTTATCCTTCGGCAAAGGGAATAGGTGCTTTTCGGCAAACTGAATATTTTCATGCACCATGGAGTACACATCATCCATATAATCCGAAAGATTCCCTTTGCCATGTGCTATTTCATCCAACGCATATTCCATCTCTGCCGTCGTATCGGGCACAGCAAGAGATGGACTTACATTCTCAATCAAAGAAATGCCGAAAGGTGTAGGCAGAAGTTCTTTCTTCACTTTCTTCAGGCATGGTTCGACAGCCTTTCCTTTCAAGCTCGTCGCCTGCAATTCCGCAATGATGGTATCTCGCGTCGCTGGTGTCCCTATGCCCTTGACTTCCTTCATTTTTTCACGGTTCGGATTATCTGCTTTCATGAACTTCCAAATGTTTGTCATGGCCGCAATCAAGGTTCCCTCTGTAAATCGCTTTGGCGGCTTTGTTTTCTTGTTTAGGATGGAATAGTCACCCTTTGCGATTTTGTCGCCTACAGCGAAATCTGGAAGCCGTGGAGTGCCTTCTTGTTCTTCCTCTTCCCTCTCCACTTCACGGAACCCCATCTTACGGATGATTTTCCCACTGCCTGAAAACATTTCATCCCCGACTTGAAGTGAAAAAGTCGTTTTCTCAAACTCATGCGGTGGATAAAACTGGATAATATAGCGTTTGGAGATCATGCCATAAATACGTTCTTCCTGTTCATTCATGTCTTCTGGTCGAATGCCCGTGGGAATGATTGCATGATGTGCTGTGATCTTCCCATCATTGAAGGCTTTGCTTTCAATGTCTACATTCGCTCCGGCTGCACCTTGTACATCCATTTCCTTCAAGGCAGCCAGAATCCTTGGAACATCTTCTCTTTGCGAAGCCGGGATATAGTTGCAATCGCTTCGCGGATAAGAAACGAGCTTCCTTTCGTAGAGCTTCTGTACAGTTTCCAATACCTCTTGCGGGGAATATCCCCATATTTTATTCGCTTCGATCTGCAACGTATCTAAGGAATACGGCAATGGCGGGTACTGTTTTCCCTCCGATGTCGCCACATCTCGGATAACGCCCTCAGCCTTCTCTACCTTCAATTTGATTGCCTGCAAGAGGTTTACATCCAACACACGTCCTTCTTCGTCCAAGGGAATGTTTTCTGACGGCTCCAACGTGGCCGTAAAAGGAACCCCTTTATATGCAAAAATCCCTTGCAGCACATAATACTTTTTCGGCTTGAAAGACAAAATATCTTTTTCGCGCTGCACGACTAGCGCCAGCGTCGGCACTTTCACACGGCCAATCCGATATGTCCCGTCATGTCCGGCTTTTCTCGCATTAACCGTATATGCACGCGACAGATTCATGCCGATGAGCCAATCTGCGCGGGCACGGCCAAGCCCGGCTTCATACAGACCATAGAAATCTTTGTTGTCACGCAAGGAAGCAAATGCCCTTTTCAAAGATTCATCGTCCTTCGCATTGATCAAAATACGCCGGACTTCACCCTTGTAATGCAGAAAATCCAGAATCTCATCAATCAGAAGCTGCCCTTCCCTGTCGGGATCCCCTGCATGAACAACAACATCCGCATCTTTGATCAGACCCTTGATTATATCCAGCTGCTCCTTTTTTTGCGGATCGGGCTTCATAAGCCAAGTGCTCGGCAGGATGGGATAGTTGCTCCATACCTTATATTCTTCTCCGTACAGCTCGGGCGTTGCCATGCCAAGGATATGCCCGAATGCCCATGTAACGGCAATATCCCCTTTCCGAAAACAACCTTTCCCCTTTTCCATACCGCCATCCGGCCAGAGATACGCAGCCACAGCTCTTCCTATATCCGGCTTTTCTGCGATGTAAACGGTCTTTTTCAACATCATCACTCCTTGTTGTTTTATTGTATATATAGTATTATTAAGTAAAAAATAAGTGGCGGTGTATTTTATGGACTTGAAAATATTTTCCACAAAACTAAAATACCTACGAAAAAAAGCAAATCTCACACAAGTGCAACTGGCAGAAATGCTGCATATTTCTCAAGCACAAATATCGCGGTATGAAACCGGCTTGGATGAACCCTCGGAAGATTGCTTGCAGGCTTTGTCCTCTGCCTTCGAGATCGACGGACAATCTGCTGCTCTGTTCTGGTCATCGCCTCTGCCCGACATACCCAAAGATTCTTCAGACGGCACTTCAGAAAACTTTGCTCGTCGCCTCCGTGCCATACGGCAATATCACGGCAAATCACAGAAAGATTTTGCTCAATTCCTAGGCATCAGTCAATCCCTCATATCCGCTTTAGAAATCGGGAAAGCAACGCCAGACCTCGTGCTGATCCAAAAACTCGGCAAAATGGGGTTCGATCTGGAATGGCTGGTCTTTGGCTCACATGCGCGAGACTCCCCAAAAGAAATCCTTGATGATCTGATGCCTAAACGTACCATGCAGCAAATTCAGCAAATACTGAGAAAAATGCCGCCGCAGCGTCTTGACTTTATCCGCCAATTCCTAGCGCTTATTCTCACAGACACGAAAAATAAAGGAGATGCATAATTATGGCCATGGTTTGCAGGACAAGACTTTTCTCATTGCTTCTGTTCGTCGTCCTCCTATTTTCCTTCAGCGGATGTGCCAACACATCGCAGTCGGAAGCAGACTACAAGAAAGAAGCCACCTTTATCGAGGATGTCGAGAATTTTGCCAAGCAGCCGGATGCTTTCAAAGGAAAGAAGATTCAAACCGTCCTGACGGTTTTCAATGCAGTCACCAAAGGCAAGGATGTGACCGTCTATGCTGCACAAAATCTCATGAATGTGCAAAGCGGCAACATCTTCATGCTGCACTACACATTGAAAGATGGCGAAAACCCCCTCAAGAACGGCGATCTCATCCGCTTCTTCGGCGAATACAAGCAAACGGCCGATTCCAAAGAAGCTGTCCCTGGCCAAACCGTCCGCGTCTTGGAATGTGACGCACAGTATATCATCCATCCCATGTGGCAGCCTTTGGCTGTCTCATCGCTCCATACTGCCACCGTAAATGTTGCAAACGAGCAAGGCAACACCACGCTTGAAATTCATTTTGGCCACGGAAAATTTCTTGCTGACGGCATCGAATTGCCGAAAGGAACCCTTTCGATCCGTGAAACAAGGCTCGGTTATGGGATGTTCGATCCCATCCCGTTTCAAGGAAAAATCTTAGATGACGGCAACGGTTCTTTCACTGCGGAAAACGGCGCATCGTTTTCCGTGACAATCGAGCACAAGCAAGGCAAATGGACGACAAACGAGGCAACTACCCTGCAAACGCACGGAGGAAAGACCTTGGAAAACCTTGAAGGAAAAGTTATGACACGCACCATTCCCGCTGGAACTTACGAAATGAAATTGTAAAGTACACCACCAATTTCTTTTGTATGTTTTCTGCTCGCGGACACATCGTGCCGCATCGGCTCGGATGCAGACCAAGAAGTGCATACATCACGGACAATAAGAAAGCAGGGCATGCCCCTGCTTTCTTATTGTCCGAACTTCATAAAACCCACATTCTGGCTCTTGCTGCCATTGTGCTTGTTATCATATTCTGTCGGATGAAACGGGTCATAGACATAGACACTCGCCGCTTTCTTTTCTTCATCATCGATACGACGACGAGTAGCCTCCGCTTCTTGTTCAGCAACCCGTCTCATATATTCTGCGCCCGTGATCTGTGCCTGATTGATGGAATCCAAGGCTTCCAGCGAAGAAAGATTGTTCTCCCTTTGCTTTTCGCCAACAATGCCTGGCGTTTGGACAGAGAGAACCTCTTGCCAAACCGTTCCACGTGAAACCTGTTCTTCCTTGATCTTCCCCATAAAAACAGCAATCTCTTGATTCCAGCCTGACAGATATTCATGAAGCTTATCCAAATACGGTTCCCTTGCGCCATAGGCATTCCACACGTCATGATACATATCATCGATCGGTTTATATCCACGATTTGCAGTAATATCTCCCATTTTGGGAAAGCATCCATCCGTCTCTACTTTGCCGATAACCTTGCCATAATCCATATCCAGCTTCGTATTGGCCAAAATGCGATTTTTAAGATTTGCAATCTCATTCGCAACCACTTTGACATATTCTGCCGTTTCTTTGATGCTGTCAGCAAGCCGCTTGAAATCGATAACATGATCACCCGGATGCAGCAGGCTGCCCCAGCCTCCCCATGCAAAAGCCGGGGAAGCACCAATCATAGATACGGTCAAGGCAACAACAAATACTTTCTTTTTCATGAAAGCACCTCCATGATGTGATAAAACGGCTCATACGACAAAAACAACGACACCTTTGCCACTACATTCCCTTGCGAGACAGGCCCGAAATAGCGGGAATCAAACGATTTTTCCATATCATTGAGAAGCAGCAGTTCGCCATCCGGCACAAACTTGATCCCATCATCCTGTTGCGGCAAGCCGGCAACAGGATAAATGGGATAATCGGCATCCCCTAAAGAAAGTCTCCCTTCTTCTATACGATACGAATCTCCGGAAAAACCGCGTACACGCTTCAACAACAGAAAGCCCTGCTGCACATGAAGGGATGGTACATCCATTGGCAATTCCACAATGACATAATCCCCATAGTGCAATTCTTGGGAACATGTCTTTAGATAAAGCCCGCGTGTGGCAGAATCCGTCGTGTTGCTGTAAAATATTTTCCCACAAAAAAACGTCAACAGAATCGGCAGGAACATAAACAAGATCAGCACCAGCAGAAAAATCTTGAGCTTTTTCTGCTCTCGAAAACTAAGATTCATAGCGGCCTCCCAAAGCCTTCATAAAGGTCTTCGGCAATATAAAAATCAATATTCCAAGAGCAAGCAATCCCAAACAAAGCAGCATATGATTAACCATCTGTTCTGTCGTGATAGTCGGTCTAGCCTTATAGGAACCAACGACTTGCCCGTGTACAAGATTGACATATTCCTGCGCCCAACCCGGAAGAGGTTCACCTGCGCTGATGCTATTCGGCCCTCCATTGTATCCTGCCAGCGCATAGTCCCAATCGCCAAACTGCTCGTAGAGATTATGCATATAATGTGCAGCTGCATCCAACGCTTCCTCAGGATTGAAAGGATCGATACCCCATCCTGCGGCCGTGTCCGGCATAAACTGTGCAATTCCTTGCGCCCCTACGGATGATACCGCATTGGGATCCCAGCTGCTTTCCAGTTGTATTTGCGCTAAAAACAGATTTTCCGGCACACCCCACTTTTGTGCAGCCGCTCTTGCCATTGCCACATACTCTGCCGGTCCGTTAATCTCCATGCCTCCCCCTTGAACGGTTTGCCCGGGAAGAGTTGCGCCAAAGATATTCTCCGGAATCGTCGCATCCTTGATGAGCAAAATGCAAAATCCTACCATCACGGAAACGATGCAAAGCTTCAGCGTATTCGATACCAAGCTTCCCAGCACACCTTCCGAAATGAACTTCGTGAACCCAAAAGCTTGGAAAGGTAACGTAAACACGGCAAAAAGTGCAGCAACATAAAATTCGACATACACAATCATGATGAACACGGAAAGCACGAAGAAAAAGAAGATCGTGAGCCATGTAATGAGCAGCGTCGGCAAAATCACATTCAGATGTGTCGAAAAATCCATGGCACCAAAGGATGCAATCTTATTGAGTGCAGGTGTCATGAAATATATGACCTTCTGCAAAATAAGTTGTGGCTGTGAAATATTATTCTCAATAATCGTCGGGTCTTGCACAAAAGTTCCCGAAACGCTCGTCACAAGTCCCAAAAAGAACTCATTGACCAACATTTGCCAATGAACCACAAAAACATACAGAAGCCCATATTTAATTGTCTTTTGTACGATCGCGACCAAAGAAAACTCAAGTCCCGCCACAAGGATAGGCAAAGCGAGATCGATGACGCAAAGCACGAAAAGAAGGCCAAGAGCGGCATATTGCAAAGCTTGGAATCCTTTGCCGATGACATCCACAAGATAGACCAAGATCGAGTTGATGGATTCGCCAAGTTGATGCATATGTTCGATGCCCCAAGGCATTGCAATATTATCATGGCCAGTCCGACCATAGCCTCCACCAGCCTGCCCTCCCGGTCCAACGACATCTCCTGTAAGATCAACACCAAGAGAAATCAGGATAGGCACTGGATCGACTCTGCCGCCGAATTCGCCATTCGGTCCCACTTCTACATGGCAATGCGGTCCAGTTGAATACCCGAGCGGTCCATCATAAGCATCTCCACCGGTATAACCAATAATCTGTCCTTCCGTATAGTAGCCATCTGGGATACTTAATGTTTCCGCAGCACAGTCGGCGAAGAACATATACATACCATCATCGCGTGTAATCTCAACCCAATAGATATATCCTCCACCAGCACCATGATTAACGTAGCCAGAGTAAGGCGCTGCAATCGGTGTACCGGAATTTGTTCCAACATCCACGCCCATGTGGACATGCGCATTCTTCCCGTGTCCAATTTCACCAAAGGGAGCTGTTATCTCTCCTCCGGGGAAAGGCGGCGCAGCATGGGCAATCGTCATCCAAGCAAAGAAACAGAACAACAAACAACAAACTTTTTCCCTCATCGCTCTATCACCTTATTCGTCGCGATTCTCCTGAGGCTCTTTTGCTGTGCGGGTACCATGCCTATCGTTCTCTCGATTCTTTCCTCCGTTACCCATCAAAGCCATTCCGATACGGCTTCCACCAAACGATTGCCTGGCAACGGGATTCCCAGCCCCCGATCGATAACTTGCACCACCCACGGGCAAACTTTGGCCAATACGACGCATTCCCCGGCCAGCCAAAGATGCAGCCTTCGTTGCTCCGCCATATGCCAAGGAGGCCACCGTCGCGCCGGTTCCGATGGCAGACCGTGTTGAATTGATGACATCATGACCTTCCAGCGCCGGCTGGCCATTCATGAATCCGGATGCAAGATTAGGTATTTTCCAAATAAGAAATGCCATCGTTGCATACGAAAGCGCATACTTCAACATTTCTGCAAGATCAGGATTCGCTTGATCTGTCCACCCCGGTATGCCTCCAGCTTGAGTGACGAGAGAATCGAACAATGTCAACAAAAAATACATGAGCATCAACTTGATACCATAAGCGAAAACTGCCGATACAAGCCTTTGAAAAAGAAACTGCGTATACCGCAAGGCACCGAAGGGCAATAGAATAACGCCTAGAGTAGCGAAAATATTGAATTCAATCTTTGTTATCAGAATCTGCAAGGCGATGAAGAAATATGCCGCAAGGGTTATGGCAATATAGATCAGCTTCATAGACATAATACCCGGGAGAATCGATGTGACCGAAACGAGAGAGGAAAGTACCGGCTCGATTGCTTTGAACCCATCCGTTATGATAGTCGAAGGCTTGAGAATATCACTGCCGCCGACAGTCCCTCCGGCCGCCGTCAATCCCGCATATTGAAAAGAAACCAATATCGCTTGGTTGATTTTGTCAAAATTGATGATGAAGAACATGAACAGCCCGATCTTCATCACGCGGCTGATGATCTCAGACATGCGAAGCTGTCCGCTGTAAAGCGTCCATGTCGCCGCAATATCGATTGTTCCCAGTGCCATGATGAGTGCTACGGCATGTGGTGCCAATGCCTTGTACCCAAACATGCAATGATCTTCAAAAAAGATCAGCAGCTGATTAAAGAAATCTACATCTGCAAGATTCATGCGCTCACCAGCCTAAACCATTGCGTGCAAATGGATCGTCCAGCGTTTCCCCTATACGCCCTGCCGCATTAGCTTTATTGTACATATCATCGATCGTCTGCTCTGTCGCCTGTGCCATTGCATCTGCCACAGCCTGCTGATTCTGTGCTTTGACGACCTCCATCTGATTCTTCATCGCTTCATTTTGAACACTGATCGCCTGAATAGACGTATTGATACTGTCGATGTGCGCCTTTTCGGCAGCGATTTCATTCGTAAGCTGCTGGCCTTGCTTTTGTCCTTCAGGTGTTTTGTTAAGCTCCAAAAGCTCTGCCAGCTTATCCTTGGACTTTTGCAAATCCTGCATCAAAGCACGATATGCAGCAACATCCTGCTGATTGCGCATGGAAAGGACTTCCTGCATCGTGACAGCTATATTTTTCTCACTCGTAGCCGTATGAGACAAATCCCCGCCTCGCAGGGTAGGGAAACAATGTCCCCAAACTTCCGGCAAATTTTTGACATCATCCAGCATCCCTGTCATCTTGGTATGCGCCTTGACTTCCTCGATGGCCGCGACAAATTCTTTTTTGTAGCGGTCAAGAATCTGCTTCGGCAAAGATTCAAGTTCCTTGATCTGCATTTTGATCTGCTCGGCAGTGTTCGTGACCACTTTTATGGTTTC
Source organism: Selenomonas sputigena ATCC 35185 (assembly GCF_000208405.1). Lineage (NCBI taxonomy): Bacteria > Bacillati > Bacillota > Negativicutes > Selenomonadales > Selenomonadaceae > Selenomonas > Selenomonas sputigena. Next base: position 728,461 of record NC_015437.1, on the reverse strand, counting down.
CATATAGGTTTTGATTTGCTGCATGATGTTCGAATCATCAATGACAGGAATTGCCGCATGAGCGCGGAAAGGCATTACTGTGAGGGCAGCAGCCAGTGCAAACGTCAAAATAGTTTTTTGTTTTCCTTTCATCGTCCTCTACCCCTTTCTCGGGTGTCCATAATGGACACCTTACAAATAATTCTCGCGATAATCCTCCCATTCATCTTGACAATCCTTATACTTCAGCCATTCCTCGATAAAGCTTTCTCTCCCAGCACTTTGCAAGATGGAATCCATAGCCTGTTGATCCTTCTTCGCCGTCGCTGTCACAAACGGCAGTTCGATCGGTTGTAGCGCCAAACGGAAGATACGGTTCCCTTTCTCCGATGAATAATAGTAATCCCTCTTCGGCTCCATATTGGCAATAATATCCATCTGTTTCTCATTGCAGCCAAACATTCGATAGATTTCTTGACTTTTCTCCGTTTTCGCTTCCTTGTCCGAAAGGTAAATCTTATTCGGGCAATTGTTCAAGACTGCACTCAAAAGTTCCGGCTTTGCCGATAAATCGGTCAAATTCTGCGTAGCAAGGATGATGCTCGTATTCTTCTTGCGCATATCCTTGAAATACTCCTTGATCTTCTCCTTAAACATCGGATTGTCAAAGAAAAGCCACGCTTCATCCATGATGATGAGAGATGGGCCAGATGCCTTCTGCAATTTCGTCTCGATGCGATGGAAGAGATATTCCAAGGTAGACGGCACGATGGCAGGCGTAGCCATCAACGTCTCCATCTCAAATACCTGCCAGCGACCTATACCAGAAATATCCTTGTTGTTGTCAAAAAGCTTGCCATAGGCTCCTTTGACCGTGAGCGCTGCCAATGCCTGGCGTATTTCCTGATCCTGCACCATCTCACAGAACGTGGAAATCGTGCGCTGCTCCTTGGGAAACTCCCGCAAAGAAAGCAGTGCTTTCCAAACAAAATTATCCTTGGCAGGAGTAATCGTTATATTCTTCAGATTCAAATATCCAAGAATCCATTCTTTTGCCCATTTTGTTTCCTTCTCATCCTCAACATGCGCCAGAGGCTGAAAAGAAAGCTCTCCACTGCCTTCAGAAGCAATATTATAGAAGTTTCCTCCAACGGCAAGAGTAAGAGCACGACTGGATGCCGCCTTGTCAAAGATAAAGACATTGCTATTTGGATATTTGAGAAAATGAACTTCCAAGGTATTCAGGAGCACCGACTTGCCGCTGCCGGTGCGCCCACAAATCAACGTATGTCCTACATCTCCGACGTGCAGGGACAACCGAAACGGCGTGTACCCCGTCGTATCCGTATAAAGCAATACAGGCCCCTTCAAGCACTCATTCCTCTTGTCTCCTGACCACGTTGCCGTGACCGGGGCTAGGTGACAAAAATTTAGGCTGCTGACAATCGGCCGACGGATATTGGCGCGATAGCAGCCGGGAATCGATCCCCACCAGCTCTCCATGCTGTTATCCGTCTCGATATATGCCGTATACCCCAAAGAATTGATGCTTTCTAAGATGCGATTAGCTTTTTCCAGGCATTTCCCTTGATCTTCATCAGATACCATGACGGTCATGGTATAGTAACCATAACTCGTATAATCCTGACCAAGCTCCTGCAAGGCTGCCGATGCATCATCTTTGTTGTACATGGCCGTCTCGTCGCGCTCATCCTCCATCTTTTCCTTCAAGATGGCTTCTCGCACCTGCGTCCAAAAAGACTTGATCTGCTGATTCCACCTCTGTCGATAATCCTTCAGTTCCTTTTGGGCATCCACCTTCGACATGCAGATAAAACGGGAAACCCAGCGATATTCTATGTCCAGATTATTGAGCCTATCAAAAGCGCCCGGGGTAGAAACCGGCGGAAAATCCAATATCGTAATCATCTTGATGTACCGATCGCCAAGCATCATCTCTCGACCACCCAGCACCCCGCAATCACAAATATAATCCGATATGTAGTTCAGCGGGTTCACTTTGACCACTTGCTTCTTTGTAGATATGGTGGAATGAAGATACGTCAACGCCTCTTCGGCATTCAGAGGATGAATGTCCGGGAACCAACTGTGCAGCATATCACCAATCAAATTGACATTGTTGATGAATTTCTCCACAATGCCGACGTAAAGGCGCATATCCGTCTTGCCGTCCTTCTGCTTGTCCGAGATGAAAAGATCGGTAAGCTTGTGCTTCAAAAGCTGTGGCGGCTCCAAATAGACAATGAAATAGTATCTCGTCTCAAAGTGCTTTTGCCCGGCATAATATGCTTTGCGTTCATCTTCCATCTTTTGCGCCAACGGTACATCGAGCCGGGATTCCTGATACTCCTTGGAAATCCCTCGCTGTGCCTCAAAGTACAAAACATAGCCTGTCGGCAGTTTCTTGATGACATTATTGACGGCTGCATTGTACTGCATCAGATCAAGATATGTAGAGCTATCCATATCCGGTCCACGAAATTCATACACGGCAAGCATGGAATGATCCTTTCCATGGACAATGCCCGTATCCTCATCGACATATGCCCACGGAAGAAGATACTGAAGTCTTGGTTTTTCCTCAAAAACGCCCACTTCCTGCGAAAAGGGCTTTCTCTTCTTCGAGAAAAATGCCAATCGAACCACCCCCTATCGATAGTAATAGTTTTTGTGCAGCCGCGAATACCAAAACACCTCATGGAACTGTGCATCCTGCTGCCCCAGATAACGGAACAGATAATGCGCAGCAACCGTAATGAAAATAACCGTGAAGGTTTTGAAGATCAATCCTCCAAGCACAGCGAAAACGATTTCCCCGATAAAGATATTGCGAGGAACCCCCATCCAGTAAAGCGGCTGCACCAGCGCTCGATGAATGGGCACTTCATAACCTTCCGGTACTTCGCGATTCGCCTCCATCTCAAAGCCCCATAATGGTCAACGCCCCTGCCGATTCCGAAATCGCAGTCATGAAATTGGGCGCAAAGAGTGCGATGGACACCGCCAATATCAAGAGGATGAATTTTTGCGTACCGCCGCCTGCATGTCCGCTGAAAAGCGCAATAGCTGCTCCGGCGATTCCCATGATTCCCAATACCATGGGTAAAGGCCCGGTAAGCTGTTCGGCAAGAGAATTAAAGAATTTCATCCATGGCCAATTCACTGTTACAGAGCCTTCCTTACCGTCAACGGCAGACGCAAGAACGGTAGGCGCTGATACGAGGAAACTTGTGGTGAGTGCTGCCACTCTTGCCTTAATAAATTTTACGGACTTTTTCATGATGACTCTCTCCTTCATTGATATGTTCATAAATATACTTATCTTTCAGGCTGTCATAGCCTTGAACTTCGATGATGTCCTTGATGACACGGCTCTTCTTTCCGTTTCCCAAATCCACATGGCTGATGGAAATAACCACATCGATGACCTCACCGATAAGCTCCTTGATGTCGCCAGCGGCTTCTGGATCTTCCTGTGCCAATGACTTGATTCTCGTCAATCCGGCAACTGCATCATTTGCATGAACCGTGCACGCCCCACCTTCATGACCGGTATTCCATGCTTTGAGCATCGTATACGCTGCACCGTCACGCACCTCTCCAACGACGATTCTTTCGGGGGAACGCCGCATACAATCGGCCAGAAGGCGCGTCATATTGTACTTGACACCATCCTTTCCCGTATCCTGCTTGGTAAACATCGGGCTGTAATCATCGGCCGAGCACTGCAATTCCGGCAAATCCTCCAAACTGATAATACGGTGATAGGGTGAAATCTCCGCAATAGCTGCCAAAAGAGCGTTAAGGAATGTTGTCTTTCCCGTTCCTGTGCCTCCAACAACAAGGATATTCTTGCGCTTTTTTATCGCCTCCTCAATATATTGTTTTTGATAGGCCTTCAAAAACTTCATCTTCACATAATCATCCAAAGAGAATATCTTGATTGCCTTTTTACGGATATTGAATTGCGGATGTCGTACAATCGGCGGTATCTCTCCTTGAAAACGGCATCCGTAGCCAAAAACCTCCGCTGAAATAGAGGGAATCTCCTCGTTGACGATTTTCCCAACCTGCCCCGCCACAAGTTCGATGATGGCCAAAACTTTGGACGGCTCCATGAAGCACTGTGTTTTGACCTTTCCTTCATCATAGGACTGGTAGCGAATAAAGCCGTCGTCATTCACATAGATTTCGGTGATGTCCTCTCGGTTCATGAGATTTACAACATCCACACCAACAACAACATCAAAGTTCAGATTTTCCCTCTTCTGCTCCATCCCTCGTCACATCCTCTTGTGCAGGCTCCTCTTCTTGTTCAGCCAACTTGCTTGCAAGTTCAGGGTTCTCACTCGCAAAGACACGATAACGCTGCATATAGCCATTGATCGTGCTGATGCTCTCTTCTCCCTCCAACTTCTCTTTGGCTTCCAACAAGGCACCGATCAAGATTGTTGGTTTATCTTTCGGAAAACCTGTTTTCTTGATCATCTTATCCAATGTCACCATGCGGGCCTCTTCCATTTGCTGGCGCACGCTTCTCTGTACAGCAGCAATTTTTTCCTGCTGCTGTCGCAACGCCGCAAACTTCTTTTCCAGCTTCGCAACATTTTGTACTCTTGCCATTAACGGCTTCCCCTCCCTTCGTTCCATACCGGACGAAACGGCTCAACTTCCTGGCGCTCTTGCCATGCAATATGCAATGGTTTTTCTTTTTTCTGCCTTTTTTGAGACAGGAGCGCATCACGCTCTGGATACGGCTCATGGCGGATCACATCCGATGCGATCGGCGCGTCTGCCAATCGGTCCAGAAAGAACTCGCTTTCGTAATACTTCACTTTATCCGTCAAAAGCGGCGGACTGCCACTTGCGACGACAATCTCCCGATCGCCCAATCTTTTGAGTTCATCAGCCGTCATCAACGCTCTCGCTTGCGCAGAGCGCGTATATTGACGCTTGGTAAACCAGCCGCTATCCGACTCACTTTCTACCATGATCGTCTTGTTGCCGAGCAAGGATTCTGCATATTTCCCCGTATCGTTGTCATTCGGGGCATAAAAAATCTGCAAATGACAATTCATCAATATTTGGTTATCCTTGCCGTAAATTCCGTTTATTTGCGGCAGTCCTTGATTGATAAGAAATACTTTCATGCCGTAACCTGCAATATAAGACAGCGTAGCCGCAAAAGATTGCAGATTTCCCAAGCTGCTGAACTCATCCATCAAAAACAAGCACTTATGCTTATAAACTGCTTTCGCTCGACCATTTTCATATGTCCCGATCTTTCTTGCATGGTGCTTGACCATCATTTCAAAAAATAATCGGAAGATTGGTGCCAGACGCAGCAGATCGGACGGCGGCGTAACCAAATAGAGTGATACGGGTTTCTTGTAGTTCATAATGTCATCGACACAAAAATCACTGGTCGAGGTGTTCCGCGATAGCACAGGATCGAGATATTCCTTCAGTGCTGTATTTGCCGTAGAAATGATGCTACCGCATTCATTGTCCGGCTTGGAAAGAATTTCGACAAAGTTTTGGTAAATAATAGGATGTGTGTTTGGCATATCTTCCAAGGAAGAGGCGCCTTTATAAATTCCCGCCATATCTTCTGGCAAAAATTTTCTCACCCCATACATTTCCTTTTTCTTATTCCACTCACGAATCTCGATGCCATCATCCGGCACATGCTCAAAGCACTGCAAATTTTCCAACGTGTCCTTAAAGCCTGCTGCCATCATCTTTTGTTGCTTGCGATACCCCTCCTTCGGAGTGTCTGAAACATCACCATCCTCATCTACGTATTCCCAAACAGGATTTCCATTTTTATCCATTTCCGGCACAATGTTCGCCTTCAAAAAAGAGGCCACTGAAAAAAGTGTCGGTTCTTCCGGATAATGCACCGGATCGGCAAAATGTGCATATTTGAGATGCAAAATGACAACCATGATAACCGTTGCCGCATTGCTTCCCCAATGATCTAACTTCCCCTTGCCTTCGTAATCCGCAAGGATATAAGCAAGATTCTGTGCTGCCGGCACTTCTGAGGGAGTCCCGATCTTGATCTCATCCAAAGGGTTCCAGCGTGCAGAACTCCCATCTTCAGCCGTAGGTTCAAACTTGATCACCATATGCCCCATACGTTTACGGCATCCTGCCGTAACTCCCCAATTCTCGCTCTTGATGTCATTGACAATAACGCTTTCCTTCCAACCGCCTAAAAGTGTTGGAATGATGAGCCCAACCCCCTTGCCGCTTCGTGTTGGCGCAATGACGGCGAGATGTTTATTGGAGTTGTCACGCAAATAAAAATGCGGGACTTTCTTATAGAGTTTCAGCATCGTTTCATAGAAACAAACGAAAGGATAGACCGTCCATCTGTCTTCCTTTTTAGGATTATATGGCTGCGGATTGTTCAGCAGAGATTGATAGATTTGGATTGCCTTTTGAACTTTGCGCTTTTGCAGCGTATCATCTGAAATATCTGCCGCCTTATTTTGCAGCTTTTCCAAAATGGTTTCCCATTTGGCGATTTTCTTCTGCATCCTCCTGTCATAAGCCATTTCTGCGAAAGATACCTTCTCTTTCTTGGCTGATTCCACGAATCGCATGAAGCTCGTCGCTGCCTTGACTAAAGCATTATCATGAAGACCAATCACCACACCGCCTGCGGAAATCAACCCCATATCCAGAAGATCCTTTTGTTCCCCCCATGACGCACTCCCGTGCGAATCCAATTTCTTCTTCGGATGGAGGAAATAGAGCATTACCACTCCTATGACAACGCCCGCAAAGACATAAAGATTCGTCACTCTGAATGCCAACGGTGCTTGCCCATGGAATTCCAACCACCAACCAAAATATTTCCAAGGCCAATAATATGCATGGCCATTCATCATGAACGGATGCCCAAGCAAAGGATGGTAGTTCATCATTTCCGCAAATCTCTGCGTCGCAAGCCATAATGCGATAACTATGACTGTTAAAAACATCCAAAGCTTTGCGAAAATACCCATCAGATTTCACCACCATATTCATTGATTGCCAAATCTTGGTTGATGAACACACTGAACTGGAAACCGGGACGTATCTCTATCGTTGCGCCTCGATTAAGATCTTGATCAACGAATCTTTGTCCTGTACTCAAGATAGAAGCTACTGCACCGGAAACAGCCTCCTGCCCCGGACTGCGCTCATCATTGCCGGAAGTATTGCCCGTCAAGCTTTGAACACCGGCAGCCAAAAGCGCCGACATAAAGCCGAACGATACGCTGAACTTCTATGATCGTCATATCGATCCAACAAGCCAGGAAAACCAACGCCGTCAATCGCCTGCTGATCCGGCAGCATGAACGATGCTCCCGATGGCAAAATAACGCGATAAAACACAACGCCGATCCGCTTGCCCCCGGAGGCAGAACTCTTGCCAATCAAACGGCTTCCCTGCGGAAATCATGACCACCCGTCAAACGGGTGGTTTGCTCGCCCCTATAAGGGGCAGTTACTAGCCAGCGTCTAAAGACGCTGGCTTTCACTACGTTCAAGCCAGATTGCTCTTGACTCGTCACCGCCCTTAAAAGGGCGTTCGTACTACTTGCTACCCTTAAAAGGGTCTTCGTATTCCTTCACACTTAACTTATCCATCGCGATATCATGACTTTCTTGCTCTTGGATATACTTGCGAATGGTTGCTTCATTTAACCCAACCGTACTCACGTAATATCCTTCTGCCCAAAAGTGCCGATTGCCAAATTTGTATTTCAAATTGGCGTGTTTGTCAAATATCATTAACGCACTTTTCCCTTTGAGATATCCCATAAATTGTGATACACTAAGTTTCAGCGGAATGCTTACCAACATGTGCACATGGTCGACCATCAAGTGTCCTTCCAAAATCTCTACACCCTTATACGCACAAAGTTGCTTTAATATGTCACGGATGCTCTCTTTGTACTGGTTGTAGATAATTTTTCTGCGGTATTTGGGCGTAAACACAATGTGATACTTGCATAACCACTTTGTGTGCGATAAACTATTAGCTTTCTGTGCCATAAGCACCTTTCCTTTCTGTATACTGGCTTGAACAACCTTAGTATACTACCCGGAAAGGTGTTTTTTGTATACCCCTTTGTCTTCCACCCGCATAGCGGGTAGTTTACTGTGTCGCATGCTTTGCATGCGACACTGGGTCACGACCCATAAGAAAAAAAGCATGACGCGCACCGCCATGCTTTTTCTTTTCCCGCTCCCCTGCCCTTACGCCTGAATCGCCGCATATCTCTCGCTTGCCAGCACCTTTTCCATATATTCATACGGCGTGATGCGATCCTCCACAACCATGGAGAATACGCCGGGACTGCAGCCGGAAACGAGCATGACGCCTTGCTCGTTCATCTTGACGGGCTGCTGCTGACGGCGGCTCTGCACGTTCCAGAACACGATGCGCGGCAAGCGATAGCCCGCCTCAGCAAATATCTTCTTCGCCTGCTCGAAATTCGTCACAGAGGCATTTTCCGTGCAGGCGTCAAACTCCATGTCCGTGATGATGTAAAGCACCTCGGGCAGCTCCTGCTGCGGCACACTGCCCGAGACCGCCGCGCGCAGCAGGAGCCGGAAGACGCCTTCGAGATTCGTATTTGCCACCTCGTTAAACGTCCTGCAATAGCTGACCTTGTCCGCAATCGTCGCGCCCTTAATCTGAAGGATGCGCGGCTTATGAGAAAACGTAATGAAATGATCGCGGAACGCGCCCACATTGCGCTCCGCAAAATAGACGGCGAGCGAGAGCGCGACGCAGGCCGGCAAAGGCTCTCCGCCCCCATACATGGAAGCGGAACCGTCGAGCACGACGAGCGCGTTCTCCCCATGCGTATAGTCGGGAAGCGCCTTCCATGTGATGTCGAGGGTACGCGACGCCTCTGCCGAAAGGCCTCTTCCACTCTCCCATTTGCAAAGCGGGCGAATGACTTCGTAGGGATAGAGCGTCCCCGTATGAAGAGTCTCAGTCCCGCGCGCCACGCGCTCCAAGAACGCCTCGTAGCGCTTCGCATCGTTGCGCCGGAAGGCCTCGCGGTACTTGAACATCGCCTTGGACGGCTGCTTCGCATAATCAAAGCTGTAGTCCTTCGTGCGCAGATGGTTCTCGATGATCCGGATGCAGCGGCGCAGACGGACAAGCATCTTTCGATATTCCGACTCCTGCATCCCGAACGATGCCGCCAGATGACGCGCCGTATCACGCGCCTCGCGCGACGAAGTGTTGACGGACGGCAGCCACTTCGCGAGAAGCGAGACATCCTCCCCTTTTCGCGACGCGCCGAGATCGCTTTCCAGCTGCTTGCGAATCAAGCGGACGGCGGCAGACTCCAACGGTGTGCCGAGAAGCGCGAGCACATCGTCCCAACGCCCGTACTCGGGGATGAGCGGCAGATTCTTCTCCACGCACGCAGGCGCATAGACGGCAAGATGGCGCAGAAGCACGCGAAAGACGCGGCGCTCGCCCAGCCCGCCGCGAACATCACGCGCATAGAAGAGCGTGCGCAGCGCACGCATAGGATCCTCAGCAAAAGCGCGCGTGAAGCGCACGACGATCTCCGCCTCCTTCGCAGAGCGCAAGGTGCCGACCGCAGCAAAGAAGTCGAGCACGTCCGAGCCTGAGCCGGCGTAGGTCGCGGCATCGTTCTCCGTCCGCGTGTACGTCTTATTGCTTTCCTCTTTGAGCAAGTCGAGCATCGTGCTTCCTCCTTCGCGCAAAAAAATCCGGCGCAAAGTGCAGATGCAAATATGCCGAACAGATTCATTCTCCGTAGCATACGCCGGGAACATATACAAGAACAAGATGCCACGGACGGAAACGGCAAGCCGCTCCGTCCTGTGAGGTCGTGCCTCACTATTGTGGTTATACGGACCAAGATTGCTGTTGGCATCTTTTTTGCGAGACGCCTTTCCGTGCGGTACCCGCAGCGGGATGCCGCACGGCCTCCAAGGATTGCTGTACGCGTCTCCTGTATATGATACCATGGTATGCAGCATCGCACAATAGATTTTCCCAATATTCAGATGACATTTTAAACAAAATACAATTGGTCCTCCTCTCATCCTTGCTTTATAATAATTAAAGAACATTGTGTCGAAATATCTAAAAATTTCACTATACGAAAGGAAGCCTCTCCATGCAATACACAGCGCATTACGACTCGCCATTCGGCTCCATGACCCTCGCCAGCGACGGCACAGCGCTCGTCGGCCTTTGGTTCGACGGGCAGAAATACTTTGCCGCTACGCTCGAAGAAGAGCACAAACAAAAAAGCCTCCCCGTATTCCAGGAGGCATGCCGCTGGCTCGACCTCTACTTCAGCGGAAAGAAACCCGACTTTCTGCCGTCGCTCGCACCGAAAGCCACGCCGTTTCGTCAAAAAGTCTGGGACATCCTGCTCTCGATCCCCTACGGCGAAACGATAACCTACGGCGAAATCGCCCGCCGCATCGGCATGGAAAAAGCCGCCCACGCCGTCGCGCACAACCCCATCTCCGACATCGTCCCCTGCCACCGCGTCGTCGGCACGAACGGCAGCCTCACGGGCTATGCCGACGGCATCGACAAGAAGGTGCAGCTCTTGACGCTCGAAGGCGTAGATATGACGCGCTTCTTTGTACCTTAATTCTCGTAAATACTGAGCATGACATAGCTCCCATTTAGTCCGAACGAAAGATTTTCATCGGGAGCGATGCTGTAGGCTGCCGTCATGCTTCTCGACGACTCCTCAGGAATCTGCGGCAAACGATAGGCGCGGGCATACGCCTTCCGCGAATCGTTTGCCATGAGGCCGGAACGTTCAAAGCGCAGCTTGCTCCCCCGGAGAAGCACAAGTCCCGTCACGATTCCTTTTTCGTGGAAAACGATGAGCCTCTTATCCGGATAATACAAGCCCTGGGAAAAACTCATGTCGCCTGCATGACAGGGCTCCTCCCGACTCAATTCCTTCCCCTCGCCGAGAATCTCCTGCACGGTGCGCGTGCGCATACCGAAATGAACGCCGCCGACGGACTCAAAGTAGTCCGGCGTCAGCGTGCGCTGCAATGCATCGCCGCCCGCCAGCGTGATATAGTCCCCCGCACCGCCGAAAAGCTTCCAGCCGATGCCAAGCGTGCGCTCCCCGTATGCCTCTCTGGTTCGGGAATCTGCACCGGATGCAAGGCCGCCTGCCCGGTCCTCCCTGGTGCCGACCTCGCAGCCCGTGCGCATGCACTCCCCACCCGCCTCTCTGATTCGAAACTTTGCACCGCCGGACGCAAGGCCGCCTACCCAGTCCTCCATGGCGACGACCTCGCAGCCGTTGATCGTGCGCCCCTCGATTGTGAGCACCGCACACCTCGCTTCATCGTACCAAGTGCCCGCCATGCGCTCCAAAACCCGATCGGTCTCATCGCGCGGCTCCGCCGCCGCACTCTGTCCCAAAGCGAGCAGCACGAGTGCGCATAAGATGAGCAAAGAAAAATGTTTCATCCCGCACCTCCCGATCCTGCAAAGATTCCACTATCACCAAAAATTAATGCGCCACAGCGCTGAACCTGACATAGCTCCCATTCTTTCCGAACGAGAAGAACTCCCCGGGAGCGATCTCATAGAACGCCAGCGGATTGTTGTACGTCCTTTCCACGGGGATCTCGGACATCTTATAGGCGCGCGCGTATGCCGCCCGTCGTTTGCCCCGAGGCCGGAGCGGTCAAAATACAGGTTGCTCTCCGGCAGCAGAACAAGGCCTGTCACGATGTCGTCTTTATGGAGAACGATAAGCCCCTTGCCCGGATAATGCCAGCCGTAAGCAAAAGTATCATCGCCTGCACGGCAAGCATTTTCCCTGCTCAATTCCTGCCCCGCACCGAGCCTTTCCCGCACGGCGCGCGTGCGCATACCGAGACGAACGCCCTCGACGGATTCGGAGCAAGCAGGATTCAGCGTGCGCTGCAGCGCTTCCCCATCGTTCAGTCGGATGTAGTCCCCCGGCCCGCCGAAAAGCAGCCAACCAATGCGCAGCGTGCGCGTGCCGGCCGCCTCTCCAATGATGAAGTCCAGAGAGCCGCTGCCTGGTCCGTTTGCCAGTCGATCGCCGCCGACAACCTCGCAGCCGTTGATCGTATTGCCCTCGATCGTCAGCACCGCATTCCCATCTTCATCGTACCATGTACCTTCCAGGCGCTCCAAGATTTGATGGACTGAATCCAGCGAAATTCCCATCGCCGCCTCGCTCTGCCCCGAAACGAGCAGCACGAGTGCGCATAAGATAAACAAAGCAAACCGTTTCATCTCGCACCTCCATAAAAACAAAAACGCACCCATCCAGAAGCTTCGCTTCATGAATGGATGCGTTTTTCGAACATTCACTTGCGATGCAAAGGATGTCCCCAAAGTTTCCGCAAATCCTCATATCAACCGAATGCACAGAGTCCGCTCCATATCTTCCTTACATTGAAAAAAGCAAACCGAGTGCATCCCTGCACGATGCTACATCTTTTCCCATTCAGTAAAATGGTAGGCACGAACGCCTCCGCCGATATCCTCACCGTCGCGCCGCACATCGTAGTAGCCATACTCCTCAAGATAGTCGCGCACAGCGATATTGCCCGTGTAGACATCGAGCCTGCCGCTCGGCAGTGCGCTTCGGAACTCACCTGCCGCAGAAGATGGCGAGCTGGCCTCGTACATCGTGATCGTGCTGCCTCTCTTGACAAAGATCGCAAACTTTGCAGATTTCACATAGTTCTGGAAATCGCTCTGGCTGACAGTACCTGTCCACATGGCGAAACTCATGCTCGACATCGCCAGCATCAACGTAAGAACCAACACCATTACCTTTACTGCCCGTTTCATAGCCTTTCATCTCCTTTTCTCTTAACACCTATGGATCCTCGAAAATAACCCTCTGCACAGTCTACTTCTTCTTGAAGTGGTAAACTAAAACTGGACACAGAGGGGGTATAAATCAGACACCGTTTGTAGTATTCTGTACACAGGATAACAAGCGGTGGACAATTTAGCTCTCTGATGCGCACAGGAGGTTGCCACATGAAGTACACGAAAGAGCAAAGATTGGACATAGGCCGTCGGATTTACGACGGCGAACTCACAAGGTATGAAGCAGCAGAAGAATATGAGATCAGCGACGAAACGGCGCGAAATTATATGCGGCAGTACCGAAATGCCACCCGACTCCCTCCAAAAAGAGGAACAAAGAGCAACTGCGGTCTTGCCAATATGAAATTCAAGCCGACGCCCGCGGGACTGGAAGACCTCCAATCCATGACGAAAGAAGAGCTGATCGACGCCCTTGTGATGGCTAGGATTACGGAAGCGCGCTTAAAAAAAGCCTATCTGGTGGAAGGAGTTGGTGCGGAAAAGAAGTTCATTCCTATCGGCAAGAAGAGTACCAAGTAATCGTGGAGCTTTCCGGGGAGTTCCCGATCCAGCTGCTCTGCGAAAAGATGGGCATTCCACGCAGCAGTTTCTACAACTGGAAGAAGAGCGTTGAAAATCCATCGGAACAGGAGAAACGGCTTGTACAGAGCATCGAGTTGTTCCAGCAATACCATAGCCGCTTTCCTTCTCACGGGTATCGTTGGTTGAATGCCAAGATCCGGTTGGACAAGGGAATCGTCTTTTCCGATCCCTATGCCCATAAATGCTGCAAGATTGCTGGAATCAAGAGTGTTTCCAAGCATTACAAGTACAAGAAGCCCGGGGATTCGTTCAAAACGTACCCGAATCTGTTGCTCGCAGGAATCAATATTGCCGGTCCGATGGAATGCGTGGTGAGCGACATGACTGCCTTTTATGTGCAGGGCATCTATTATGAACTCACGTTGTATATGGATTTATGGAATGATGAGCTGATTGCACATTCGCTTTCATCCAAGCGCGGCGATCGTATGACCTATCTCAATGGTTTGCGGGATGTCATCGAGTTCAAGAAGCAATATCCGAATCAGGAGCTTGTCCTTCATAGTGACCGAGGCTCTGTATACGCTTCCAAAAGCTACAACGAACTCCTGCCCATGTATAACATCACTAGATCCATGTCCAGAGCCGGCACGCCGACGGACAATGCTGCCATGGAATCCATCAACGGATGGGTAAAGGTCGAGTTGTTTACGGATTTGCACATCACATCTGCAGACGATGTCCCCGGGCAGGTCGCCGAATATATTCGATTCTTCAACGAAGAGCGTCCCGCATACGCCCTTGGATACCTTACTCCAAAGCAGTATCGGGAACGGTTCGCGCCCAAGCGCGGAAGAGCCGACACTTGATAAACGGTCATTGTGAATAGATTCCGTAGACATCCAAACCAGCATAAAAATCTCGGTCTTCAACGGTTGTCTAACGCTTCGATAAGGTTTGTCTGAGATTCAGGTTTCCATGACTATTTTTGGAATTTTTGTGTCCAGTTTTTGTTGACAAGTGCATCTATTATAGCAGAAACTCTCCAACAAACATACGGCAGTAAATGACAGGCAGATAAAATTTCTCGGGGGTAAATTTCCAAAGTAAATCCCACATAATAGGTCACTAACGGGATTTACTCTGAGAAGAATTTATGGCTGAATTTAGTGTGAGAAATCTCTCTACACAAAGGAGGCTGTCATCATGAAGCAAGCAGACAACAACAAGAAGAACAAGCACCTTACTGCACAAGACCGCCAGGAAATCATGAACGGGCTCGACAGGGGATTGTCCTTCAAGGCGATCGCCCTGCTCGTTCAGAAAGATCCTACCACCATATCTTACGAAGTGAAGCGACATCGCAAAGAGCACCGCAATGCGTTCGTGCAAACAGACGAACTCTGCCCCTTGCTCGAAAAGGCACCCTTCGTCTGCAACGCCTGCCCCAAGCGCCGTTCTGCTAACTGCCGCTTCCTCCGCCTTCTCTATGTCGCTCCGCAGGCACATGCCGAATACGAAGCGCTCCTGCACGATGCACGCGAAGGCATTCCGTTGAACCGTGCGTCTTTTTACAAGCAGGATCGCATCATTTCCTCTTGCATTGAGAAGGGGCAGCACATTTATCATATCGTCGCTTCTCACCCAGAGCTCAATGTGTCTCTCAGCACAGTTTATCGGCATTTTTCCAAGGGATATTATTCGGCTTCCAAGATTCACCTTCCACGCGCCGTAAAGTTCAAGCCTCGCAAAAAGAAGCGGGCGGATGTCGTTCCTTCTGCCATAAAGAAGGAACGCACCTATGCGGATTTCCTCGCTCATATGGAACGGGAAGGGCTTAGCGCACATACGCAGCTTGATACCGTTATCGGAGTTTCAGGCGGCAAAGTCATCCTCACCGTCCACTTCACTGCGTTCAATTTCATGTTCGGGCTTCTGCTCGAAAACAAGACGGCTGTGCAGGCTGCCTTGAAGTTCCAAGAGGTCAAACGAACTTTGACTGCAGGCGGTTTTGCTTTTCCTGCCCTTATGCCCGTGATGCTTACGGACAACGGTGGAGAGTTCTCCGATGTTTTCGCCTTTGAGAACAATCTTGAGGGGGAAAAGGAGGCCTGCCTTTTTTTCTGCGATCCCATGCAGTCTTACCAGAAGGCGCAAATTGAGAAGAATCACACGCTTTTTCGCGATATTGTGCCGAAGGGGTCTTCTTTCGACCATTTCACACAGGATACCGTCAATTTGATTTTTTCGCACATCAATGGCGTCCGTCGCAACATTTACAGCGGCAAGTCTCCCTATGAGATGTTTACGTTCGCTTTTTCCGAGGAACTGGCTGCTCTTTTGGGCATCTCGTATGTTGCGCCGGAAGATGTCGTGCAGTCTCCTAGACTTCTAAAGGGCTGATCTTGCGCTGCACATCTTTCTCATAGTAAATCCCGCCAGGGTGGAACTTACTCTGAAAAGCCTCGCTTTTCGGAGTGCGAAGCATGTCCTTCTTTCTAGCTTATCCCTTATGGTTCGGTCGCTTTTAAGACGATATTGTGCTCAGGTCATCCATTGCATACAAATTCTGATGCTTCTCGCACTTACTCCTATCGGCTTTCTTAGACTAAATCCCATAGACTTACATCAGCGGAAGTTACTTTGCGAATTTACGAAAATTTCTCGGGTGTGTCAAGAGTTTTGTGTAAATCACTTTTCAGTATGTCGTATCATAGTGTTCCATGAGTTTCGCCATACGCTCATCCATCAACAGTTGGTTGCGAACGAGCGCCCAGTTTGGTATCCTGCGCCCTGCCCATTTCTGGTAAAGCTCCTGCACCCGTAAGTACAGCAGCTTGAACACAGCATCCTCGTTCGGGAAAGAACCCTTCTTCGTGACTTTGCGGAAGTTGGAGTTCACGCTCTCGATCGCGTTCGTCGTATACATGACCTTGCGCACGGCACTGCCGTAAGAAAACAGTTGCTCGACATGCGTGAAGTTGTTCTGCCATACGGCGACAGCGCCGGGATAGCTCGCCCAGTCCTTCTGGAACTGTTCGAATCGCTCGCGTGCCTGACGCGCATTCACCGCGCCGTATATAGCTTTGAGATCCTTCGTGAAACGACTCCAATCTTTGCGCGGGATGTATCGGATGGAGTTGCGAATCAGATGTACGATGCATCGCTGCACGACCACCTGTGGGAAGATCGCTCGCGCACCGTCTTCCAGACCCGTCACGCCGTCCATGGAGAGAAAGCCGATGGCTTCCAAGCCGCGCGACTTGAGTTCGTCAAAAACCTGCATCCATGCATGCTTGCTCTCGACTTCGTTGATCCAAAGCCCGAGCACATCCTTGCACCCATCCATATCGTAAGCCAGGACGACGTGCACCGCCGTTTGTTGGATGCCGCGCTCCGTGCGCAGCGAGACGTACAGGCAGTCGACGAACACGAACGGATAGAATGGCTTCAACGGACGGTTTCTCCATTCCTTCACTTGCTCCATGATGCAGTCCGTGATATGGGAAATCTGTTCATGCGACATCTTAAAACCATAGATGTCCTCGACGGTGGCGGCGATGTCGCGCTGGCTCATACCGCGTCCGTACAGGGCGAGAACCTTGCCTTCAATGGAAGAGACATCACGCTGGTGCTTCTTGACGATCTGCGGCTCGAAGGAGCCTTGACGGTCACGGGGCACGTGGATGGGGACTTCTCCCAAGGTTGTCTTGAGGGCCTTTTCGGAGTATCCGTTGCGAGCATTGCCACTGGAGTTCGTGCGTTCATGGTTGGCATAGCCGAGATGATTTTGCATCTCCCCTTTGAGCGCCGCCTCGAAGATGGGTGCGAAGATGCGTTTGACAACATCTTGGATTTCTTGTGCGTCTTGGGGTTGGTAGGTTTCCATGATTTGTTTGGCGATATTGTCTGCCGGAGTGGGAATCATTTTGCGTTTTGCCATGTTGGAAAAGCCCTCCTAGTGGATGCTCGAATCGAGCTTGAAATAAATCACCAAACTTGGCATTTACACAAACTATTATACACTCCCGTAATTTCCTGTATCGTATACATATCTGGCAATATTCTGCATCAAGTTGATCACCCAGCGCGGCTCATTATATGCCATGCTTCCGTCCTTATTTTCCGCATCTTTATCATCTGCAAAAGGCACGATGCGCATGGTAAATTCGTATCCCCAGCCACTGAATTCCTTGTCCGCACTATCCAGATCATAATATAATTCCGACATGCCGTAACTTACAACATAGCGATGAAATTCCTGTTCGCTGTTGTCATATATACTGATTCCATCCAGCGGATCTTTGCCGCCCAACATGAATTTGATGATCGTACCGTAATGTCTTTCCGCTGTGTTCGGATAGATCTTTTTCAAAGCAGCGTCACTCGCATCCCAGCCCGGCGCCGCATCATCCGCACCGCCATACCTCTCGATATACTCCTTTTTATTGGGGGCGAATGTACAATCTAAATGCAACAATTGTTGAAATAAAAGAATGACACAAGGGTGCTTCTGGTATAATGGTGTTTGCAAAGACAACCATAAGAAAGGAGCAACCCATGTGTCACTACCATCATCTTACACTAGTTGAGCGTGAAAAGATAATGTTTTTTCATGCTCAAGACAATTCTGTTTCCGCAATTGCAAAAAAGCTTGGGCGTAACAAGGCGACCATTTCCCGAGAACTACGGCGAAATACCAAAAATGGATTTTATCAACCTGCCACTGCCCAACGTCAGTATGAGACCCGGCGTAAGTTATGCCATCCGCATAAGCGACTGGAAGATGCTTCCCTTTATGCATACGTCAGGGAGAAATTCTTGAATCAACAATGGTCTCCTGAACAGATTGCCGGACGGCTTGCATTGGAATACCATAGACCTATCATTAGCTACAACACGATCTATCGTGCAATTTACGCGGGGCAGTTTGACGATCCAAACAAATCGCATGGAAATCGCGGTGTAATTCGCAAATTGCGTCATCGTGGAAAATCGCGCCATCGAAAGGGTTATGTTGAAAACCGCGGCAAGATCGCGATTTCAAATGACATCGCGAATCGTCCGGCGGGGGCGCAGAACCGTTCGCGCAGAGGGCATTGGGAAGGCGATACGGTTGCTGGGAAAACAGGCAAGGCTTGTTTAGTGACTTTAGTGGATCGTAAGACGCGCTTTCTCGTTGGAGGGAAATCTTCTGCCAAACGTGCTGCCGATGTCAACGAAGTTATGTTGATCGCATTGGAAGGACATCCCGTAAAATCTATCACGCCGGACAGGGGCAAAGAATTTGCGAAGCACGCGGAAGTTACTGAAGCTTTGGAAGGAGTCAAATTTTATTTTCCCCCACCACATCATCCTTGGGAACGAGGAGCAAACGAGAATACAAATGGTCTGCTTCGCGAATACTTTCCCAAAGGACAAGACATCACCGACATACCGGATGCATACATTCAGGAGATGTTTGATAAATTAAATCGACGTCCACGCAAATGCCTAGGATACAGAACTCCCTACGAGGTCTATTATTCAGAGACGTTGCACTTGACTTGACAATTCGCGTTCTTTTCATTATTTGTTTTCTAAACTAAAATCACACAACTCATTAACTGCTTCTTTTACATAAGGATATTTATCATTACACTCATTTAGCAATGATAGAAGAACTTTATTTGCTTCTAAATTAAACATTCCTGCCAGCCCTTCTTTTACCCTATTAGTTTTCATTCCTGATGATGTAAACGATATTTCCACACCTGTAACCGGATTTAAAGAATTTTTCTCATATTCACACAACTCCAAGATTCCACCCGCTGAAAAGGATTTCGTGTGAATTTTTTTACATATTTTTTTCTCATTTAACTGTTTCATATTTTTTCTTTCCAAAAGCAAGTTTATCAGAAAAACCATAACCTCCGGATATATAAAATCCTCAATCTCATTGTTCGTATTATTATGTTCTAGATTTGTATTCCCGTTATTCATATGATTCTGAATCAATATTGCACTCACTTCTATATACTGATAATTATTAGCTCTTATCTTATTATATATTTCTCTTCCTTTTGTATCATTATCGAAAATAATTTTAATCTTAGGTTTGTATTTAGATGTATTATTATGGTAGTAAGAATTATAAAATTCCAAGTATTTTAAAGCATTATCTGCACCGTCCAGTGATTCTATGTTAGGGCAAGGGTTCCCAAAAAATTTAATTAATCCTGTTAAATATTTTTTATCACAATTTCCTTCAACTAGCAAATTATTACATTGTAATAATTCATAATTTACAGGCTCTATACCTAAATGTGAACATATTTTATCATATCCATTCTTCCCATTAATATCAACGAGTAATGTTTCTATTACATTAACATTTTTCTTTTTTCGATTGGAATATTGCTCATAATACTTCGCATCCAATAAAAATACATTTTGCATATTATATTCATTTATAAATATTTTTGAATGTGTTGTAAAAAACAGTTGCATATATTTACTTTTTTCATCAAAAAGAGATTTCAGTTTTCTTTGTAAACCTTCGTGTAAATAGACATCTGGTTCATCGATACAAACAAATACATTTTTCTTTCTATCAATACGAGATAACATTTCAAATTTTAAAAGAATCGTTGCTAACCTCTGTAATCCTGCGCCTTTATCTAAGACACCAATACTTCCATTATCATTTAATGACAATTTTACATCTTCGGATATTAAATCTCTAAATGTTTCTGAATTTTTAGGAACAATAAACTCCACCTTCCAATTTTCCCTAAAACGCCTAAATGTGTCTGAAATATTATTGGCAAAAATCCCCAATATGTTAGATAGTCCGTCAACATAAGTATCATAAGCTTCTTTCAATGCCCTTTTAGACTGCGAGAAGCGACTTTTGTCATACTCAACATCAATAATACCATCAGTTATTTTTCCTATTAATTCAGGAATAAACGTATTGATTGATTCGATATAGACAAATTCCATTTGTCCAAACAATTCCGAAATTTGTTCAGTAGATAATTCTAATTTATTCTTTTTCATTTTTCTATGCCACTCAAATGAAAAACCTGTAAGACTATTTTCTGGAGAATTCGCCGAATAATTTTTCATATCTCTGCACAAAACAAAATACTTATCACTCTGATCATCCCAAAAAGTCAATTCAATTTTAGGGTGAATAGATTGTCCCCCTGTTGCTTTTTTAATTTTAGGCATATCTATTTCTGTAGCATAATCTTCAGGGTGAAAGAATATATTAATTGCCCGCAATGTATTAGTTTTCCCCACATTATTTTGTCCACATATTGCAACACTATTGAATTCTTGCGAAATATCTATAGTCATAGATAAAATGGAACGGTATCGTGATATACTACATTTTATAATACGTATCATCAGTTGACCCTCACTTTCTAAACACAAACAAATATTCATGGGCTATTAGTAAAAAGTTATATTTTACACTATTAGTTTTCCAATATCCCGTTGCCTTACAATTATGCTGCTCTTTGATAATCAACTCTTTTAACGTAAAGCCAGCATCCTCAAAAATACGCATAACCTGAAAAGACATTGGAATCATATGCCCCTTTTGACGGGTATCTCCCATCAAGACGACACAAAACTTGCCTTTTTTCATCACACGGTAGCTCTCAGCAGCAACGGCGTTCATTTCTTCAAGGAAGTCCTTCACTTTCAAATGCGATAAATCAGCTTCAATATCTTCGCTGTACTTAATAATATCAGCATAGGGCGGATGTGTGCAAATGAGGTCTATGCTGCCGTCAGGAATAAAATCCAGATTGCGCGCATCCCCCTTATGGATATATACCTTACCATCTGCCCCATCATGCTCAAAATCTATTTTTTCTTTGCACCTCTCCAGTGCAGTATCATTTACATCAACACCTATGATGTTTCTATTCAGTAGTTTTGCTTCTACAAGTGTAGTTCCACCACCGGCAAATTGATCAAGCACCAGATCCTTTTCCTCAGAATATCTAAGCAAGATATTCCGAGGAATATAGGGCGACCAATTCCCTCTCCATTTTGCATCGTGGGTTGCCCAATTTCCTCTTTTGGGAAACGACCAATGCGTTGTCATTTCCAACTCAAATTCTTCCGGCTCCCATTTCGTTATTTTCTTTACCATTATCTAATATCCTCAAGATGCACTCCAAATCTATCCAACAAAGCCTTCATTGAAAGCCACCGTCCGGCCTTAGTCGGATAATTGCAATCTTCTTGTCCCCAAATCCATTTATATACTTTAAGAATTGTTTCTACAGGTATTCCAATAGTATCATGAAGTTGCAATCTATGAATAACATCATCTGGTTCTTCACCACAGAAAACATTATAAAGACCTTTAATTAGTAATAATCCCTCCCTCTCATCATAATCATATTTATCAGCTATATCATCACTAATTTCACTATGACTAATTAACCATAAGCTTTGTTCGTTTGGATTGAAAATAAACACCATAAAATCATCTCTCGATAACCTTCCAAAATTTCTTTTTCCTCCTGGCTTATTAATTGCAATTATTTCCCCGGTTGACAGATTTTCAACCTCATATAGCAAGTACGGTATATTGTTGAGTTCATCTCTAAAAGCATTCTTTTCTTGATTTTTTATATGTAGTGGAACTAACTTCACATTGTATTTAAATATTTTATTCGACATTTTTTGTACCTCATATCATTACTTTATTAATAATGCCTTCTTCCAGATCCTTGATATTATAAATATGCTGCATCATATCAAATGTTTCTTCAAGATTATTACGTGCACTTGTCCAACCTTTTCCATCAGTAAACCAAACAAACGTAAATCCGGGAATCCCTTTGGTTTCCCAAGCAAGCGTTTTATAACTGCGTGCAGTCTCGTTTAATTTACTGCCACCACTCCCATAAAAATTAGTTTCAATACCGTAAATCATCTTTGAGGTTTTAACTACAAAATCGAAACGTTTTTCCATTTTTCCCTGATTAGAAATAGCAGACAAATCTATATTCCATTTATCTGTGATTTGATGGATATAGATTTCTTTAAAATAAGTATCACCTCTTACGAATCCCGCTTTCTGAATGAAACTTTCAACTAAATCCTCCATAAGATGCCCGCCACGATTTTTACGACCATTAGAATCAAGCCCCGTTTCAACACCCGTAACATAGTCGACAAGATTGTTGATAATGTGGTTTTTCAGTAAATCAAACAAACCCGTATGCTCCATAAAATAGGCGTAACGCTCGTAATATACGGGACTGTTCAGAGGATACTTTCTTAAGTCGAACTGATATAGATGGCCGCCTTTTTCGTCTTGGCAATATATTTCATTCGCTCTTACTGCCAAGAGCAGAGGAATGCACTTCAAAACTTCAGGATATTTCTTCATCAGATTCTTGAAATCTTCCTTGATATTGGGGGAGCCAATAAGAGAATTGAGGATATTCAATTCAACTTTGATGCCATGAACATTACGATAGACCTTATCAAAATCAATATAATAGCCATAGTCAGCAATGCTGTCACGAAATCCAGATAGCCAAGTAGTAAAATCTCTCTTTGACATATATCTTTTCCTCTTACTATACCTTCTGTACTTTACAAGGCTTTCCTTTTTCGCACCGAGCCGAACGACAATCGCGACAATATGATTGTGGGATATAACGACCATCCCCCATATTCCTATAACCAAACTTTCGTTCTATATTATCCGTATCATATGCTGTCTTACCACAGCAAGGACATTGTGCATATTCTCCATATGGCATATTGCAAACCTCCTTAAAAATTCGAAATAAGCAATTCTTTAATTTTTCCTCGTGCTTGGCTATTACAGTTAATCATTCGATTTGCTTCAACTCTTCGGATCGTATGTTCAGAGTAAATGTTATCAAAGAAATCGTCTTCTGTATTTGAATTTTTCGGATCTGAATTACTCACCACAATTTTTGCTCCTTTTTTGTTCAATTCATCAACAAATCTTGCCAGTTCTTTCTGACTTTCATCATTAAACAAACTTTCCGTATATGCTGTAAAACTTGCTGTGGCTGTAAGTGGCCAATATGGCGGATCAAAATAAACAAAGGTATGTTCATCAATAAATTTTTCTGAAAGTCTATAATCACCACAAACAATAATAACTTTTTGTAATTTGTGAGATAATGATCGAAGATTACTCTCATCACAAATCAGAGGATTCTTATACGCTCCCATTGGGACATTAAATAAACCTTTTTTATTTACACGAAACAATCCATTAAAACATGTCTTGTTCAGAAATATCATCAGTGAAACTTTTTCGACACTTCTCGTCTCATCACCATTCATTTTCAAATCATTAAAACGCGCTCTCTTTTCCATATAGTAGACTTTACGTTCATCTGTCTCCATTGGGATAAACTCATCTTGCATCGTATGCAGCATAGCAACAAGTTCATCAATCTCGTCTCTAATCATGCAATACGCATTGATAAGTTCCGCATTAGTATCACTGATATAAACTTCTTCTAACTCATATTTGCTCAATATATCAAAAAGGACAGCACCACCACCCACAAAGGGTTCCGCATATTTGGTGATGATGTCATTTTCAAAAGGATAATACTTTTCTATTTCTCGAAGAAGCTGCCCTTTTCCACCAACCCATTTTAGAAACGGTTTTATCGTTTTTTCCTCTTTTTGGTTGCATCGTATACTTCCTGCATCTGATTTCTTAGCAGTAGCAGGAATCATCCACATATTACCTGCCATGGTTGCATGATCAATCTTATTCTCAGAACAAAGAGCAGCCACTCGTCTCTGTGAAATCCCCCACTTATCCGCAGCTTCTCTTGCGGATATATATTCCATAGTGATACCTCCATTTTCAATTTTTTCATATTCTAACGCCGAAAATTTTGAGCCATTATTGCATGGATTCTTTTTGAAATCCGTACCCCATTTTTCTCCGTCACGAATTTTGATATAGGAAACGCTGATAAAATGAAGTGATCCAGATTTGTACAGATGGCTGTGCCTATCGAGCTCCTCACAGGCGTAGCAGTGCTACGTCGAGAAGTTGCAGACGACGAGAGGACAGGATAGACGTGTGAAGATGGACGACCACATTTATCAGCGGTTCCTATAATATGAACATTGATTTTAAGCCATTTAGGAAAAATCCACTCTACTCAAACTCGATCGTCCCCGGCGGCTTGCCGGTGCAGTCGTAGAGCACGCGGTTGACGCCCTTGACCTCGTTGACGATGCGGCTCGTGACCTTCTGCAGGACGTCCCAAGGGAGAGGCGCACTCTCGGCGGTCATGAAGTCGCTCGTGAGGACGGCTCTGAGCGCGATGGCATGGTCGTACGTCCTGCCGTCGCCCATGACGCCGACGCTTCTCATATTCGTGAGCGCGGCGAAGTATTGGCCGAGGGTCTTGTCGACGCCGGCCTTGGCAATCTCTTCGCGATAGATGGCGTCGGCCTCCTGGACGATCTTGACCTTCTCTGCCGTGACCTCGCCGATGATGCGGATGCCGAGGCCGGGGCCGGGGAACGGCTGACGATTGACGAGATACTCGGGGATGCCAAGCTCGCGGCCAGCCTTTCGCACCTCATCCTTGAACAAGAGGCGCAGCGGCTCGACAATCTCCTTGAAGTCGACGCAGTCAGGCAGGCCTCCGACATTGTGGTGGCTCTTGATGACGGCAGACTTGCCGAGACCGCTCTCAATGACGTCGGGATAAATCGTCCCCTGCACAAGGAAATCGACCTTGCCGATCTTCTTCGCTTCGGCTTCAAAGACACGGATGAATTCCTCGCCGATGATCTTGCGCTTCTTCTCCGGTTCTGTCACTCCCTTGAGTTTTTCGTAGAAACGCTCCTTGGCGTCGACGCGGATAAAGTTCAAATCGTACGGGCCTTCCGCGCCGAACACGGCCTCGACCTCGTCGCCCTCGTCCTTTCTGAGGAGGCCGTGATCGACGAAGACGCACGTCAGCTGCTTGCCGATCGCCTTCGAGAGCAAGACCGCCGCCACGGAGGAGTCGACGCCGCCCGAAAGCGCACAGAGCGCCTTGCCCGCGCCGATCTTCTCGCGCAGGGCTTCTACCGTCGTCTTGACGAAGGACGACATCTGCCAATCGCCCTTGCACAGCGCGACGCGGCGCACAAAGTTTTCAAGAATCTTCGTGCCGTATTCCGTGTGCATGACCTCGGGATGGAACTGCACGGCATAGAGCTTTCGTGCCGCATCTTCCATAGCCGCGACGGGGCAGTTCGCCGTCTTTGCCGTCACGCGAAAGCCTTTGGGCGCTTCGGCGATGTAGTCGGTGTGACTCATCCAACAGACGCTCTTTTGCGGTACATCAGCGAAGAGCACGGACGCCCCGTCCGCAACTTGAAGCTCCGTCCTGCCGTACTCGCTGACAGGCGCCGTCTCAACCTTGCCGCCGAGTTTGTGTGCCATGAGCTGCGAACCGTAGCATATACCGAGGATGGGGATACCGAGGGAGAAAATTTCCTCGCTGTACGTCGCGGAATCCTTCTTGTAGACGCTCTCAGGGCCGCCCGTAAAGATGATCGCCTTGGGCGCGAGCGCACGAAGCTTCTCCAGCGGGAGCGTATGCGGATGCACCTCGCAGTAGACGCTGCACTCGCGCACGCGGCGTGCGATCAGTTGGTTGTACTGACCGCCAAAGTCCAGTACGACAATCAATTCATGGCTATCCTTCTGCAAGGCAAATCCTCCTTCATTCTTCTTCCTCTTCGGTGAAGTCAGCGACGGCGGCGCGGCAGACGGCAGTCGAGAAGCCGCGCCGATAAAGATGCTGCAGCATCTTCTGCACATCGGCATTTTTCTTGAAATGCAGGGCAAGGCATCGCCCCGCCGCATCCCGCTCGCGCTCAAATATATCGCCCGGCACGCACTCAGCGATGAGCGCCGAGGGAAAGCCCTTCTGCATGAGTTTCGCCGTGATCTGGCGCACACTCTGGCGGCTCTCTTCGTAAAGAAATGCAAACTGGTGGCGGCACGCCTCCTCGTCGTCGAGATAGCCGCGCTCCGTCAAGGTGGCGAGCGCCTCTTTGATTTCCTCCTCCTCATAGCCGCGCTGTGCGAGCTTTCGCGCGAGGTGCGCCGTGCTGTGCTCGGCACGCGCAAGGAGGTCGACCGCCTTCATCAGCGCCGTCTTCTCAATCTTCGTCCGCTGCCGCTTCCGACTGCTTTCCTGCGGCTTCTCGCTCATTCTCGTCGTCGGGGACACGCTCTACCTCCCCATCTTTTGCTGCCGTCGCCTGCTCCATGAGCTTGGCGCGCACCTTCTCCTCGATCTCGGCGGCTAGCTCAGGCTTTTCTTTCAGCGCCTTCTTCGCATTTTCCTTGCCCTGGCCGAGGCGCGAACCGTTGTAGGAATACCACGAGCCGCTCTTTTCGATGATGTCAAAGTCTGTCGCAATGTCGAGCACCGTGCCGACGCGCGAGACGCCCTCGCCATACATGATGTCGAACTCTGCCGTCTTGAAAGGAGGCGCAACCTTGTTCTTGACGACCCGGACTTTCGTGCGGTTGCCGATCATCTCCTGCCCCTGCATGATCTTGTCCGTCTTGCGCACGTCGAGGCGCACGGTCGAATAAAACTTCAGGGCGCGGCCACCTGTCGTCGTCTCGGGGCTGCCGAACATGACGCCGACCTTCTCGCGGATCTGGTTGATGAAGACGGCGACCGTGCGCGACTTGCTGATGAATCCCGTGAGCTTTCGCATGGCGCGGCTCATGAGACGCGCGTGCATGCCGACGACCTGATCGCCCATGTCGCCGTCGATCTCCGCCTTCGGCACGAGTGCCGCCACGGAGTCGACGACGATGATGTCGATCGCGCCGCTGCGCACGAGAGCGTCAACGATGTCAAGCGCCTGCTCGCCCGTATCGGGCTGCGAAATCAAAAGCTCGTCGATATTGACGCCGAGCTTCTTCGCATAGACGGGATCGAGCGCGTGCTCGGCATCGATGAATGCCGCGATGCCGCCATTCTTCTGCACCTCAGCGATCATGTGCAAGGTGACCGTCGTCTTGCCCGAGCTTTCAGGGCCATAAACCTCGACGATGCGCCCGCGCGGCAGACCGCCGACACCGAGCGCGACGTCGAGCGGCAGAATGCCCGTCGGAATCGTCTCCACGTTCATGTTTGCCGACGCCTCGCCAAGGCGCATGATCGATCCTTTGCCAAATTCTTTCTCTATATGCTTCAGAGCATTCTTCAAGGCTTCTTCTCTATCCATAAAGGTATGATCTCCTCCTTCGATTGACTCTTCCTCCTATTATATAGAACAGCGATTCTTTACGCAAGCTTGACAAGAAGAAACCTCTTGCCTTATTGCGCAATATTACGTATTATAGAAGATAAGGAGGAGCTCCCGTGAAGATTTCCTAACTCATTAAAATTCTGAAAAAGCATCATTGTTATAAAAAACGAAGCGGCGGCAATCATGATATTTGGTACAGCCCCCATACGAACAAACTATTTCAAGTCCCGCGTCACGGCAATCAGGATGCCGGAACAGGACTCGTCAACAGCATCCTAAAGCAAGCAGGAATCAAATGATGCCTGTTGCATACGGAAAGGAGTTTTCTCATGAAATACGTTTATCCTGCACTGTTCCATCCGGAAGACGACGGCATCTTCTTCATCTCTTTTCCCGACCTCGACGGCTGCTTCACACAGGGGAGTTCCATCGCTGAAGGAATGGACATGGCTGCGGACGCATTGAACCTCATGCTTTGGCACATGGAAGAGGAACGTATGCCCATCCCCGAGCCGTCGCCTTTGCAGAAACTCAATGTCGAGCATGGCGACTTCTTGACGTTGATTGGCGCAGACACGCTTGCCTACCGCAAACAGCACGACACAAAAGCCGTGCGCAAAAACCTTTCCATTCCCCGCTGGCTCGACACACTGGCCACCGAGCGCAATATCAACTTCTCAAACATTTTGCAAAATGCCCTGATGCGTGAACTTGGCATAAGCCAATCATGAGCACACGAAAAGCCGCGCCCTGACAAAGGAGGCGCGGCTTTATTCTTTATTCCTCTCCCGCAAGCATCTTCTCCTGCGCGAGGAAGAAATTTTTCACGGCTTCGGCTGCGGGAAGCGTCATACCGTCGACGGCGGCAAGCTCCTCGACGCTCGCTGCCTTGATCTTCGCGATCGTGCCGAAATGATTCCAGAGCGCCTTGCGCCGCTTGGGGCCAATGCCCGCGATATGGTCGAGCACGGAGACAAGGTTGCGCTTGCCGCGCAGTTTGCGATGGTATGTGATGGCGAAGCGGTGCGCCTCATCGCGAATGCGCTCGATGAGGTAGAGCGCCTGGCTGCGGCGCGGCAGGATCACGGGATCGGAACTGCCCTCGGTGAAGATGTACTCGAACTGCTTGGCAAGCCCGACGACGGGCACGGTCAAGTGGCCTGCGCCGCGGATGATTTCCAGTGCGGACGAAAGCTGACCCTTGCCGCCGTCGATGATGATGAGGTCGGGCATTTCGTCTTCCGCGAGCTTGGTGTAGCGACGCTCCGTCACCTCGCGCATCGAAAGGAAATCATCGGGCTTTCCCTCGGCGCTTCGGATCTTGAAGCGCCGATAGTCGGACTTCTTCGGCAAACCGCCCTCGAAGACGACCATCGAGGCGACCGTCTCCGAGCCTTGATTGTGCGAGATGTCGAAGCACTCCATGCGCATCGGCTCTTCCTTGAGTCCGAGATAGCGGCCAAGCTCCCGGACCGCGCCGAGCGTCTGATCGTTCGCCTGCTCGATGCGCGCGGCCTCGTCCGTGAGGTACTTCTCAGCATTGGAGCGAGCCATTTCGACGACGTCGTGCTTCGTGCCGCGCTGCGGTACGGCGAGCGCCACCTTCGCCCCCTTGCGCTCGGCGAGCCAACCCTCCAAAAGTTCCGTCTCCTCGATGGGAAACGGCAGCAGGATCTCGCGCGGTACGAATGCCGCGCGATGGTAGTACTGCTTCAAAAATGCCGTAAGAAGCGCCTCGTCCGTCTCCTCCTCACTGCCCGAGAGCAGAAAGTGCTCGCGCCCGACCATCTTGCCCGCGCGTATGAGAAAGACCATGACGACCGCACCTAACCCCGATCGCGCCATGCCAATGGCATCCTGGTCGCCCGATCCCGTCACGATGTTCTGCTTCTCCGCCACCTTGCGCACGGCGGCGATCTGATCGCGCAGACGCGCCGCCCGCTCGAAGTCGTAGTCCTCCGCCGCCTCCGTCATGCGGCGCGAAAGCTCCTTTTCCACCTGCTCCGTCCGACCTTCGAGGAACAGGCATACCTCGCGGATCATCGCGCCGTACTCCTCCTTGTCGACCGGCTCGCAGCACGGCGCAAGACAGCGCTTGATGTGATACTCCAAGCATGGACGCTCGACCTTCATGTTCTTGCATGTGCGCAGCGGGAAGAGTCTCTTCAGGAGCTTCACGCTCTCGTGCATCGCGCCTGCCGACGTATAGGGGCCGAAGTAGCGCGAGCCGTCTTTCGTAACGCGCCGCGTGACCACGACGCGCGGATACTCGTCGGCCAGTGTGACCTTGAGGTACGGATAGCTCTTGTCATCCTTGAGGCTGATGTTGTAGCGCGGGCGGTGCTTCTTGATGAGGTTGCACTCCAAAATCAGCGCCTCGACCTCCGAATGTGTGAGAATCGTCTCGAAGTCGGCAATCTTCGCGACCATGGCTCGCACCTTCGGCGCTTGGTGCTTGCCGCTCTGGAAGTACTGCCGCACGCGGTTCTTGAGGACGACGGCCTTGCCAACGTAGATGATGCGCCCCTTCGCGTCCTTCATGATGTAGACGCCAGGCGAATCCGGCAGCAGTCTGAGTTTCTCTTCCACGATTTCCGTCACTTGCTTCCCCTCACCTTCCGCATGCGCTCTTTGATCTTGACAGATTTCTATTCGCCGCACGGCAGGAAATTCCTGCCGCGGCAGAGGTTTGTGGACAAAAGTGCGCCGCCCTTAATGAAAGTTACCCTATCAGTCTGCGCCCTTCGGGCTTGACTTCTTGGACTTTCATAGTAAACTACACGCACAAACGTCCACTTTGTGGACATTGTGCGCCGCCCTTAACGAAAGTTGCCAATCAGTCTGCGCCCTTCGGGCTTGACTTCTTGGACTTTCATAGTACTATATAAATACAACATTAGTGGGGAGGCTTGAATCATGGGCTTGGAAATGCTGCTCTTCATCTGCATCATGGGCTTTTTTTCAGCGTTCATCGACGCTGTCGTCGGCGGCGGCGGGCTGATCTCCATCCCTGCGCTGATGATGACGGGGCTGCCGCTCCTAGAGGTGCTCGGCACGAACAAGGCGGCTGCCGTCATGGGCGCGTGCACGAGCTTCATCTCCTTCATCAAGAGCGGCAAGGTCGATATGAAGCTCATCCGCCTGCTCTTTCCCATCACGCTCCTCGGCTCCGCCGTCGGCGTGCTCGTCGTGCGGCAGGTGCCGCCCGACTTCCTGCGCCCTCTCGTCGTCGTCATGCTCGCACTCGTGCTCCTCTACAGCATATTCCGCCGCGACTGGGGACGCGAGAACAAGTACCGTGGCATGACGCGCCGCGTTCTCCTGCTCTCCGTCGTCGTCGCCTTCACCTTCGGCTTCTACGACGGCTTCTTCGGACCGGGTACAGGCTCCTTCATGCTCTTCGCCTTCCTGCTCGTGGGCTTCGACTTTCTCGGCGCGGCGGCAAACGCGCGCGCACTGAATTTTGCGAGCAACCTCGCCGCCGTGGTGCTCTTCGCCTACTTCGGTCTCGTCGATTTCACCTACGCCATCCCCATGGGCATATCCATGATCGTCGGCGCCTGGTGCGGCGCGCGCCTCGCCATCAAGAAGGGAAGTTCCTATGTACGGCCGCTCTTCATCGCCGTGACGACCGTGCTCATCGGCAAGCAGCTCTTCGACCTTTTTGGCAAATAACGGAGGATTCCCATGATACACGCAATCATCGACATCGGCTCCAACACCGTGCGCATGGCGGTCTACCAAATCAAGGACAGCGCCGTGGAGCAAATCATGAAGAAAAAGGACACGACGGTGGGACTCGCCTCGTTTATGCACGACAACGTGCTCGAAGAGCGCGGCATCAAGCGGCTCGTCTACGCGCTCGAAGATTTCCAAAAGTTCCTTGCGGCGCTGCACATCGAGAACGTCTCGATTTTCACAACGGGCGCTCTGAGGAACGCCGCGAACAGCCGCGAGGCAATCGCGGAAATCAAAACACGCACAGGACTGGATATTTATGTAATACGCGGCGAAGAAGAAGCGGAGCTTGACTTCATCGGCGCGACGCACGACCTTGCC